>NZ_CTEJ01000001.1:900000-1159947 GCF_001282625.1 Lascolabacillus massiliensis
GGCACCACCTTTTTGTGCTTCAACACAGCTCTTTACTGAATTAGCACAGATCTCGAGTAAGTATTCGTTTGACATATGATTTAATAAATATGATTAGAAAATAAAATATTTAAATTAAGGGTGCAAACATAATAAAATATAATGATTTTATAGTGGATTCTGCTGTTATGTTACTGTAATTTTTAATAAAAACAGGTTTTAAACAAAACACTATATTTTAAATATTGCTTGCACTCACAAAATGACTACTAAGATAAGACTGGATTAACTAAAGTCTTAAAAACTAAATTAATAGAAATATTGTTTTAATTAATAAGAACTCTTTCCAATGCTCAACCATTTAATTCTTACCAGTATGAAAGATATAATATTTCAGATTCAAATTGTCCTTAGAGGTAGTAAGCCTAAGATCTGGAGACGTGTATTAATACCTTCTGACATGTCTCTGGCTGACTTTCATGAAGTGATTCAGACATCTATGGGATGGGAAAATTCACATCTTCATTATTTTGAGAAAAACAATACATTTTATACATTGAAAATTGAAGGAGATGATTTTTTGGATGAGAACAATAAAATAGACTATAGAGATTTAACTGTTGCTGATCTGCTTACTAAAAAGCACGATAGGATTACCTATGAGTATGATTATGGTGACAGATGGGAGCATGATATCTTTCTTGAGGATATAACAACAGTCAATCCACAGATTAAATATCCTGTTTGTATAGAAGGTAAGATGAGTTGTCCTCCTGAAGATTGTGGAGGAATAAATGGATATCATGATATTCTATTTATACTAAAAAATCCTCAACACAAATATTATGAAAATTATAAAGATTGGCTTGATGAGAGATTCGATCCGGAGTATTTCAATATAGATGAAGTTAACAGAAGATTACATTACTGAACATATTGTTTCTTTCTTTTAATTAACTTCTTATATAAAATACGGAGAATAAAAACTATCAATATTACTATTAAAATTGCTACGATAATTGGTATTATCAAAGACAGGATAGAAAATCCCGTAGCTGCCACACCCTCAGTTGTGGAAACTACGGGATTACCTGCCCCTGCTGTAAATTTAGATGAAAATAGTCGTGTAATTGTACTGCCACTTTGAATTGTGGCTGCTGCTCCACCTCCTACAATAAAACCTAATATCCATTTCATCCATTCGTTTTCTGCAGGGAAAACAGATGTCATCAGCAGTGTACCTGCAACAATTGAAAGTGGTGTTGCAATGGTGTCTATTAAATTATCAATAAATGGAATATAATATGCCAAAACCTCCAAAACTGCTGCTGCACCAAAACATATGAGGGCAGGAGTTGACCCCATCCATTCGAAACTTTCACCTAATGGCAAGACTCCAAAGTGAGAAGCAATTCCTGCTATGAGAAGTGGTATAAATACTCTGAAACCTGCACTGGCACTCAAACCAATTCCTAGAGCAATTGCACTGACAGTTTCCATATAGATTTACTATTTTTACTTTATCCAGGTTTACTTAATATACTACTTCATTGGTAAATGCTTCATAAGTAATTCTTTACTTTTTAAAATATTCTCGCGGCCGCTGGATTCAATTCCATACCATCCTCTGAAACCTCTATCATATGTCATTTTAATCATTTTTTCAGTAAGTTCATCAGACGGCTGATTTCTAAAAGACATACCACCTGCATAAGGAAGAGTTTTTTCCAGAAATCCTACATTGTCAAATTCAGCTCCGGGTTGCCTCCAATCAGGAAGAACTCCAAAGTATTTACTGTTAACCACTTTCATTAAAGAATCTAACCAGTCGGCATCATTTGATACACCTCCATGATTTTCAATCAGTATGCTAATATTAGCCGGAACGGCATACTCCAGCATCATATTATATGTTTCGGCAGACCATTTAAGAGCTTCTCCTTTATCAATATCTTTTGCACCAATACAGTTTGTACGAATTGCGTGGCAACCAAGGTACTGAGCAATATCTATCCATTTTCTGTGATTAGTAACAGTCTGCTTCCTTTCCTCTTTTGATGGAGTACAAGTTTCACCTTCTGCATCAACCATAATCAATACCATTTTAACACCATGTTCATCTGCATTCCTTTTTAATCGATTTAAATAAGTAGCAATAGGAACTTCAAACAGTGTGTTAACGAATTCAATACCGCTTATACCAAAATCTTCGCGAGCGATTCTGGGAAAGTCTAATGTTTTCCACTCACCTTTATTTATTTCATCAACTAACGCCCACTGAGCAAGAGAAATGTTATTTTCTCCTATCCACTGAGAGCCTGCAGCAGCTATTGTACTGTTTTTTGAGTATGCCTGTTGCATATTTAATAATGAAGGAGCAATAAATGAGCCTGCTCCAATTGCTAATGTTTTTTCAAGAAAACCTCTTCGGGATACTTTTTTCATACTATTAAGTTTTCACTGTTAATTATATTAGTTATTATTTCTATTTAAATCATTTAATTTCCCAGCCTTTTCTGTATTCAGAACGATATAAATATTGGTTTGCATCCTGTATATTTGTAATAGTCATGTTCTTGTGATCATAATTAATCTTCTTTCCAGTTCTAAATGCTGCTGCAGCTAAATGTGCAGTCTCAATTATTGGCCAGGAGCTAAGGAAATTACCAGGTGATTGCTTGTTGTTTAAGATTGCTTCTATCCAGACATCAGTAGAGTTTACACTTGTTCTTGAACGAGGTATCTCTTTTGAGCCTGTAACTTCGATCATTTTTGATACTGGTATTATGACAGGGTTTTCGCATCTGAATCCACCTAAGATCTTACCTTTATCACCCACAAACATCATTCCCTCACTTTCGAAAACTTTATTATCAACTTCTAACTCCGGTGGAGTAGGAGGTCTCATTCCTCCATCATACCAGAATAGATCAAAAGGACCACAGTTTTCAGATGCACTAAATTTCCACCTTACTATTGAAGATAATGGAAATGCAACACTGTTTGGTACATCCTTCATTTCATCAAACTCACCAATTGTTTTAGTTGTTGTTCCCATTGTTTCAACAGCAAATGGAGGCGCATCTACACCTAATGTTGTGAACAGAGGCCATAGACTGTAAATTCCCATGTCTGCAATACTTCCGGCGCCAAAATCATACCAACCCCTGTAGACTGTATGTGTATAGTTTGGATGATACGGTCTGTCAGGCCATGCTCCCAACCATAAGTCCCAATCAAAACCTTCAGGAATTTCAGGTCGATCTTTAAAAGTAGTTTGCCACTGTTGCCATACTGGACGATATGACCAGTTATGTATTTCCTTTAGGTTTCCAATTACTCCGTCGTCAATCCATTTTTTTACAGTTTGATATCTATCATGTATAGCGCCCCAGGCAAGCATATGAGTTATTAGATTGGGTTTACTTTTAACTGCCTCAAAAATGGCTCTTGTTTCATGAACTCTATTACCTAATGGTTTATGAGAGATAACATGTTTGTTTTTTTCAAGAGCTTTTAAAATTATAGGAGGATAAGCATGATCAGGAACAACAATTTTTACTGCATCTATATCGTTTTCTTTCTCAAGCATTTCCCTGAAATCTGAATATGCAGTACAACCAGAATAACTGTTTTTATTTCTTTCTTTAGCGTAATATTTATTTACAAAACTCTGACCACAGTCACGTCCTGCTGTTACATTAACCTCACCTCCCCAGGTTGAATCACCCAGAAGTTTTCTTACACTTTTCTTCAAATCACTGCCAGGTCCCCACTGATGATAACCAATAGGATATTTATTTGGATCACATACCGAGACAATATGAACTCTTTTATCGGGAATTAGATTTATTAATTCACCCATTTGTTGCATACCAACTCCAATAAGTCCTATGTTTATTCTATCACTTGGAGCTACAAATCCAACACCACCCAATACATTTCTTGGAATTACTGTAAATGCTATTGCCGATCCGGTATAGTTTAAAAAATCACGACGTTTAATCTTTTTCATATCCTTATAGTGTTTTCAAATTATAAAATCACTTTTATTAATCATTAAAATGATAAGGATCTTCATAAAAGATTAGAAAGAGAAGGGTAACAAAACCAAAGATATAGAAAAATATATTGAAATAACTAAATATATCAAGTTTCTTTTATTTAAGTGTATCATCTTGAATATAATAATTAAGTTGTGAATTTTAAATAGCCAACAGGAATCGTTACAGAGCTTATTGCTATCTTTGCAGTTTATACAATATTCAAAAGTTAATATGGTAATTAAAGGTGTAATATTTGATTTTAACGGGACACTCTTTTTCGATACTCAACTGCATAATCAGGCATGGGATATTTTTCTAGAAAGATATTCACTAAATCTTGATGATGAAGAAAAAGATCGAAAAATTCATGGTAAAAATAATGCTGATATACTTGCAAATATCTTCAAAAAAGAGTTTTCATCAGATGAAGTTCAGAGATTAATAATTGAGAAAGAGAGTATATATCAATCACTTTGTTTGAAGCAGGAGATGAATCTTGCTCCCGGTGCAGTGGAGTTTTTTAAATATCTACAATCAAAAGATATTCCCTTCACTATTGCAACTGCATCAGACCTTTTTAATGTTGAGTTCTATTTCAAACATTTAAATCTTGGAGAGTACTTCAATTTTGACAAAGTAGTGTATAACGACGGTACAATGAAAAGTAAGCCCAATCCTGAGATTTTTGTCAGAGCAATGAAAGTGTTAAATGTCAAACCGGAGAATGCATTGATTTTTGAAGACTCATCATCCGGAATTGGTGCTGCTGAAAATTCGAAAGTCGGAAAAATTATAATAGTGAACTCAACCAACTCTGAATACAGTAACTACAATCATGATGTTATAACTTCGTTCAATGAGATTGACAAGTCGATTTTCTGATAAATTGAAACATAACTATAGCAGCAGAATTTTAATCCTGTTATTAATCTGTAATTTTATAAATCAGAATCATATTTTACATAAAATATTCCTTTGTAACACAATCTTGAAATAAAAGTTACATAAATCTGAAAAATAAGGGAAAAAGGAATGATATGTATGTATGCCAAGGTCACAGAATCGCTTTTTTCACCATTAGGTAAGGAATTAATATACACTGCTGATAAAATAAATATCAGCAGTGATATAATTAATTGTTTTCTATTGATCTTGCTTTGTGTAAGATATGTATAAGCTGATAATCCCAAAAAAATTGAAACAGCTACATTTTTGATGTAGTATTCATCAGAGTCTGCAACTAGTCCCAGCCATTGAGGAAGCTTAATAAGCAGACTAACCAGAAGGCAGGAAATTATCAGCTTGAAAATGTCATTTTTCAAAACCATAAAGACTCATGATTTTATTGTATATATCTATGTTCTCATATATTCCTGCAAACTTTTCTGCACCAGTGCCGTAAGAAAATACAGGTACCATTACAGAGGTGTGACCTGTTGATCCCCATGCAGCTTTAACCTCTCCAGTTTCAAAACTGCCTCCTGTAAGTGCCATTCCACCAGTTTCATGGTCAGCTGTAATCACAACAAGTGTACCCGGGTTCTTGTCTGCATAATCAAAAGCCACCTTAATTGTTCTATCGAAATCAATCATTTCATTTACTACACCTTCTGCATTATTGTCGTGACTTTCCCAATCAATCTGAGAGCCTTCAACAATAAGGAAAAATCCTTTTGAATTATTATCAAGTATATCCAGAGCTGTTTGAACACTCTCAGGTAGAAATTCTCCTCTTTCAGGATAAGTTGCCGGGTGTTCATCTGCAATTAGTGCTGCCAGTTTACCGGAAGTTGTTTGTTTTACATCATTCATATCAAAAGCAACCTTGAATCCTTTATCTTTCAATTGTTTAAAAAGATCTACTTTATCTGAACGATCAGCAAAATATTTCTTTCCACCACCAATAAACAGTGTGATATCTGAATTTACAAAATCAACAGCAATCTCTTCCTGCATATTTCTGTTTGGCTGATGTGCAACGAAGGATGCCGGTGTAGCATGTGTAATTGCACAACTTGCAACAACACCTGTGGATTTACCATTTTCAGCTGCATATTCAAGTATTGATTTAACATCATTTCCTTTAGCATCAACACCAATTGCACCATTATTTGTTTTTGTACCGGTTGCAATTGCGGTACCTCCTGCTGCAGAGTCTGTAATATAACTGCTGGCTGAATAAGTTTTAGAAAATCCTACATATTGTGATTTTTCAAGATTTAGCCCATTATTAGCTGTAATGCCCGAATAGACCTGACTAACACCCATTCCGTCTCCAATTAACAGAATAACATTTTCAACTATAGGCGCTTCCGTTGATATTAATGTTGTATTTTTTGTTGAAGAACATTGTACTATAATTAAAGACAGTACGATAAGCAATGGGATAGTAATTTTTCTCATAACTTTTGATTGGTTTTAGATATTTTTTCTGATTATACATTGTTAATAGTAAGCAAATTTAAACTTATTATTCTGAAATAATATCTATAATTGGTTATATTTGTGTATCATTTAAATTCTTCTTGTGAAACAGTAACTAAATTTAATTCTTCCTGCCAGAGAAGTAACTCTTGTGGGTTGATAAATATTAACAGATTAATTGATTGATTAACAATGAAAAACGCAGACTTAAAGGTTCAACCATCCGATCGTTTAAAGTCGTTGGATGCGTTAAGAGGGTTTGATATGTTTTGGATAATGGGGGCAGAAGAAGTTTTCATTCTGCTGGGTGCATTAACAGGTTGGCCGGTTCTGGAATGGTGGGCCGGGCAAATGACCCATGTTGAATGGCATGGTTTTCAAGCCTATGATATGATATTCCCATTGTTCCTTTTTATTGCTGGTGTATCTTTTCCTTTTTCTGTATCAAAAAGATTGGCTGTAAAAGGAGGAAAGCAAGCACTATATCGACATATCTTTAAAAGAGGTCTTATTCTGGTGCTCCTTGGATTAATATATAATAACGGTATCATTTTCAATATAGAGGCTATGCGTTTTCCAAGTGTACTTGGACGTATTGGACTGGCTTGGATGTTTGCAGCACTGATTTTCATGAAAACAAAGAACTGGAAATCAAGAATGGTGTGGTTCTGGGGGTTATTGATATTTTATTGGTTACTATTCCTTATATTTAAAGCACCTGATTTTGGTGACCCTGACAGATATTCAATGCAAGGAAATATATCAAGTTATATTGACAGGACACTTCTACCAGGCAGGTTGTGCTGCTACGAGTTTGGAGATAATGAAGGAATATTACCTACTATAGCGGCTGTTAGTACCGGACTTTTAGGTATGCTTGTAGGTGAACTTCTAAAGAATACCTATAAGCCTATGAAGAAAGTTCTCTACATGGCAATAGGAGGAGTAATACTAATCATCATCGGTCAGATATGGAATCTGGTTTTCCCTATCAATAAAAACTTATGGTCTAGCTCATTTGTATGCTATGTTGGTGGAATAAGTATAATACTAATGACAATCTTTTATCTGATAATTGATGTTTGGAAGTATCAAAAATGGGCATTTTTCTTTGTTGTAATCGGTATGAACCCCATTACAATTTATCTCGCTAACAGAATTATAGGATTTGGAAGGGCAACAGACTTTTTATTTGGAGGAATTGCAGAACTGCTTCCTGAAGCATGGTCTCCACTAATTATTGCAATTGGATATGTTATAGTTGGATGGTTATTCCTGTATCTGCTATATAAAAAGAAGATTTTCCTCAAGGTATAACTATTTGCTTTTTTTAGTCATTTTTTCCAGCAAGAAGGGGATAGTCCCTCTTGCTGGATTTTTTTATGGTTGATAGTTTTAATCTTTAAACTGTTTCTGTTTTAATGAATTAAAGTGTTGGCAAATATATTTAAAATATTAAATTTGTCGTATGTTTGCTGATGTATAATAACCATGAATAAATTATATGAGTATCACGTTAGAGAATACCTTACCTCCATATCCTCATTTTCAGGAAGGCATACTACGTGCACCTGACAGAGGTTATAGATTAACAAAGTTACAGACTAAAATAGCTTTAAAGAACGCTCTAAGATACATACCTCCTGAACAGCACTCATTGCTGGCACCAGAATTTTTAGAAGAGCTTAAAGCCAGGGGTAGAGTTTAAGTGGATTGCATGCTGATCTTTTAAAAACAGACAGAGCAGCAATGGAATGTATTGATCCTGAAAGGAGTGGGCAGGACAGAGATAACTGGGTTTGGATTCGTGAGGCTGAAAAGAACAGACTGGTAGTTGGTACTCAGGCACGTATATTATATCAGGATGCTGAAGGACGACTAAAAATTGCGCTTCGATTCAGTGAGATGGTTAGAAGTGGAGAAATTGGTCCTGTTATGCTTGGGCGTGATCATCATGATGTGAGTGGTGCAGATTCACCCTTCAGGGAAACTGCCAATATAAAGGATGGCAGTAATATTATGGCTGATATGTCAGTACAATGTTTTGCTGGTAATGCAGCCCGAGGAATGAGTCTGGTTGCACTTCACAATGGAGGTGGTGTTGGTATAGGTAAAGCAATTAACGGTGGATTTGGTATGGTACTTGACGGAAGTGAAAGAGTTGATGAAATACTTCGTTCTGCTATACTTTGGGATGTTGTGGGTGGTGTTGCCCGCAGATCCTGGGCAAGAAATACTAATGCTATGAAAACAGTAAAAGAATTTAATATTAACCACTCTCAGGAATATAAAATCACAGAACCTTATTTGGTTAATGAGAGATTATTAAATGATATTATCTGAAATATTGCTAAATTGCAATTCATTATTGAGAACTTGTTAAGCATAACTATATAGTTAAAACATTAAACAGAAACTAATATATTGATGAATAAAATCATAGAGTGTGTTCCAAATTTTAGTGAGGGACGTGATAAGCAAATAGTAGAAAAGATTGCGGATGCATTCCGTGCGAAAGACAATGTAAAACTACTTGATTATAGTAGTGATGCTGACCATAACAGATCGGTAATCACTGTAGCAGGTGAACCCGAAGCTCTTAAGGAAGCAGTAATTGAAGCAGTAGGAATAGCAGTTGAGCTTATTAATCTGACTAAACATAGTGGTCAGCATCCAAGAATGGGGGCAGTGGATGTAATTCCTTTTATTCCTATAAAGAATGTAACAATGGATGAGGCAATAACATTATCAAAGGAGGTGGGAGATGCTATCGGAGAAAAATATAATCTGCCTGTTTTTTTATATGAGAAATCGGCTACACAACAACATCGCGAAAATCTTGCAAATGTACGTAAAGGTGAATTTGAAGGGTTAAAAGAAAAAATGCTTTCTCCTGAGTGGAAACCTGATTTTGGTCCATTACAACCACACCCTACTGCAGGTGCTGTAGCTGTTGGCGCCAGAATGCCTTTAGTGGCATATAATGTAAATCTTAATACATCAGATTTAGAAATTGCAACTGCGATTGCTAAAAAAGTGAGACATATTGGTGGAGGACTTAGATTTTGCAAAGCAATGGGTGTTGAATTGGAGGATAAAGGCATAACTCAGGTGTCTATGAATCTGACCGACTATACAAAAACTTCAATCTACAGAGCACATGAAATGGTGAGAATGGAAGCAAAAAGGTATGGAGTGACTGTTGCCGGTGGCGAAGTAATAGGATTGGTACCTTTGGAAGCACTTGTTGATTCTGTAGCATATTACCTGGGATTGGATAATTTTTCAATTAAACAGGTTCTTGAAATTAAACTAATGGAATAGCCTGATGAATTGGTTAGAACTGATTGCTGTAATTCTTGGAATACTTAGTGTTTGGTATGCTCGCAAGGAGAAAATACTTGTTTTCCCTTTCGGAATTGCAAACGTGTCGATTTACATATACATTTGCTTCATTGCCAAATTATTTGCTAATGCAGGTATTAATATTGTATACCTTATTTCAAATATCTTCGGCTGGTATATGTGGTCAGGTAAAAGTGACAATCAGAGGTTAGAGATAAGCAAAAACACAATTAAACAAAATGTAATATCATGGTTTTCAGTAGTATTGATATATATAATTGTATTCTTTATTCTGCGTTGGGTAAACAGAGATAATATTGAATATATGGAATCTTATCTGCCATGGATAGATTCGTTCAATACTGCATTTTTTTTGGTGGCAACAATTTTAATGGCTGTAAAGAAGATCGAGAACTGGTTGTTCTGGATAATTGGTGATATAATATCAATTCCAATTTTTGCTTCTCAAGGTTTGTTTTTTACATCTATACAGTACACTGTATTTCTTATACTGGCAATTCTTGGATGGAAAGAGTGGAGGCAAAAATTAAAAAGTAAAATTGTCAACAATGAGTAACCTTATAATTAAAAATGCATCACAGGTAGTTACATGCAGCGGTTTTGAAGGAAAACGCAGCAAGGAGATGTCAGATCTTAGTATAATTGAAAATGGTACTGTAATTGTAACTAATGGTCTTATTTCTCTTATTCTAAAGCAAGATGAAAAGGTTGATGTAAATCTGTCAGACTATCATGTACTTGATGCTTCCGGTAGAGCATTGTTACCTGGTTTCGTAGATCCGCATATTCATTTTGTATTTGGTGGATATCGGGAGGAGGAATTTTCATGGAGAATGAGAGGTGACAGTTATATGGAAATCATGAACTGGGGAGGGGGCATTTTAAGTACTACTCTTAAGACTCGTGAAGCCTCGGAAGATGAGTTGATTAAGTCTGGCAAAATGCGGCTTGATGCTATGTTGCATCTGGGAATAACTACTGTGGAAGGCAAAAGTGGTTATGGTCTCGATAAGGAAACTGAAATTAAGCAACTGCGTATCATGAAGTACTTAAATGAAGTTCATCCAATTGAAATTGAGCAAACCAGAAGGTATCTGGAGGCTGCCAGACAATATGGATTAAAACTGAAAATGCATGCTGATGAAATTGCTCAGTTAGGTGGTACTGAATTAGCAGTTGAACTAAACTGCATCTCTGCCGATCATCTATTGCAAGCTTCTGATAATGGAATTATGTCAATGGCTGAATCCAATGTAGTTGCAACACTGCTCCCATTGACCGCTTTTTCATTGAGAGAAAAATATGCAAGAGCTCGTGAAATGATAGATTCAGGTTGTATTGTTGCTTTGGCAACCGACCTTAATCCGGGAAGCTCATTTTCTTCATCAGTACCTCTTCTGTTTGCAATTGCATGTATTTATATGAATATGTCACCAGAAGAAGCTGTTACAGCATTTACAATTAATAGTGCTGCTGCAATCGGCCGTGCGGATAAAATAGGTAGTATTGACATTGGGAAGCATGGTAATATGATTTTACTGCAATATCCATCTTATAAATTTCTACCGTATAATGTTGGAATGAATATAGTTGAAAAAGTAATAATAAAAGGAGAAGTTGTTATATAAAACTAGCATATATGCATGTTACATATGATACCTTTGAATAAAAAACTAATCATATGAAACTACAAGACTTAACATTAAAGGAATTTCTGGAGAAGACAGCTTCAAATGATGCAGTGCCAGGTGGTGGTTGTTCTTCAGCACTTTTGGCTGCAATTGCAGCTTCATTAACTGAGATGGTTGCCAAGCTGACAATTGGTAGAAAAAAGTATTCAGATGTTGAGGAGCGAATGAAAGAGATCGCTATGATTATGTCTGAGAACAGAGCTCAGTTTATTAATGACATTGATAGAGATGCGGTCTCATATCAACTTGTTATGGATGCATATCAACTACCTAAAAACAGTGATGAAGAGATTGCTCAACGAAATAGGAAAATTCAGCATGCAACTAAAATTGCATCCTATATTCCAATGTCAATTGCTCAAAGAGCATACTGTATGAAAGATTTGATAAAAGAAACTATACAGAAAGGAAATATAAATGCTAATTCTGATGGCAAGGTAGGGCTGTTGGCATGTGAAGCAGCTATCAAAGGTTCATTGTTAAACGTCAGGATAAATTTGGAAAATATCGATGATGAGGAATTTGTATATTACATGACAGAGAAATGCAATGAAATAGAAAATAACACCTTCTGACAAACAACAGAATTATGAAAAACATTTATTTAATCGGGCAAAAAGAACTTACTATTGAAGATCTTGAATGGATTTTGTCTAATAATATTAAAGTGGAACTTGCACCGGAAGCCAAAGAGCGAATACAAAAGTGTCGTGATTACCTCGATAGCAAAATTGAGAAAGAGCAATCTCCATTATATGGAATAACCACTGGGTTTGGTTCTTTGTGTGATCGCACTGTTTCGAATGAAGACCTTAGCACGCTGCAGGAAAATCTGGTAAAATCACATGCATGTAGTGTTGGTGATGAAGTTACGCCACTAATAGTTAAATTAATGTTTATTCTTAAAGCTCATGCATTGTCACTGGGATATAGTGGGGTACAGGTAGCAACTGTACAGAGAATGCTTGATCTCTTTAATAATGATATTCTGCCTATTGTTTATGATAAAGGTTCATTAGGTGCATCAGGCGATTTGGCACCACTTGCTAATCTTTTTCTTCCTCTTATTGGTGTTGGAGATGTTTTTTATAAGGGGAAAAAGCAAGATATAGGTTTTGTGCTTGATGAGTTTGGATGGGAGCCTATCAAATTACAGAGTAAAGAGGGTCTGGCGCTGTTAAATGGTACACAGTTTATGTCGGCACATGGAGTATATGCAATTATGAAGGCCCAGCGGTTGTCAGTCAGAGCCGATTTGATAGCTGCAATGTCGTTAGATGCATATGATGGTCACATTGAGCCATTTGAGGAAAAACTACACCTTATACGACCACATATTGGTCAGCTCGAAACAAGTCAGAATATCTGCAGGTTCCTCGAAGGTAGCGAGATTATCACCAGAGAAAAACAACATCTGCAGGATCCATACTCCTTTCGCTGTATACCACAGGTTCACGGGGCAACAAAAGATGCTATTGATTATGCAAAGTCGGTTGTTCATACCGAGATTAATTCGGTAACCGACAATCCAACAATTTTTCCTGATGATGATAAGATTATCTCAGGAGGCAACTTTCATGGTCAACCTTTGGCTATCGCATATGATTTTCTTGCAATTGCTATGGCTGAGCTGGGTAATATCTCCGAAAGACGTATTGCGCAATTGATACTGGGAAAAAGAGGTCTGCCTGAATTTCTGGTGGCAAACCCGGGGCTTAACTCAGGGTTCATGATTCCACAATATGTTGCAGCCTCTGTTGTAAGTCAAAATAAGATATACTGCTCCCCGGCAAGTATTGATTCTATTGTCTCTTCAAATGGTCAGGAGGATCATGTTAGTATGGGTGCTACATCGGCAATAAAGCTTCTTAAGGTGATGGACAATCTGGATATAATACTTTCAATAGAGTTGATGAATGCTGCTCAAGCACTTGAGTTCAGACGCCCGCTGAAATCATCACCAATAATCGAAAAAGTGCTGAAGGGATATCGTAAAGAGGTTCCCTTCATTGATGAGGATATTGTTATGTATAAGGAGATACGTAAAACCTCCTCATACCTCAACAGGTTACAAGTTTCTGCACTTTAGCTGTCATTTTATTTAAAATACCCCTTTATTTCAGACATAACAATAACAAAAGGTCATGAATAATGACTTTTTAATTATCTTTGTTCTCTTTAAAATGATTAATAAGTTAAATATATTTTTAAATGGTAGAAACAGTTAGAAAATCGCTCAGAGATTCTGCAGCGGCAAGATGGACTGCACTTTTGATTGTATCTTTTACAATGATGTGCGGATACTTTTTAACAGACGTATTGTCACCAATAGTAGGTTTACTTGAAAGTCAGTTAAACTGGACACGAGCTGATTATGGAGTATATACCAGCTCATACGGTTGGTTTAATGTTTTTCTTGTAATGCTTATTTTAGGAGGAATAATTCTTGATAAACTGGGGATAAGAATAACAGGTCTTGGAGCTACTGCTCTGATGGTAATTGGTACTGCTATAAAATATTGGGCAGTGTCTACTCACGTATTAGATGGTGAAACAATTATGGGGCTTAATGCTCAGCTTTTTTGGGCTTGTATTGGTTTTGCTGTTTTTGCCGTTGGTGTTGAAGTAGCCGGTATCACTGTATCTAAGATAATTGTAAAGTGGTTTAAAGGAAAAGAGATGGCAACTGCAATGGGTATGCAGGTGGCATTAGCAAGAGTTGGTACTGCATTTGCATTAGGGTTCTCTGTGCCTATTGCCAGAGCTCTGGGAGTTATAGATGTGTCACGTCCTGTATTAGTTGCCCTAATTGGTCTATGTATCGGTCTTATTGCATTTATAGTTTATATGGTGATGGATAAGAAACTGGATGCATCTGAAGCTAATGATGTGCAGGCAGAAATAAGTCACGAAGATGAATTCAAAATTTCAGATATAGGAAAAATTTTAACAAACAAAGGGTGGTGGTATATTGCAATATTATGTGTACTCTTTTACTCAGCTGTTTTCCCTTTCCTGAAATATGCAACTGACTTGATGGTAAATAAGTTTGGTGTTGATCAAAATATAGCAGGTTTAATACCGATGCTGTTGCCTTTTGGAAATATACTACTCACTCCATTGTTTGGAGGTATTTACGATAGAAAAGGAAAAGGTGCCTCAATTATGATAATTGGCTCTTTATTACTTATAGTTGTTCACGCTTTATTCTCAGTTCAGATGCTCAATAACTGGATTATTGCTATGATTCTTGTAATAATACTTGGGGTAGCTTTCTCACTTGTACCTTCAGCAATGTGGCCTTCTGTGCCGAAGATTGTTCCGGAGAAACGACTGGGAACAGCATATTCCTTAATATTCTGGGTGCAGAACTGGGGATTGATGGGAGTTCCTTTACTGATTGGCTGGGTGCTTGAAAAATATTGTATTACAGGTCAGACTATGAGAGATGGAATGATGGTTAATACATACGATTATACTCTTCCAATGCTTATCTTTACTGGTTTTGGTCTGTTAGCACTAGTTTTTGCATTTTTACTTAAAGCAGAAGATAAGAAAAAAGGTTACGGTCTAGAGTCACCAAATATTGAAGGTTAATATAGATTTTATTATAAATAAAAAACCGCTCTTTTTACAGAGCGGTTTTTTTTAGTACTAGTCATGTCATACGACATACCACGTATATCATTTCTTTGCCCACCATAGCGGAGTAAGGACTTCATCTTTACCATTAGAGAGGAATCCTGTTGCAATAGCATATCCATCTGGATTTGTATTTGGTAACGAAGATGGATACTTTAATCTCTGAGGGAAGAATCTAACGCTATTGGTCATGTAATTACTTGAAGTTAAATCAGGCAAATCGTTATTTGGCAATTCAACAGCAATATTTTCGAAGAATGGTAATCCCAGACGACGGTGATCGCTCCATGCTTCAAGTGGTAACCAAGGCATATGTGCAATATATTTCTGTGTAATTATTTTTGTCAACTGGTCATTCTTTACAGTTCCATTCATATAAATTGTATTTGATGGGAAAGTATAATTAAATGTACCCGGCTGGCCAGTGTAGCCATCAATATAGTTCATTACAACAGATGCAGGTGGTTCAGCTGTATGATCGAATTTAACAGAAGTACCGGCTCTATTATAAGATTCTGATTCCAGGTAAGCAGCAACATGCTCAGATAATCCCCAGTAAGCAAAATTGGCACGAATACCATTTTCATAAGCATCCTTAGCAGTTGTACCTGCATTCCATCCTCTTAGTGCTCCTTCAGCAAGAAGAAAATAGGTCTCCCAGTCGCCAAAGAATATTCGTCTTGACTGACTTCCTCTGAATTGATGACTCAGTTTAGGTATTGTTCCAATGAAATTACGTACCTGATTTAAAGAGCCTATAGGACCCCAGTTTCCAATAGTATGAGCATTCCAAGTATATGTAGCATCAATTTCAACAAATACACTACCATTTTCATTTAGTAGATTTCTTTTTACTATTGAGGGAGTATTTTCATATGTAGGAAAATATGAAAAGTTTGGATTTTCAAAATCACCCGGAATAGTAAATGCCTCATATGCTCTTGGGTCTATTACTTGGTGCAGACCATCCATCCAGAATCCGGTAGATGGGTCGTTAGTTTTTGAAGGAATATGATTGTTGTATCTGATGCCAATATAATTAGCATCTTTAATATTTCCATGCAAGGCTTCAGGTAAAACAGCAGATGAGGGGATACTTCCCAGTCCGATGTACAGGTTATTTAAAGTTGCTGATAGAAGTTGTGAGTTCCATTCACGACTCATTACACCTGTTAGTGCATCCCATCCCGGTCTTTCATCTACTCCAAAGATATCGTCGGCAGCAGTGATTAGTGGACCAGCTGCAGCTGCTTCAAATTCTGACTTAGATTTGGAGGGATCAACCTCTGAAATACGCATAGCCAGTCTTAATCTCAAAGAATTGGCATATTTTTTCCATTTAAGATAATTAAAACCATATGCCTGGTCATACTTTGTAACATCATTAGGAACAGCAGGAGCAGTAAGATCTAGCTGAGAAGATGCATCGGCAAGCTCTTCAAGCATATAATAATAAACCTCATTTTCGGGTTTAAATTCAGGATTGCTGCCATTGAATGCATCAATTGGCATAGGACCAAAATTATCTGTGAATTCGCTCATCAGGTAGACTCTCCAAATACGGGCAATCTGCATAAGATTATTTGTATAAGGAACGGTCTGGTCATTATCAATCTTTTCCTGTGCTAATGATACAGCTAGATTTGCTGATTTAAGCCAGCCTGAAAGATATCTGTAGTAGTCGCTCGACCAGTCATCATTATATGTGCCACCGGCAATTCCGGTACTTAGATGTTGACGGGCAGCTGTTTTCCAATACAAAACGAAAACACGCTCTGCAATATGTGGGTCTTGTTGTGGCCCTATAAGAGCATCATTGATTACATATTCTACCTGAACTTGCTCAGAATTGGCCGCTTTAGGGTCAACATTTAGTTCCTCGAAATCAGAGCAAGCGAATGCTATAAATCCAAAAAGGAGCAATATAGCTTTATTTATTTTATTTTTCATATTCTTGTTTATTAATGAATTATATTGGTTGAACTTTTTATTAAACATACTGCTTAAAAAGCGAGAGTAACATTAAATAAGTAAGTTCTTGCAGTTGGAGGAGCTGTGTTCTCAAAACCTACTGCATTTGTACCGGTTGCAAATGTTGATTCAGGATCCACACCGTTCATATGGCTGGATATAAGCCACAGGTTATTGGCAGAAAAGCCAAGCCTTACTCGCTGAAAAGCAGTGTTAGCCAATATCTTTGATGGCAGGTTGTAAGATAGTTGAAGTGTGCGTAGACGAATGTTGGTTGCATCATAAATATTCACCTCTCCAATACCTAAGTTGCCTGTTATTGAAGTCACTGTATTCCAATATTGCTGTGCAGTAATAGATTTTGTGTTTTCAACATATCCACCGTCTCCAGTAGGTACAACACCATCAAGTACCATATCGGTGCGTTCACCTCCAGGTGCTGTAACTGCAGCTGTTCCGGCAAATTGCATAGCCTGATTTGTTGTTGAGAACATCTGTCCACCGAAACGACCATCTACAAGAAAGCTAAGTGCGAATCCCCTATAGTTAAATGTGTTGGTGATACCTAATAGTGCATCTGGAACTTGTGAACCAATCTTTTTCTTTTCTGTATTTCCTGTAGGCAGACCATCGGCAGTCAATATTTTTCTACCATAGTAAGGACTGGATTCATCTTCTACACGGCTGAATGTGGTTCCCCATATTTCACCATACTCTCCTCCCACATTTGCAAGTATCTGAAGGTTGTCGAAACCGCCAAGTGCATAAATATCAACATCTTCATACAGCTCTTCAATGGTATTCTTATTTTTAGAGTAATTCAGTTGAACATCCCATCCAAATCCTTGATTAACTGGTTCTATTATTGTTCCGTTAACCATTAACTCAATACCTTTGTTTTGAATATTACCTGCATTGATTTTCTTACTTGTAAAACCACTTAATGGGTCCATAGGTAAGTTGATCAGCTGGCGAGTAGCATTTGATTTGTACCATGTGAAATCAAATCCAAGACGGTTGTTGAAGAAGCGGAAATCTGCACCCAACTCTACTGATTTGATTAACTCACTTTTAACACTGCTATCATATAATGTGCTTCCTAAACCTGCAGTTGTGTTACCTAATGGGTCTTTACCTATAGAGTAGGTGTTATAAAGCTGATATGGAGGTAAATCGTTACCCACCATAGCATATGATGCTCTCACTTTTCCGTAACTTAACCATCTCAAATTACTGGTTCCCATCTTATTCAGCATATCGGTAATTACCCATGAAGTGTTTACAGAAGGGTAGAAGAATGAGCGGTTTTCTGGTGATAGTGAAGATGACCAGTCGTTACGAAATGTTCCTTCAAGAAATAGGTATCCGTCATAATTCAACTGAAGCATTCCATATACAGAATTTATCTTCTTTGAACTGTACGACTCACCCACAGATGGGTTGTTTTGACCATTGTTAAGTGAAAATAAATTTGGTACTTCAAGTTCTCCAGAACTGCCCGAAATTCCACTGGCTTCTTGTTTCATGAGGTTACCACCCAATGTTGCCATACCACCAATTTTACCGAAAAGATTATCTTTCTGTGCAACAATCATACTGCTGTAATTGGTTTCGATAAAGGTGTTCTTACCCATGCTGTAGCGACCGGTATTGCTAAGCGGACTACCTCCGTATAGTTTTGTTTCAGTACTATTGGTGTACATATCTGCTCCACCTTTAACCTCAGCTCTTAACCAGTCGGTTATATCATAACGTAACGAGCCATGGAATATAAACCTATCTCTTGAGTCACTGTTAAGATTATAAAGTTCAGACCAATAAGGATTAACCTGCTGTCCACCTCCATACCATACCATTGATCCGAACTCATTTAATGGATTTGAAAAGTCTCTGATATCCATTGACACCGGAAGCAGATACATTGTACGGAAACTGTTGGAGTTGTTGTGACCTGATAATGGACGGTTATTAGCTTTAGCCTGTATATATTGAACCTTTGTGTCTATGGTCCATTTCTGACTGCTGCCTAATTTTGCCAGTGAACGTGTCATCAGGTTGGTACGTGAAAGATCTGATCCTGGAATCATACTCTTGTCGTCTGTACGTGTAAGCGAGGTGTATATAGAAATATTATTAATTTGTTGCTGAAATGAGATATTGTTATTCAGATTTACACCTGTATTAAAAAAATTATCTACATTGTTAAATGCTTGTAATGTGGATGATGAACCATCCCATTTTGTTACATTTTGACCGGTGATTTTCGGACCCCAGCTATAATTACTGCGATTATCAAAAATACCATCAGCACCTTGTCCAAAAGTATTCTGCATTTCAGGTGAAGTCAGAATCTGTTCGAATCCTACAGATGAGGATACTGTAATTCCGAGTCCTTCACGTTTTGTTCCCGATTTTGTTGTAATTAAAATTACACCATTACCTGCACGTGATCCATATAATGCAGCAGCGGAGGCTCCCTTCAAAACAGACATACTCTCAATATCTTCAGGATTTATGTCCCCGAGACCGTTACCCATATCTGTTGAAGGGTTCCAGTAGTCGTTATTACTACTACCGGTGAAGTTTTCTACAGGAATACCATCAACTACAATAAGTGGCTGGTTGTCACCGGTAAGTGAACTATAACCACGTAGTACCAGTTTTGAGGACCCTGCAGGACCATTACTTGAACGAATTACTTGCAAACCAGTGACTTTACCTGACAATGCATTGGCAAGATTGTTTTCTCGAGTTTCCAACAGCATGTCTCCCTTAAGTTCTTGTAGTGAATAACCTAATGTTTTCTTTTCTCTTGAAATACCGAGTGCAGTTACAACCACTTCATCCAACATTTCGGTGTCGGTAACAAGCACAACATTGATTGTGGTTCTCCCATTAACAGGGATAACCTGATTGACCATTCCTACAAAACTGAACTGAAGAGAGGCGTTTGCAGGAACATTATTCAATGTGTAATTACCGTCTATATCAGTAACTGTACCCTTGGATGGATCACCAACTACAATTACTGTGGCACCGATAACTTCGGCTCCTGTGTCATCGCTAACTGTACCACTAACATTTAAGGTTTGAGCAGAAATTGAAAAAGCTGTGAGATAGAATACGCTCATCAAAATGCCCTTGAACCAATTGTTTTTTTTCTTTTCCATACTTTTTTTAAATTAGATTGATGAAAATGAGGCTCAATAAAAGTTTTGTGTCCTATAACTACTTGCGTAATTGGACGATTAATAAATTAATTAACTTGAAAATTTGGAGTATTTCTCAAATAATATTTAATAATATTATGGAGATACTGCCTGGGAAATAACACCTTAAGTATAAAATAACACCTTTTCGATATCAGTTAGTTTTTAATATTATTAAAAGATATTTTATGAGGTTATTATATTTATCTCAAAAGACAGTAACAAAATTAAACATAATACAAGAATAAATACACATTAAGGGCTGAAAATTGATATATATAACAATAATTAACCACTAAATTATAAACAATAAAAAGCTTTCATAACTAATTTAAATTATTGCATGATTATTACTTTATTCCTTAATATATGAGTAATATAAGAGGAATGTAAGAGTGAGTCAAAAGCAAAGTAAGACACATGTATGAATAAAATATGACACTGTTATCACTAAAAGATGTTTTGTGACAATACAACTCAACACTGAAATAAAGTTGAAATTAAGTGTTTGAAATTGAAAAAATAAAAGAAATTCTGTGATTTTAAATCAGGATTTAAAGGGGGATTAACCATGCTGCATAGATATGACTTGCAAGTCCCAGTAAAACGAAGAGATGAAAAATGGAGTGTACAAACTCTTTCTTGGCTGTAGCATAAATGAGGGCACCGATAATGTAAAAAACACCTCCACCAATTAACCAGTATATAACCTCTATACAATCTTTAGAGTTAGCAACATCTATCAGAGGTTTAAATGCAACGAGAACTACTAGTCCCATAAATACATATGAGGTTGTTTTCAGGTTACTGTTTTGTTTTAGTTGCCTGAAACTGATAGAGATACCTATAATTGCAATTAGCCATACAAGTGAAAAGAGCAGCCAGCCCCATAGAGGTTCTTCTTTGAGTAATAATATCAGGGTAAAGGGTGAGTAGCTGGCGGCAATCAGTAAATATATTGACGCATGGTCAAAATGGCGTAATTTCTGCTTTTTAGTCGGCTCTTGTACAAAATGATATACTGTTGATGCAGCCATACAGACAATCATACCTAGACCAAATAAAGAGTATGCCCATAATGCCCATTTGTCTCCTGACCCCATTGCTTTATTAATCAGGATTCCGGTAGCTATTATGCCCATTAACAAGCCAAATCCGTGGGTAAGGTAATTGGCTCGTTCTTCTCTGATTGTATAGAATTTTTCTTTACTCATATTTACTGCAAATGTACCCAAATTTTTTCTTGTTCTGATAAACAAAATGGGTATCAAATTTGATAAACAGATTTATTTAAAGTAACTGTTCATACTAAATTTTTTAACCTATATGAGATAATATTGGGATATGACAAAAAGTCATATTTTATTTGTGGCAAAGATTTTGACCTTATCTTGTTGTGAATCTGATATTAAATTAAACAATACAGAGAGACAAATAAAAAACTAACGATATGAATTTTAATAATTTTACAATAAAGGCGCAGGAAGCTGTACAGAAATCTATCGAAATTGCACAAGGTAATAATCAACAGATGATAGAACCTGCTCATATACTTAAAGGTATTATGATTGTTGGTGAAAATGTTACCAGCTTTCTATTTAATAAATTGACTGTAAACAGTCAGAATCTGGAGAGGGTAGTGGATGCTGAGATCCAATCATTTCCACGTGTTTCAGGAGGTGAGCCCATGCTGAGCAGGGAAACTAATGCTGTTTTTCAAAAAGCAGCTGATTTTGCCGGTAAAATGGATGATCAGTTTATCTCTATTGAGCATCTGCTACTAGGTATATTGGATGAGAAAAATAGTGCCTCTAAAATGATGAAAGATGCCGGTATATCAGTTAATCAGCTTCAGTCAGCAATAAACGATTTAAGGAAAGGTGATAAGGTAACAAGTCAGACTGCCGAGGATACTTACCAGGCTCTTGGTAAATATGCAGTAAACCTGATTGAAAAGGCTCGTGAGGGTAAGCTCGATCCAGTAATTGGTCGTGATGAAGAGATAAGACGTGTATTGCAGATATTAAGCAGGAGAACGAAGAATAATCCGATACTTATAGGTGAACCTGGTACAGGTAAGACTGCAATAGCAGAAGGACTTGCCTATAGAGTTGTTCGTGGTGATGTACCGGAGAATCTTAAAAGTAAACAGATATATTCATTGGATATGGGTGCATTGATTGCAGGTGCAAAATATAAGGGAGAGTTTGAAGAACGTCTTAAATCGGTTGTGAATGAGGTTACTAAGTCTGATGGAGAGATAATTCTTTTCATTGATGAGATACATACCTTGGTTGGTGCAGGAAAGAGTGAAGGGGCAATGGATGCTGCAAATATTCTTAAACCTGCTTTATCTCGTGGTGAGCTTAGAGCAATTGGAGCTACTACTCTTAATGAATACCAGAAATATTTTGAAAAAGATAAAGCTTTAGAGCGTCGTTTTCAAACTGTAATGGTTAACGAGCCTTCTGAAACCGATTCTATATCAATTCTGAGGGGATTGAAGGAGCGTTATGAGAATCATCATAAGGTGAGAATTAAAGATGAGGCAATAATTGCATCGGTGCAGTTGTCGAGTCGTTACATCACTGACCGTTTTTTACCTGATAAGGCTATCGACCTTATGGATGAGGCTGCTGCAAAATTACGCATGGAAGTGGATTCTGTTCCGGAGGAACTTGATGAGTTAATGAGGAAGGTGAAACAGCTGGAAATAGAGCGTGAGGCAATTAAACGAGAAAATGATCAGCCTAAGGTGGATTTGCTAACTAAACAAATAGAGGATCTTAAAGCAGAAGAAGCTGAATTTTCGGCTAAGTGGAAGTCAGAAAAAGAACTTATCAATAAGATACAACAAGCCAAGATTGAGATCGAAGATGCTAAGTTTGAGGCTGAAAAAGCCGAACGGGAAGGTGATTATGGAAAAGTTGCTGAACTGCGTTATGGTAAGATAAAGGAAAAAGAAAATGATATTGAAGCACTACAGAAAGAGCTGCATGTAAGACAGGGTGGTCGCGCTATGATAAAGGAAGAGGTTGATGCTGAAGATATTGCAGATGTGGTATCGAGGTGGACCGGTATTCCTGTTAGCAAGATGCTTCAAAGTGAACGCGATAAGTTATTGCATTTGGAGGAAGAGCTCCATAAGCGAGTAATTGGTCAGGATGAAGCAATAACAGCTGTAGCAGATGCTGTACGACGTAGTCGTGCCGGACTAAGTGATCCTAAGAGGCCAATTGGTTCGTTTATCTTTTTAGGAACTACTGGGGTAGGTAAAACTGAGCTTGCGAAAGCTCTTGCCGAGTATCTGTTTGATGATGAAAATATGATGACTCGAATTGATATGAGTGAATATCAGGAGAAGTTTAGCGCAACTCGTCTGATTGGTGCCCCTCCTGGATATGTGGGTTATGATGAAGGGGGGCAGCTGACTGAGGCTATTCGTCGTAAACCTTACTCTGTAGTGCTTTTTGATGAGATTGAAAAAGCACACCCTGATGTATTTAATATACTTCTTCAAGTGCTTGATGATGGTCGTTTAACCGACAACAAGGGCAGGGTGGTTAACTTTAAGAATACAATAATCATTATGACTTCAAATATGGGTTCTGATCTCATCAGAGAGAATTTTGAGAAGATAAACCCTGTTAACAGAGATGAGATTATTGATAAAACCAGAAATCTGGTGATGGATATGTTGAAAAGGACTATACGACCTGAATTTCTTAATCGTATAGATGAAACTATAATGTTTGCTCCTTTGAAGGAGAATGAAATTACTCAGATTGTAAAATTACAATTGGATAAGGTAAGGGAGTCGCTGGCTGAAAGCGGTATTGAGCTCAAATATAGTGATGAGGCTGTCAGTAGTATCTCTGAATCGGGCTATGATCCTGAGTTTGGAGCCAGACCGGTGAAAAGGGTAATTCAGCGAAAAGTACTGAATCAACTTTCAAAAGAGTTGTTGTCAGGTAAGATTGATAAATCAAAACCGATTACTATTGAAGCAATTGATGATATTATTTATTTCAAAAATAATTGATAAAATCAGCCTTTAATATCTAATCTGAATAGATTGATGTTCTAAGTTTAATTAAGGGTCTCAACAGTTTGTTGGGACCTATTTTTTTTATCGCTTCCAGAAACTTGGAACAAATAGTGAGAGGACAGTAAATATCTCGAGACGACCAACTAGCATTAGAAATGATAGGAAATACTTGGCAAATACTGTGGCTGATTCAAAAGTGCCACTGGGACCGTATGATCCCAATCCAAAACCATAGTTGCTTATAGTTGAGAGTGCAACGCTTATCGACTCTTCAAAGGTCATACCGGTGAGGCTTAATATTACAGCACTCATAATTGTAACAAAAATATAGAGGAAAACAAAAGCTATAACCTTTGAAATTGAATCATTTGAAACTACTTTATTGTTAATTTTGACCATATAGAGGGCGTTGGGATGTACCTGCCGCTTAAAAACCAATAGTGAATTTTTAGCAAGGACAACAAGTCGGGAAATCTTCATCCCTCCTGAAGTTGATCCTTCACAACCGCAAAAAAGGATCAAAACAAGAAAGAGCAGCCAGTAAAATGGTCCCCATGCCAGAAAATCCACAGTCGCATATCCAGTAGTTGTTATGGCTGCAACAACCTGGAATAGTACTGTTCTGAAGGTCTCTTCAATATCTGACATTTGACCGGTTGCAAGTAATGCTCCTGTTATACCAATTGTAAAAAGCATAATTAGTGATACATACCAGCGAAACTCTTCGTTCTTTAGCATCTTAAATGAAAATTTCGAGAAAATTGCTGATATCAAAAGAAAGTTTGTTGCTCCAAAGAACATTAACAGAGTAATAACATATTCTGTAAAAGGAGAGTTGAATGATGCGATACTGTATTGTTTTGTTGAAAATCCTCCTGTTGATATTGCAGAGAAGGTATGGCAGGCAGCATCAAAAGCATCCATTGGGCCCGCCCATAAAAAAAAGAATCCAATAATTGTAAGCGCAACATAAGTAAGAGCGATATTTTTAGATACTTCCTTTATTCTTGGACGAAACAGATCTTCTGCGATACCAATTGACTCTACTTCATAAAAATGAGCTGATACACTTCCGAAAACGGTCATAAATGATAATACAAAGATAACTATACCTATACCGCCTATCCATTGAGTTATGCTACGCCAGAAATGTAGTGATTTAGGAAATGCCTCAATATTGAAAAGTGTTGAACTACCTGTTGTAGTGAATCCACACATACTTTCAAAAAAGGCATTAGTAAAGGAGGGTATGGATCCGCTCAGCAGATAGGGTAAAGTACCGTAGACAGACAGCACCAGCCATACCGCTGTGACAGTAATATAAACTTCACGTTTGGTGATATTACCGGATCTTTTATTTTTCTTTCTTCCCAGAAACATGAAAAATGTACCAGATAGAGAAGTGACAATTGATGAAATATAAATACTTCTTACAGCTGATTCATTGTAATATTCACCAATCAGTGCGGAGAATAGCATGAATAAAGCTTCAATCATCAATACAAGTCCAATACTGCTGAAAACAAACCGGTAATTAAATCTGTGCATTTTTTATAAAAACTAGTTAAACAGGTTTTCAATACTTTTGATCGATCTGTTCAGAAAGAAAACCACAACACGGTCATTAGGTTCTATTTGTGTATTACCTTCAACTAAAATTGGTTCACCATCCCTGATTAATGCACCAAAAGTAATATCAGGAGGCAACTTCAGGTCTTTAATCTTTTTCCTGGTCACTTTTGATTTAGGTTTAGCAATTACCTCTCCTACATTGGCATTGGCAAATGTGAGGCTCTTTATATTTGATGCATCAGCCTTTAGGAGCAATTCATAAATCTTACCTGCTGCTATAAGTTTTTTATTTATGACTGTACCAATATCTAACTGCTCTGCCATAGATATATAATCTATATTTTCAATCTCGGCAACAGTTTTCTTTACTCCATACTGTTTTGCCATCATACAACCGAGTATATTAGCTTCAGAATTTGCAGTTAATGCCAGAAATGCATCGGTTTCGCTTATACCTTCTCTGATTAGAAACTCGGCATTCCTACCATCTTCTATAAAGACTGTAACATTCGAAGGGCATTTTTCTGCTAAAAATTCGGCTCTTTCTCTATCCTGCTCAATAATCTTAATGTCAATATTCTGAGGCAGTTGTTGAATTGTGCGCATAGTTATGCGGCTTCCACCCATGAACATAAGACGTTTTGTCTCGAAAGACTTTTTACCAAGGAGTTCAGGAAGAATATCTACATATTTTTTTAATGTGGCAAAATAAAGAATATCATTATGAAGAATTTGATCACTACCCTTAGGAATTATTGTTGTGCCTCCACGTTTTATAGCTACTATGTGAAATTGTTTTACATGCTGATCAAGTTCATATAGATACTTATTGACCAGAGGAGCATTATTTCTGATTTTTGCACCAATTAAAACAATAGTTCCATTGCATAGTTCCCACCAGAAACGTGTCCATGGAGTCTTTATTGCCATTGCAATTTCTCTTGCTGCTACAAGCTCAGGATAGATCATTGAATGAATACCCAGGTTTTCAAAGAATTCCTGGTTTTTAGGTAATAAATATTCATGATTGTCTATACGGGCGAGAGTCTTCTTAGCACCCATATTTGAGGCGAGCATGCATGAGTTAATGTTTTTAGACTCTTCTGGTGTAACTCCAATAAAAAGGTCTGCACTGCCAACACCGGCTGCTGCCAAATCATTCAGGGATGTACAATTTCCCAAATATGTAAGAATTTCAGAGTTGTCACGTATAAGAGATAAACGCTCTTTGTCCCCATCGATAAGCGTTATGTCGTGATTCTCCTGTTCTAGAAGTCTGGCAAGGTGTGTACCCACTGCACCGGCTCCGGCAATTAAAATTTTCATTGATAGCTGTAAATTACTCCAACGATTATTTATTCATTTAAGGACTATAATGATACAATGGTCTCTTCTGAAGGTAGTTTTATTCCAGTCAAATCAAAATAAACCTGCAGGATTTTCTTTAAGATACTCTCAGGATTAATCTCTGCAATTTCCTGTAATTCAGATACAGAACCATGTGTAATAAACTCATCTGCAATACCGATACGATGTACTCTGACATCGGAATCGGAGTACTGTTTTTCTGAAAGAAATTCAAGTACAGCGCTTCCTAAGCCACCTTTGATAACACCATTTTCAACAGTAATAATGTGTTTAAACTTTTTGGCTATATTATCCAGCAATTCCTCATCTATTGGTTTAAGAAAAACCATATCGTAATGTGCAATGCTTATTCCTAATTTCTCAGCCTCTGAAATAGCACTGGCTGCATTGTTGCCTATGGCTCCTAACGATAGTACTGCAATATCGTCTCCGTCCTTTAATTTTCTACCTTTTCCAATAGGTAATATTTGAGGTTTATTTTGCCAGTTAATAAGCTGACCTTGTCCACGAGGATACCGTATAACAAATGGCCCGTCATTTCCATAAGCAGCTGTGTACATCAGGTTTCTCAGTTCATGCTCGTTATATGGTGCCGAGATCACTAAGTTAGGTATTGGACGCATATAGGCAAGATCGAAGACACCGTGATGAGTGGGACCATCAGCACCTACTAAACCTGCTCTGTCCAGACACATAATTACCTTAAGTTTCTGTAGAGCTACATCATGGATTATCTGATCATAAGCTCTTTGCATGAATGAAGAGTATATATTGCAGAATGGAATCAATCCCTCCTTGGCCATACCTGCGGAAAAAGTAACTGCATGTGCTTCTGCTATACCAACATCAAATGATCTGTCAGAAAATTTATCCATCATATATGTCATAGAACAACCTGTAGGCATCGCAGGTGTAACTCCTACTATTTTCTCATCCTTCTCTGCAATCTCTACAAGTGTGTGGCCAAATACATCCTGATATAATGGAGGCTGGTTCTTTACATCTTTGACAACTCTTTCGCCAGTTTCTACATTGAACAGACCGGGTGCATGCCAAACTGTGGCAGATTTTTCAGCTGGTTCATATCCTTTACCCTTAACAGTTTTGATATGCAGCAGTTTTGGCCCCTGCATGTCTTTGATATTCCTTAGTATTCTTATTAAACTGGGAAGATCGTGACCATCTACGGGACCAAAATATCTCAAATTAAAGCCTTCAAATATGTTCTGCTCTTTAGTAATTAGTGATTTTACACTATTATTAAAGCGTAACACCAGATTTTTATCTTTCTCAGATATTAAATTTCGTCTTTTGAAGCCTTGATATATATTGTTACGGAATCGATTATATTTTGTAGAAGTAGTTAACTTAACTAAGTAATCCTGTATAGCTCCAACATTATTATCTATAGACATGTTGTTGTCATTCAGGATAATAAGAAGATTGTTTGGTTGTGAGCAAACATTATTAAGACCTTCATAGGCTAATCCTCCGGTCATAGCACCATCACCAATTATTGCAACTATATTGCGATTTTCTTTACGCAATGATGCTGATACAGCCATACCGAGTGCTGCTGAGATTGAAGTTGAAGCATGTCCTGCTATAAACGTATCATACTCACTTTCCGAAGGGTTTGTGAAGCCAGATAGTCCTCCTAACTTACGGTTAGTAGAAAATCTATCGCGACGTCCGGTAAGTATCTTATGACTATATGCCTGATGTCCAACATCCCACACCAAACGGTCATATGGGGTGTTATACAGATAGTGAAGGGCCACAGTAAGCTCTACGGTACCTAAACTTGAGCCGAAATGGCCAGGATTATACGAAAGTTGTTCTATAATAAAATCCCTTAACTCACTGCAAACTGTTTCAAGTTGATCAACATTTAGTTTTTTAAGATCGTCGGGACTATTTATATTTTGCAAATATTTCATTTGGATCAAACTCCTTATTTCGGGGTATCTTTAAGAACCATTTAGTCATTAACCCTTCAATTACTTATAACGACAGTTAAGAGAAATAGTTTATTTCAATAACTTCTTAATTGGCCAATTCTGAGAAGAACTTAATTCTGACAAGCCTTATTTCGGTTTCATCATATTCAGGAAGTTCTTCCTGAGCTTTTTCAAGGTCATCCTTCTCGGTTTCCTTAAAATAGGCGTAGATGTCGTCGATTACATCCTGAGACATTACCTCATTCAGAAAATAATCAATATTGATTTTAGTTCCTGAATAAACAATTGCCTCAACTTCGGACAACATCTCATTAAAGTCGATACCTTTGGATTCAGCAAGATCGTCAAGAGCTACTTTACGGTCAATAGCCTGTACGATTGATACTTTAAGTTTAGACTTGTTAGGTACTGTTTTCACACGAAGATCTTCAGGACGTGTGATATCATTTTCCTCAACATGTTTTTTAATAAGTTCTACGAATTCCTTACCATAGCGTTTAGCCTTTCCTGATCCTACTCCTGGTATATTTTGCAGTTCATCCAAAGTAATAGGATAGGAGGTTGCCATTGCTTCAAGAGATGAGGGTTGAAAAATCACATATGGAGGTACATTCAGTTTTTTGGATAATTTTTTCCTGAGATCCTTCATCATCGAAAATAGTACAGGATCTGCAGCTCCTCCGCTGACTCCTCCTGATGCCATTATATCTGAATCCTCACTTTCCAGATCAGAAATATCATCCTCATCTTCATCTATTTTAGTTATTTTAAATGAAACAGGATTCTTGAGAAAATCTTTACCTTTTTTCGTAATTTTGAGAATACCATAATTCTCAATTTCTTTTTTCAAATAGTTGTCAAGTAATGCTTGTCTTATGACAACCTCCCATGTGCTCTCTTCTTCATCTTCACCCGAACCAAATTCTTCAAGTTGGTCATGACCATATGTTTCAATGTCAGATGATTCTTTTCCGACAAGGAAATCAATAATATATTCGGCTTTTTGTTTTTCTTTAAGAGCAGTAATAGCTTCTAATACAGTAATTAGTAATTCCTTTGCTTCCACTTTTATTTTAGGATTTAAACAATTATCACAATTTTCACAATTAGGGAGATCAAAATTTTCACCGAAATAATGCAGCAGCATTTTTCTTCTGCAAACAGATGTTTCTGCATAGGCAGCTGTCTCGAGAAGCAATTGTTTGCCAATTTCCTGCTCCGATACCGGCTTGCCTTGCATAAAACGCTCAAGTTTTTGTAAGTCTTTCTCTGAATAAAAAGCAATACACTTGCCTTCACCACCATCTCTTCCGGCGCGACCTGTTTCTTGATAGTAACCTTCAAGACTTTTTGGAATGTTATAATGGATTACATAACGTACATCCGGTTTATCTATACCCATTCCGAAGGCTATTGTAGCAACAATTACATCTGCTTTTTCCATCAGAAAAGCATCTTGATTGCTTGAGCGTGTAGCCGCATCCATTCCTGCATGGTAAGGCAGTGCTCTTATATTATTGGCTTGCAGTATCTCTGCAAAATCATCAACCTTCTTTCGACTCAGACAGTAAACAATACCTGATTTTCTGCCTTGTGAAAGTATGTACTTAATGATTTCCTTATCTATTTGATCTGTTTTTTTACGTACTTCATAATTTAGATTGGGACGATTGAAAGAAGATTTGAATACTTCTGCGTTAGTCATTCCCAATGTCTTTTGAATATCATGCTGAACTTTTGGAGTTGCAGTAGCCGTAAGTGCGATTATAGGTCTTGGACTTATTTCGTTAATTATAGGTCTGATTCTACGATATTCAGGCCGAAAATCATGCCCCCACTCTGAAATACAATGTGCTTCGTCGACTGCATAAAATGAAATAGGGACACTTCTTAGAAATTCAATATTTTCTTGTTTTGTAAGAGATTCAGGAGCAACATAAAGCATCTTGGTTTTTCCGGATACAATGTCCTTTTTCACTTCTTCTATCTCAGCTTTGGTTAAAGAAGAATTGAGGAAGTGAGCTATACCGTCTTTCTCGCTATAGCTCCGCATTGCATCTACCTGATTCTTCATTAATGCAATCAGTGGAGAAATAATAATTGCAGTACCTTCCATTAAAAGTGCAGGTAATTGATAGCAAAGAGATTTTCCACCACCTGTAGGCATTAGAACAAAAGTGTCCTTACCTGATAAGATACTATTTATTATGGCTTCCTGATTGCCTTTAAAAGTATCGAATCCAAAATACTTTTTTAAACCATTATATATTATATCTTTATTTTTCATTTATTCAACTATCCGGGGAAAAACCTAAAATGACAAGTATTCTACAAATATAGAAAAGTATTACTTATATCCAATATTAATGCATTAAACTTGAAATTTACCTTCTGAACATTTATTATAAATTCACTTCTAAGATAGTTTAAAAAATATTTTGCTCCAAATAAAACCATTTATATCCATTAAAAAAACGCAGGTTAAACCATGCGTTTTTTTAATTTACTTCCGATATTAAAAAGTACGGAAGTTATAGAAAAATTTTCTCTATGCCACTCTCAAATGATGAATATCGGAATTCTCCAGCTGTTCTACTGCATACTTTCGGGTAACATGTAGTTTTTTCTTATCCCCTGATGGCAATGAAAACATCGCATCAATCATGATTGCTTCAACAATAGATCGGAGACCTCGTGCACCTAATTTAAACTCAATCGCTTTATCCACAATAAACTCATATGTACTTTGATCAAATGTAAGAGTAACGCCATCCATACTGAATAACTTCTGATACTGTTTGATTATTGAGTTCTTGGGCTCAACAAGAATGCGTAAAAGTGAATCTCTATCAAGAGGTTCCAGATAGGTCAGAACAGGTAGACGACCGATAATTTCAGGAATAAGTCCAAATGATTTCAGATCAAGTGGAGTAATGTATTTGAGCATATTATCTCTGTCTATTATTGCTTTTTCCTGAGAAGCTGCGAAGCCAACTACATGACTGTTAAGACGATGAGCAATCTTTTTCTCGATGCCGTCGAAAGCACCACCACATATAAAAAGTATATTTTTGGTGTTAACCGCAATCATACGCTGTTCAGGGTGCTTACGGCCTCCCTGAGGTGGAACATTTACAATCGATCCTTCAAGGAGTTTAAGAAGTCCTTGTTGTACTCCCTCTCCACTTACATCTCTTGTAATAGACGGATTATCACTCTTTCGTGCTATTTTATCAATTTCATCTATAAAAACAATTCCCCTCTCAGCAGCATTCACATCGTAATCAGCTACCTGAAGTAGTCTTGTAAGTATACTTTCAATATCCTCTCCTACATAACCGGCTTCAGTAAGAACTGTAGCGTCAACAATTGTAAAAGGTACTTGAAGCATTTTAGCTATAGTCCTTGCTAAAAGTGTCTTGCCGGTACCGGTAGCTCCAACCATTATGATGTTAGACTTTTCAATCTCTACTTCATCCTTTGCATTTTTCTGTAAAATACGTTTATAATGATTGTAAACCGCTACTGATAGAAATTTTTTAGCACTATCCTGTTTTATAATATATTGATCTAGAAAATCTTTGATTTGAGTAGGTTTTGGCAATGTCGAAAGTGTAATACCCACATCAGATTTTCCACTACTTTTAAATGAGTCATTGACAATTTCGTGTGCCTGCTCGGTACACATGTCACAAATATAACCCGTTACCCCGGAAATAAGTAGATTTACTTCCTGTTCACTTCTTCCGCAGAAACTGCAGTGGTTACTACTATTTGCTTTTTTCGCCATAATAATATATTAATTTCCTGGATTTATTTCCTTATCAATACATCATCAACCATACCATACTCTTTTGCTTCTGAAGCAGTCATCCAAAAGTCACGGTCAGAATCCCTGCTTACTTCTTCGATAGGTTTTCCGGAGTGCTTGGATATGATAGTGTATAGTTCATTCTTTATTTTAGCTATTTCACGAGCAGTTATTTCGATATCAGAAGCTTGCCCTTGAACACCTCCCATAGGCTGGTGAATCATCACTCTTGAATGAGTAAGTGCGAATCTCTTTTTCTCAGTTCCTGATACTAATAAAACAGCTGCCATAGATGCAGCAATTCCGGTGCAAATTGTTGATACATCACTTGAAATAAATTGCATTGTATCGTAAATTCCTAACCCTGCATAAACAGAACCACCCGGAGAATTAATATAAATTGAAATATCTTTACCGGGATCAGATGAATCCAGATAAAGTAACTGAGCTTGCATAACGTTGGCAGTATAATCATCTATACTTGTACCCAGAAAGATAATTCTATCCATCATCAATCGTGAAAAAACATCCATCTGAGCAACATTCAATTGACGCTCTTCAATAATAGTAGGAGATATGTAGCCACCCTGACTGGTTATTTTCATATAACTATCCAGTCTGGATCCGCTCATCCCAAGATGTTTTACTGCATATTTTCTAAAATCGTCTTGCATAATTTTTATTTTGGTTGTTCAACATAGTTTATCAGTTGAACTGTTGCAAATAAGGTGCCAGAAATAAAACAAATTTAATTCTAAAAATTGAATTTATAAACAATTACTTGAAAAAATAAGTTGTTTTCAGCACCTATTCACATCTTATTCGTTAGTTTCGTCTGAAGATACTTCTTCAGTCTCACTTTCAACTTCATTTTCATCCGCTACATTTTCGCTGTGTAAATGCGAATGTTCAGTCATAATTTCATTGAATTCTTTAGAAGAAACTTTTTTCTCGATTACTGTTATATTTTCTTTCAGCCAGTCGATTACTTTATCTTCAGTAGCCTTTTCAAACAGATTTTGAACAGTCTCTTCTTTTTCAAGCATGCTCTTAGCGTAATTCTGAAGTACACCTGCCGGTAAGTTTGTCATACCATACTGAGCAAACTGTGCTCTTGCCACTTCAGTTGCCAGTTCTTCAATATCCTTGAATTCAATTTTTATTTCATTTTCTTCAATGATCTTCTGTTTTGCGATATGAAATTTCAGATCCTCCAGTATTTTTGGATAATCTTCCTCTACCTGCTCCTCAGTTCTATTCTCGCTTGATTCAAGCAGCCAGCGCTTCAGGAACTCATCAGGGAATTTAACATCTTTCATTTGCTCAACAATGATGTCTCTCATTTCATGAATGAACAGATGATCAGCATTAGGCTTGAATTGTTTTTCAAGCTGTTCCTTAACTTTTGTTCTGAATTCCTCTTCAGTTGTCGCTCCACCTTCTCCAAGAACACGATCAAACAGCTCCTGATTTAATTCAGCCTCTTTATAACGAGTAACTTCGTTTATTTCAAAACGGAAATCAGAATTAACGTCTTTAATCTCTTCTTTAGTAGATTGCAGAAGTGATGCTACCTCAGCCTCATTATTATTGTAGGCAGTTTTTGGGTTGAAGATAATATTGTCACCTACTTTTGATCCAATAAATTTAGCTTTACTTGCTTCATCCTTTATGTATGATGGCATTAAGATGGCGTTTTCAATTACTTTGCCATTCTCTTTATCTTCTCCATTTTCTACTTCAGTAAGAGTTCCTTTAATCAGGTCTGTTTCAACAGACTCCTCTTCAACTTTCAGATAAGTGCCATAGTTCTGCTTGTATGCATCAATCTGCTTGTTAAGCAAATCTTCTTCCAGATCTACACTATAATATGTGTGTTCAATCTCTTTACCCAGTTTTAGGTCGAATTCAGGAGTCAGTCCAATATTGAAATAGAATTTATAATTTTCATCTTTATCTAAATCAACCTGCCTGTCTTCACTTTGGTCATTCAGAGGCTCTCCAAGTATTTTCAACTTGTTATCGCGTACAAAGTTACTAACCTCTTCTGTCACAATTTTGTTGATTTCATCAATCAGGACTGATTTTCCATAAAGTTTCTGTATAACGCTTTTTGGAACTTTACCCTGTCGAAATCCCGGTATTTCAGCTCTTTGTCTGAATTGATTTAACGACTTATCTACTTTATCCTGATAATCAGCTTTCTCCAGCTCAATTAGGATTGTTCCGTTTACCTCGTCGATTTTGTTAAGTGTTGACTTCATTTGAAATGGATTATTTTATTCAAAGTCGGTTAAATTCAACCGTTTGAAACATTTTTTTAAACAAGAGTGCAAAATTAGTGTTATTCTTTCAAATTGCAAAAATTATTTTCTGGTCCTATAAAAAGTAATTCTATTATCTTTGTGGTTTGATAAAGATATCTTTAATAAAAGAACAGGAAGGATGCGTCCAATTCTTATATCTGCTTCTCCGGGATTTAAAATAGCTTATCTTTTTTTATTTCTATTAATTGGAGTTTTTTTTGCAGGATTATTTGCCGGATTAATTTTGATGATACCTGTAATCAAAGATTATGGAGAGATTTCAGGTATTTATGTAGATACAATCATGCAATCGATTTTTGCAATCGGATTACCTGCGTATTTAATTGTAGCATGGACAAATAACAAACCCGTACAATACCTCAGAGTAGCAGATAATGTTAAACAGTCGTACAATATCCCTTTTGCTATTCTTGCATTTATTTTCTCTTATCTTTTTGCATCATTTTTAGTGCAATTGAATAAAGGAATGGTGTTGCCGGAAAGTATGAAAGGTATTGAAGAATTTATGCGAATGATGGAAGATGCAGCCTTGGAAACTACTAATTTGATCTTATCGAGAAAATCGCTTAGTGCACTTTTCCTAAATATCATTGTGATAGCAGGTTTCGCTGCAATTTCAGAAGAACTGTTCTTTCGCGGTGCATTACAACAGTTTATACAGGAAAAGTTTAAAAATGGTCATATCGCAGTTTGGTTGACCGCCCTTGTTTTCAGTATTATACATTTTCAGTTTTATGGATTCTTGCCAAGATTATTTTTAGGGGCAATACTTGGTTATCTATTTATATATACTAAAAACCTATATGTTCCAATCATATTCCATTTTCTGAATAATGCCACTGTAATCTTGATAAATTTCTTCTGGGGCGATGCTGAGTGGTATAAGAATATTGAAAATATTTCAATAACACCTCAGTTTGTGGTTTTGGCTATTTTTAGCTTGGTGCTTACAATAGCACTGTTTTGGATATACAATAGACTAATTTCAAAAAATAATAATAATGATACAAATTCAAGATACAATAATATCTGACGATATATTTAAAGAACACTTTATTTGTGATCTTTGTAAGTGTAAAGGACAATGTTGTGTAGATGGAGAATCCGGAGCTCCGTTAGAGGATTACGAATTCGAAGAAATTAATGAAATTCTTCCGGAGATTTGGGATGACCTTTCACCAGCAGCTCAAGTGTTGATAAAAGAGCAGGGTATTGCCTATAAAGATTATGATGGAGAACTTGTTACATCTATTATCAAAGGCCGGGAGTGTGTCTTTACATATTTCGATGAGAATGGAGTATGCAAATGTGCAATTGATAATGCATATCGTGAAGGAAGAATAAACATCCAAAAGCCAATCTCTTGTCATCTATATCCTATAAGACTTCAAAAGTATGTAGAATTTACGGCAGTAAATTATCATAAATGGTCGATCTGCGAACCAGCCACTGTTCTTGGTAGACAGCACGGATTACCCCTCTACAAATTTCTAAAAGAGCCATTAATTAGAAAATTTGGACAGGAATGGTACAATGAAGTCTGTGAGGCTGGCAAACTGATGGAAAAAAACGAAGAAAAGAGTTGAAAATATAAATCTTTGTTATATTTTTGCACATATATATTTAAAATGTGCAAAAAGTGTCATCTGCGATTTCAAAAACTAGAAAAGATTTAATTGATGTAGCCCGTATGCTTTTCGCAAAGAATGGTGTAGAAAGCACCACTATGAACGACATAGCCAAAGCATCTCAACGGGGTAGGAGAACATTGTATACCTATTTCAGTAGTAAAAATGATATTTACAAGGCTGTAATAGAATCAGAGCTGGATGTTCTATATAATAAACTGGAGGAAGTAACCAGACGTGACATGCCCGCTGATGACAAATTACTAATGCTGGCATTTACAAGACTTAATGCTATTAAAGAAGTTGTTACCCGCAATGGTACTCTGAAAGCAGATTTTTTCAGAGATATATGGCAGGTAGAAACAGTACGCAAAGGGTTTGATAACAAAGAGATATATTATCTTGAGGTTATCATTAGAGATGGGTGTGAAAAAGGAATATTTCACCTTAAAGATATAAAACAGACAGCAGAAATATTGCATTACGCATTTAAGGGATTAGAAGTTCCAACTATAAGAGGTGCGCTTAAACTAGATTACAGTAAAAAGGGCGACAGGGAGCTGATATCTAACCTGATATTCAAAGGCCTATATTCAGAATGATTTTCCATCAATATTCTGCTACAAAAATATTTTAATAAAATCAGAACTAATTAATTAGAAACAACAATTCATATGAAATTATTAGAAGGTAAAACAGCGCTTATAACCGGTGCTGCACGTGGTATTGGTAAAGCTATTGCATTGAAATTTGCATCTGAAGGAGCAAATATAGCTTTTACAGATTTAGTTATAGATGAATCAGGCAAAGCTACAGAACAGGAAATTTCCTCTATGGGGGTAAAATGTAAAGGATACGCTTCAAATGCGGCAAATTTTGATGAATCGCATGCTGTAGTTGATGAGATAATGAAAGATTTTGGCAGAATTGATATTCTTATCAATAATGCAGGAATTACAAAAGATGGTCTTATCATGAGAATGTCTGAGCAGCAGTGGGACGCTGTTATTAATGTGAATCTGAAATCAGCATTCAATTTTATACATGCAGTTACACCAATAATGATGCGTCAGAAATCAGGAAGCATAGTAAATATGAGCTCTGTTGTAGGCGTGTCAGGTAATGCAGGACAAGCAAACTACTCAGCTTCAAAAGCCGGTATGATAGGTTTAGCAAAATCAACCGCAAAAGAATTGGGCTCACGTGGAATTCGTGCAAATGCAATTGCTCCAGGATTTATTATTACCGATATGACAGGTCAGCTCTCTGAAGAAGTTCAAAAAGAGTGGACAAAGCAGATACCATTAAGACGTGGCGGAACACCTGAAGATGTTGCGAATGTAGCTCTTTTTCTTGCTTCAGACCTCTCTTCGTATGTAAGTGGTCAAGTTATTAACGTTTGTGGTGGTATGAATAGCTGATATGACTGTTCTTTACGAAGACAATCATATAATCATAATTAATAAATTACCCGGTGAGATCGTTCAAGGCGATAAAACCGGAGACAAACCGTTGTCGGAAATTGTTAAAGATTATCTTAAAGATAAATATAACAAACCCGGCAACGTTTTTTGTGGAGTAACTCACAGACTTGACAGACCAACAAGTGGGGTAGTGATATTTGCAAAAACTAGTAAAGCTTTATCAAGGTTAAATGAGATGTTCAGAAAAGATTCAATTGATAAAGTTTATTGGGCAATAGTTAAAAACAGACCTTCTAAAATAGAGGATAAATTAGTTCATTACCTTATCAAGGACGAAAAAAAGAATAAGTCATCCGCCTTCAATACAGAGAAACCTAATACAAAAAAAGCTGTGATGCACTATAAATTGATTAGTACATCACAGAACTATAGCCTACTTGAAGTTAATCTTGAGACTGGGCGTCATCATCAAATTAGATGTCAACTAGCCAAGATAGGCTCTCCAATTAAAGGAGATTTAAAATATGGCGCTGAACGTTCAAATCCCGATGGTAGTATTAGTTTACATGCAAGAAGCATATCTTTTATACATCCCGTATCAAAAGTAAAAATAGAAGTTACTGCACCAGTTCCCATGGATAATTTATGGAAATCCTTTGAAGAATCTGTCAGAGACAGATAGTTATTTTAATCTGATATTTGTAGACGATTCATTAAAAGCAATACATTCCATTGTCATATTATTGCCCTTCTTTGAATTATCTTCCATTTCCATAAACATCATGAGTCCATTTTCATACTTCTTTGTGAATGCTATCATCTCCTTTGGCATATTAGCAATACCCTGGCCTCGAGTATCCCCAAAACGGACATTTATTTCAGGTGCAAAATATACAATTATATTATGCTCATCACTTTCTAATTTAAATCCTTTACAATTATATCCAAGATATTCACGATCAGGTAACTCAGAAAAAGTATAGTCATATTTAATATCAAGATCCTCTTCGCTTAATTCCTGATCGGTAGTTAACTCCCTTGCAATTACAGTTTCGTTTGATTTAATTATGAAGACATTCTTTGAATTATCTAAAATCATAATCATATCAGGAGAAATCTCTGTTTTTATACCTATATAAGAATCATTTTTACTGAATAGGTAGTTCATATTTGTCTCTCCACCTTCTGTAGTCATCTTTACAGTATAGTCATAATCAAAACGGTAAACTTCAGGCAGATCAGCGAGATCTACAGATTTTCCACCAAAGTTAAACAGACCTTCAAGATTTGGATTAAGTATCTTTTCCATTGCATTAGAAGTCTTCTCCGCGGCTTTGTCCGCTGCTTTGTCTATTATAACCTCCTCTGTTTTTTCAAGCACTTTATTTTTTAGTCTGTTTAGAAACTGAGCATTTGCACTATCAGTAAATCCAAATCCGAAAATAATTATAAACAGGATAAATAAATTTACTTTTTTCATTATTTGTAAATCTTTAGATATGAATATATAAACATTGGTCTAAACTTCAAATAGTTTTAAACCACTCTGTATATTTATTACCAAGAATAGGGACAACTTTTTCTTTGCCGTTTACAGCGTTAAGTAATCCAACTATCCACATGTATAAAAGAACTAAGTAGCCAATAATACTTACTATCCATCCAAGTACAGGAATTACATTTATAATAGCTAAAGCTATACTTGTTATAACAAGACCTAAAGATTGCCTGATATGAAAACTTGCAAACGGTTCTTTTTTCTCGTTGTTCATAACAAAAGCGAGTACTAACCCGATAACGGTGAGATAAGAAATAATGGCAATGTTTTTGCCCTGTACATCATTTGATACATTTGTTTCCATGATTTATTATTTTAATTAATTTAAATGTAAAAGTACCTATAATTAAGTGTATTAATCTCTAGAACATGTTTCGGATAGTTTACACAATCACCTTACTTTCACTACTTAACGCATAGCTTTAAAAATTGTTTTAACTAATCAGCGAAATGTAAAAATTTAACAAAATTACTACTACCAAAATGTAGCCTGAATTGAAGCGATATAATCAATAATCTTTTTTTGTTTCCGCTTTTTATATAAAAACATTACATTTGCATAAGAGATTAAATTAAAAAGATAATAAATGAAACCTACACTTTTTGTATTAGCAGCAGGAATGGGAAGCCGTTATGGCGGTCTAAAGCAATTAGATGGAGTAGGACCTAATGGGGAAACCATAATGGACTATTCAATATTTGATGCTGTAAATGCCGGATTTGGCAAATTGGTATTTGTAATTCGTAAATCTTTTGAACAGGACTTCAGAGACAAAATAGTTAAGAAGTATGAGAAGAAAATTCCTGTTGAACTGGTATTCCAGGAGTTTGATAAATTACCTGAAGGCTTCAAACCTAACCCTGAAAGAGTAAAGCCATGGGGCACAAACCATGCTGTAATGATGGGAAAAGATGTTATCAATGAGCCTTTTGCAGTGATCAATGCAGATGATTTCTATGGTCGCGAAAGCTTTAAGATTTTGGCCGATACACTTTCTGAACTTAATAATAGCGAAAACAACTACTGTATGATAGGATACCGCATAGGAAACACACTTTCTGAAAGTGGTACAGTTGCACGTGGTGTATGTGAGACAGATGAAAACGGTTATCTTACTGGTGTTGTAGAACGCACCCAGGTTAAGCGAATTAATGGTGAAGTTTGCTTTAAGGATGAGAATGACCAGTGGATTGCTGTAGAAGATAATACACCAGTATCAATGAATATGTGGGGTTTTACTCCCGATTACTTTAAATATTCAGATGATTATTTTGTAAAATTTTTGGAAGATAATCAGGATAATATCAAAGCAGAATTTTTTATTCCTTTATTAGTAAACCATTTGATAGTTAATAAAACAGCTAAAGTTAGGGTCTTGGATACACCTTCAAAATGGTTTGGAGTAACATATGCTGAAGACAGACCAGATGTTGTAGCCAAATTGAAAGAACTATCAGATAATGGTACTTATCCAACGCCATTGTGGTAATAAATTCAAGTAATTTTTCTATCATTATATTATGTGGATAGATATTATCATCATTCTTTTGCTGATTCTGCTAAATGGTTTTTTTGCCCTTTCCGAGATAGCAATAGTCTCAGCGAGGAAAAACAAACTGGAATCAGCATATAAGAATGGTTCAAACGGAGCTTCTCGTGCGCTGAAGCTTCAGTCCGACCCTGATAATTTTTTATCCTCAGTACAAGTAGGAATTACTTTAATAGGTATTATAAATGGTGCTTACGGAGGTCAGGCCTTCGCAGGCAAACTGGTGCCCTTTTTCGATCAATTCGCATTCACTGCTCCTTTTGCAGAAGGGATATCAATGGTGACCGTTGTATTTCTGATCACTTATATCTCCATTGTAATAGGCGAGCTGGTGCCCAAAACAATAGCTCTGAATTATTCAGAAAAAATGGCAGTGGCAGTAGCTCCAACTATTTATGCAGTAAGTATTATTTTTTATCCCTTTGTCAAGCTTCTCTCTTTTTCTACCGGTTTTATCAACAGGTTAATCGGATTGAAACCAAAGGAAGATGTAATTTCAGAAATGGAATTGCGTGCTATGCTAAAAACTGCTTCTCATGAAGGTATAATTGATGTTCAGGAAAATATCATCCACGAACAGGTGTTCTATTTTTCAGATAAACGTGCAAGACATCTAATGACCCACAGAACAGATGTAGAATGGGTGGATATAAGTAAAAGCAAGGAAGAGGTAATTGAACAATTACTACAGACAAAGCATAGTAAGATACTTGCATGCAGAAAAAAAATAGATGATTTTGTAGGGATCATATCAATGCGTGATTTTCTTATGCGACTTAACAGCAAGGAAGATTTCACAATTGAAGAGCTGATAATGGAGCCAATTATAGTTCCAAATACCGTACGAGCCCAGAAAGTGCTTGAGAACTTCAAGAACAGTTATAAGTTCGTTGCAGTTGTTGTAGATGAGTATGGCAGCCTCGATGGTATTATTACAATTCATGATATTTTTGAAAATCTTGTAGGTAATGTTCCTGAGGAAACGGATGTAGAATCAACTGAACCACTTATATTTATTAGGGAAGATAATTCTGCGTTGGTAAGCGGAGAGGCACCAATTGAAATATTAACTCAATTTGACGAAGACTTCATAGTCGACTTCGATAAAATTGATTATTCTACTGTTGCAGGTTTCGTTTTTACCTGTATTAATAAGATTCCAGGTGTCGGTGATAAGTTTGAGTATAACAATCTTATTTTCGAGATTATGGATGTTGATGGTAATAAAATTGATAAAGTTTTGATAACGAGGAAGATGGATGTGAAAGGTGTAGTAATATGATTTGTTAAAATCGCTATATTATGTTTTATAACACAAAAAAATGTTAGGTAGTTAATACTAACTGTGTTAATTTTACACCAATTTAAAAAATCAATCTTCATCCTTATCTTAATTTAAAAACCAAGAAAATAACATGAACAAAATGTATAGCAAGTCCGGTTTGCTTGGTGAAGCTTTTGAAAAAATCGTAGATGGCAAGCAAACCGGATTATACATTCTAACAAACAAAGTTGGAAGTGAAGTAACGATTACAAATTATGGCGCTAAAATAGTATCACTGATGGTACCGGATAAAGATGATTTTTTTCAGGATATTGTTTTAGGACATCCCAATATCAATGACTATCTCGATTCAGAAGAACCCTATTTTGGAGCAATATGTGGCCGAACAGCAAATCGAATTGCCAACGGCCTTTTTTATCTGAATGGCAAAGAGTATAAGCTTACAGTCAATAACGGTCCCAATTCCCTACATGGTGGTATTAAAGGATTTAATTCAGTTGTATGGGAGGTAACAAAACTCACAGAAAACAGCATTGAATTATATTATCTCTCTGTTGATGGAGAAGAGGGATTCCCAGGTAATCTTTCTGTATGGGTTACATATACTATAACAGAAGATAACACACTCAGAATTGATTATAAAGCTGAAACAGATAAAACCACAATACTCAATCTCACGAATCATTCATATTTCAATCTTTCCGGCGAAGGTGATCCTCATGTTGGAGATCATATTCTTATGCTGAATGCAGATAAATATCTCCCTACAGATAACACTGCAATTCCTTATGGAGATCCTGAACCTGTAAAGGATACTCCAATGGATTTTACAACTCCGGTTGAAATAGGTAAAAGAATAAATGATGATTTCGAGCAACTGAGATTTGGTAAAGGATATGATCACACATTTGTATTAAATAAGAATAGCTCAGAAGAGTTTTCTTTTGCAGGTTATTGCAAATCTCCCAAGACCGGTATCAGAATGGATATATATACTACGGAACCGGGACTTCAGCTATATACTGCTAACTGGCTTACAGGAAACTTCATTGGCAAGAATGGTCATAATTACCCTGAGAGATCATCTGTCTGTTTTGAAACGCAACATTTTCCCGACAGCATAAATAAACCTGATTATCCATCGGTTATATTAGAGCCGGGGGAAACGTTTAGCTCAAGAACAGATTTTAGATTTTCTGTAGAGTAATGCTTTAAAATAAGATAATAAGAACCTATAAAACAGGCAATTGTAAAAGTGTAAATTTAGTCAAAAAGTAATATAAAATCATTAATTAAATTAAAAGTATGAACACTACTACTCAAAACAAGAATCGGATAGTGCCAATTATTATGATGATCGCACTTTTCGGAATGATCGCATTTGTGACCAATCTGGCCGCACCAATGGGATTAGTATTAAAACAACAGTTTGCTGTATCAAATTTCCTTGGACTATTAGGAAACCTTGCCAATTTCATTGCTTATGCAGTAATGGGTATACCGGGTGGTATTCTATTGCAACGTGTAGGTTATAAGAAAACTGCCCTTATTGCAGTTGCTGTAGGTTTCATAGGAGTATTAGTGCAATTCCTATCAGGACATTCACCTGAATCTTTAGCCTTTACTATTTATTTGCTTGGTGCATTTATTGCAGGTTTTTCTATGTGTTTATTAAACATCGTAGTAAACCCAATGTTGAATACATTAGGTGGTGGTGGTAACAAAGGAAATCAGCTGATTCAAATTGGTGGATCTTTCAACTCATTGATGGCTACTTTCACACCTGCTTTCGTAGGTATCCTTATTGGTGATGCTGTAAGTGCAAGAATCAGCGATGTATTCCCTGTTATGTATATTGCAATGGGCGTATTTGCAGTTGTATTCTTTGTATTATGGTCAGTAAATATTCCTGAACCACACATTACCGAATCAAAGGAATCAATGGGAAGTCTGATGTCAGGTGCCCTTAAATTCAAACATTTCGTATTAGGTGCAATAGCCATATTCATCTATGTTGGTATTGAGGTTGGTAACCCTTACATCATGTTGTACTGGCTTGAAGAGATGCCATCTGTAGGTGCCACTATCGGAGGATTTGTTACAGGTACATACTGGTTCCTTATGTTAATCGGCCGTTTGGTTGGAGCATCACTAGGAAGCAAGGTGTCAAGCAAGACTATGCTCAGCTCTCTCTCAATAGTGGGATTGGTACTGGTTCTGGCTGCTATCTTCTCACCAACAACCAACCTTGTTGAACTTCCTGTATTACAAAGATCTGCTGAAGGTGCTCTTTCATTTGGTTTGGCCGAAGTGCCTATCAATGCACTGTTCTTTGTATTGGTTGGTCTTTGTACTTCAATTATGTGGGGAAGTATATTCAATCTTGCAGTTGAAGGATTGGGTAAATATACACCGGCAGCTGCAGGTATTTTCATGACTATGGTTTGCGGTGGTGGTATTCTTCCTGCAATCCAGGGTGGCATTGCAGATGCTGTAGGATACATTTCTAGTTACTGGTTAATTATTGCTGCACTGGCTTATCTGTTATTCTACGGCCTAATAGGATCTAAAGTAAACAAAAGAGCAACAGAATAAGGATTAGATCCTTTTCCTAAACTTTAAAAATTAAATATGACAAAAGAACAAGTAATTAAGATATTCAAAGAGAAATTCAATAATGAAAACCCTGAAGTTTACACGTCCCCCGGACGTGTAAACTTAATTGGGGAACATACCGATTATAACGGAAGTTTTGTATTTCCGGGAGCTATCGACAAAGGTATGATAGCTGCCATCAGATTCAATGGTACAGATAAAATAAGAGCTTACGCAATTGATTTGGACGAAAGCTCAGAATTTGGTCTTATTGAGGAGGATGCTCCAAATGAAGGCTGGGCAAAGTATCTTTTTGGTGTATGCCGTGAGATAATAAAAAGAGGAGGCACAGTAAAAGCATTTGATACTGTTTTTGCAGGTGATGTTCCACTTGGAGCAGGTATGTCTTCATCAGCAGCACTGGAGAGTACATACGCATTCGCTCTTAACGATTTACTGAACCTGGGAATTGATAAATTTGAGCTTGCACGCATTGGTCAAAGCACCGAACACAATTATGTTGGTGTAAAGTGCGGTATTATGGATCAGTTTGCTTCAATCTTTGGAAAAGAGGGTCATCTTATTCGTTTAGACACCAAATCAATGGAATATGAATATTTCCCTTTTAATCCGAAAGGCTATAAACTAGTTCTGTTAGATACACTTGTTAAGCATGAGCTAGCATCTTCAGCATACAATGCACGTCGTGCATCATGCGAAAATACAGCTGCAACTATAAGCAAACTTCATCCGGAAGTTAAATTCCTTCGTGATGCATCAATGGACATGCTTAATGAAGTTAAAGATCAAATCTCGGAAGAAGATTACATGCGTTCTAAATATGTAATAGAGGAAACTCAACGTGTGATTGATGTAAGTAATGCACTTCAGCAGGGAGATTATGAAACCGTTGGTCAAAAGATGTATGAAACCCATCACGGTATGAGTAAACTCTATGATGTTAGCTGCGAAGAGCTCGATTTCCTTAACGATATTGCCAAAGAGCATGGCGTTACCGGTTCAAGAGTAATGGGTGGCGGCTTCGGCGGTTGCACAATTAACCTTGTAAAAGATGAGTTGTACGACTCATTTATTGCAGATGCAAAAAAACAATTTAAAGAAAAGTATGGTCATGAACCAAAAGTGTATGACGTTGTTATCAGCGACGGTGCACGCAAACTATAATTTTATCAACTAAAATTTAGTTGGAAGCCTGGAGCTACTATTTGTTCCGGCTTCCAACTTTTTTTTAAACATAATTTTTTTACCTTACCTACTATGTTACAAACATACTACGAAAACAATGATAAATTCCTCATTGCAGTTGATTGTATTATTTTTGGATTTCAAGATAAAGAACTTAATGTATTATTAACCCGCAGACCTGTAGAACCCTTGAAAAACGAATGGTCACTGATGGGTGGGTTTATGGAAAATGGGGAAAGTCTTGATCAAGCTGCTGAAAAAATACTATTTCGTTATACAAGCCACAAAGATATATATATGGAACAGGTTGGTGCGTATGGTGATGTAGACCGTGATTCAGGTGGTAGAGTAGTCTCTGTTGCTTACTACGCTTTAGTCAATTCCGAAAATTTCAATACATCACTTGCAAAAAAGTATGATGCAAAATGGCTAAGTGTAAGTAAATTGCCAAAGCTTGTTTTTGATCATAACAAAATGGTAGAAGACGCTATAAAGCTTTTGCAATATAAAGCCTCAAATCAGCCGATTGTATTTAAATTTTTCGATGAAAAATTCACGCTTACTGAACTACAGGATCTATATGAAGCCATTTATCAAATGCAATTAGACAAACGCAATTTCAGGAAAAAGCTAAGCAACATGAATCTTCTCGACAAACTTGACGAGAAAGATAAAGTAAACTCCAGGAGGGGGGCATATTACTACACCTTCAATAAAGAGAGATACGAAAAATTTATAGAAGAGGGAAATCGATTCTCGCTATGATAAATAATTAATTTTTTAAATAATAATTTACAGTAGTCACAACTCTCACGTTTTTAATATATGGAGTATTTGCATCTCGGTCTGTAATGGTAAACTGCCCCTGAGATGCATTTCTTATTTTACCCAGCTTACTTCCGGAGTCAAGAGCAAATTTCTCTGCAGCCTCCCTCGCGTTTTTAGTTGCCTCTTCAATCATAGCGGGCTTGATACTATTCAAGCCTGTGAATTCATATAATGTATTATATCTATAATCACCACCTGTTATTGCAACCCCCTGTTTAAGCAATTCTGTCTGCTCCGAAATTAGTTTGCGAATCTGATCCACATTATTAGAAGTAACAGTTATCACAGAGGTTGCATTATACCTGTACTGAATTGCCTGGTTAAGGTAACGTTCAGCCTCCATATCAATTATTTCAGGTGGAGCTATGCTTATCTCATCATCTGTAATACCGTTCGACCTCAGGAAATCAACAATAGTTCTATTTTTACTTTGAATATTTGTATAAAGAGTTGTCAGATCATTTCCCAGATCTTTATACATCAAAGGCCAGATAACTTTATCTGCCGGCACCTCCATCTCTGCAAGTCCTTTTACAGTTACAACGCGGTCGCGATCTGTAAAGTTGTTAATACCTCTGTTTAATAAAATTCCAAACGCCAATAGTGCGATCGCTAAAATTATAGATTCTACAATCCAGTTTTTCATAATCCTGTTTTTTAGGTTTTTGATTATAAATATATGATTTTAAATCATACTGAAAAAGTTTATATAACTGTCAAATATTGAAATGTTTTATATAAAAGCTTTTTACAAATATAATGATTAAAATAAATAATTGTTTTCATAGCAGGAAAAAAGATCTTTTTTATAATTTATCATCTTTTGCATAAATAAAATTTAGAACTTCTAAATGCTATTACATTTCAATTACTATCTATTACTTCAAAATATTTTTTCTATCTTTGTACCCTAATATCACATAGTATATATCAAACAAAATTAATACTCGCACTATGCACAAATTAACACCGGTGCGATTGATCCTTGAAAACGGGATGGTCTTTCAAGGAAAATCGTTTGGGGCTGAAAAGCCGACATCGGGAGAGGTTGTTTTCAGTACTTCAATGGTAGGTTATCCCGAAAGCTTGACAGACCCCTCCTACAAAGGACAAATATTATCACTAACTTATCCAATAATCGGAAATTACGGAGTTCCAGCCAAAGGCGAAACAGACGGAATTTCCGATTTTTTTGAATCTGTACATATTCATGCTTCAGGGTTGATAATACAGGATTATACTTCTGAATACTCTCACTGGAACGGAATTGAAAGCCTTGGAGAATGGCTTAAGAATGAGAATATCCCGGGTATTTGCGATGTAGATACCCGTAAACTCACTAAAATACTTCGTGAAGAAGGCTCACTATTGGGAAAGATTGTTTTTGATGAGAGTCATGTTTCAGAAAAAACAAAAGATGCAAGCAAGGCAGAAGTCAACATAAGTAAAGATGGTTTTTACAATCCTGATTTTACAAATCTGGTTGCAGAAGTAAGCTGTAAAGAGGTAATTGAGTATGGGGATGGAGTAAAAAAGGTAGTACTTGTAGACTGCGGCGTCAAACTAAATATTCTGAGAGAACTTATTAAGCAGGGAGTAAAAGTGATACGTGTGCCCTGGGATTATGACTTCAATACAATAGATTTTGATGGTGTAGTGATTTCAAACGGTCCCGGCAACCCTGACCACTGTATAGCAACAGTTGAAAATATCCGCAAAGCGATGAATAGTGATAAACCAATATTCGGAATTTGCATGGGAAATCAGTTGATTTCTAAAGCAGCCGGAGCAAAAATATATAAGCTTAAATATGGACACAGAAGCCATAACCAACCGGTTAGAAGAGTAGGGAGTAATCAATGTTTCATTACATCCCAAAATCATGGGTATGCAGTAGATGATAAGGGTTTAGGCAAAGAGTGGGAACCATGGTATGTTAACCTGAATGATGGAACCAATGAGGGTATCAGGCACAAATCAAAACCATTTTACTCAGTACAATTTCATCCGGAAGCAAATGGAGGTCCAAATGATACACGCTATTTCTTTGACGAGTTTGTAAAATTATTGTGATTTATGACAAATCAGATTTTAGATAATATAAAAAAAGTATTGGTGCTGGGTTCTGGAGCCCTGAAGATAGGTGAAGCGGGAGAGTTTGACTATTCAGGCTCTCAGGCACTTAAAGCACTAAGTGAAGAGGGAGTTGAAACTATCCTTATCAATCCAAATATTGCAACGGTACAAACATCTGAAGGTGTGGCCGATAAAATATATTTCTTACCTGTAACTCCCTATTTTGTGGAGAAGGTAATTGAAAGAGAAAATCCAGATGGAATTCTTTTGGCATTTGGTGGTCAGACTGCACTTAACTGCGGAGTAGAGCTGTATAAGTCGGGTATCTTTGAAAAATATAGTGTAAAGGTGCTGGGTACTCCCGTGCAGGCAATTATGGATACTGAGGACCGCGATCTGTTTGTAAAGAAGCTCAATCAGATTGATGTTAAGACAATCAAGAGTTACGCTGTTTCTACTACTAATGAAGCACTTGAAGCAGCGGAAAAGCTCGGATATCCTGTAATTGTGAGGGCTGCTTATGCACTTGGTGGATTGGGCTCAGGTTTTTGCAATAATGAAAAAGAGCTGAAAGAGCTGTCAGTAAAAGCATTAAATTATTCTGACCAACTACTTATAGAGAAATCTTTAAAAGGATGGAAAGAGATTGAATATGAGGTTGTACGAGATAGATTCGACAACTGTATCACAGTGTGCAATATGGAGAATTTTGATCCATTAGGCATACATACTGGAGAAAGTATAGTAGTTGCTCCTTCACAAACCCTTACCAACTCCGAGTATCATAAACTTCGTGAGTTGGCAATTAAAATTGTGAGACATATCGGAATTGTTGGAGAGTGTAATGTTCAGTACGCCCTCGACCCTGAATCAGAAGATTACAGAGTTATTGAGGTAAATGCGCGACTGAGCCGTTCATCTGCTCTTGCTTCCAAGGCCACTGGTTATCCGCTGGCATTTGTTGCTGCGAAACTGGGACTCGGTTATGGACTCTTCGATCTTAAAAACTCGGTTACTAAAACCACAAGTGCCTTCTTTGAACCGGCACTGGATTATATAGTTGTAAAAATACCACGTTGGGATTTAGGTAAATTCAGCGGTGTTTCAAAAGAGATCGGTTCCAGTATGAAATCGGTTGGCGAGATTATGTCAATTGGCCGCACTTTTGAAGAAGCAATTCAGAAAGGACTCAGAATGATTGGTCTGGGCATGCATGGCTTTGTGGAAAATAAAGAACTGGTAATTCCGGATATAGATAAGGCTTTAAGGGAGCCTACAGATCAGCGTATATTTGTTATCAGTAAAGCTTTCCGAAAGGGATATACAGTTGATCAGATACATGATCTGACCAAAATTGACAGATGGTTCCTGAATAAATTACGCAAGATTGTTGACACTGCCGAACAGCTTGAACAACTGGATTCTGAAAGAATAGATCTGAATGCAGATATTAATGAAGTTATTGGAAATGGAAATAGTAAACTTCATGAATATAATGAGAATCAAAATAATCAGCTTAACAAGTTTATCGAATTACTGAGACTTTCAAAACAGCAAGGTTTTTCAGATTATCAGATAGCTAAAGCTCTTTATAAAGAAAATATCAGTGAAAATGGTCCTCTCAATATAAGAGCATACAGGAAGAAACTTGGAATAGTTCCATTCGTTAAGCAAATAGATACTTTAGCTGCAGAGTTTCCTGCACAGACAAACTACTTATATCTGACATATAATGGAGCAGAGAGTGATGTTAAGTACTTGGGTGACCACCGCTCGGTGATTGTACTGGGTTCCGGTGCTTACAGAATAGGGTCGTCGGTAGAATTCGACTGGTGTTCGGTTAACGCACTGAATACCGTACGTAAAGAGGGTTACCGCTCTGTAATGATCAACTATAATCCTGAGACGGTATCAACTGATTATGATGTGTGTGACAGACTCTATTTTGATGAACTTTCATATGAGAGGGTTATGGATATAATAGAGCTTGAGAATCCATATGGAGTAATTGTATCTGTAGGAGGACAGATTCCTAATAATCTGGCGGTCAGACTGGATAATTCCGGTGTCAATATATTGGGGACATCTGCAAAAAGTATAGATAACGCAGAGGATCGTCATAAGTTCTCCTCTATGCTCGACAGACTTGAGATTGATCAGCCCAGATGGAAGGAGCTTACTACACTTGATGAGATTCATCAGTTTGTTGATGAAGTTGGATTCCCATTGCTGGTGAGACCATCATATGTTTTATCAGGTGCCGCAATGAATGTCTGTTCCAATAAAACAGAGTTGGAAAGATTCCTAACCCTGGCTACTGAAGTTTCAAGCAAATATCCTGTGGTGGTATCAGAATTTATTGAAGATTCTAAAGAGATTGAGATGGATGCTGTAGCACAGAATGGTGAACTGGTAGCATACGCGATTTCAGAACATATAGAATTTGCCGGTGTTCACTCGGGTGACGCTACCATTTTGTTCCCTGCTCAGAAGATTTATGTGCAGACAGTAAGACGAATAAAACAGATAACTCGTAAAATCGCAAAAGAGTTAAATATATCAGGACCATTCAATATCCAATTCCTAGCTAAGGATAATGATATAAAAGTTATCGAGTGTAACCTGAGAGCATCAAGATCTTTCCCATTTGTATCTAAGGTTTTGAAAATAAACTTTATTGAGTTAGCAACTAAAGTGATGCTTGATATAATGGTGGAGAGACCTGAAAAATCGGCTTTCGATCTTGATTATGTAGGTATTAAAGCACCTCAGTTTTCATTCACACGACTGCAGAAAGCCGATCCTGTACTTGGTGTTGATATGGCATCTACAGGCGAAGTGGGAGCTATTGGCAGTAATTTTGATGATGCTTTGCTCACTTCGATGCTGGCCGTTGGTTACAGGATTCCTGAAAAGAATATTATGATATCCTCGGGAGGTACAAAGTCAAAAGTAGCACTGCTTGATGCATGCCGCCTGCTCAGGAAAAATGGTTATAATCTATTTGCAACCGGTGGTACTCAAAAGTTTTTGGAAGAGAATGGGGTAGAGAGTACCTTTGTTGCCTGGCCTGATGATGAAAATGCAGAACTGAAAGTAAATGATATGATAGCCGATAAAAAATTCGACTTGATTATAAATATTCCAAAAAACCTGACTGAAAGAGAGCTTACAAATGGTTACAGAATCAGGCGAGGAGCAATTGATTATAATATTCCTCTGATTACAAATGCAAGACTTGCAGGTGCTTTTATTAAAGCTTTCTGCAGAATCTCGCAGGATAATATTAAAATTAAACATTGGGGAGAGTATAATTAAAATCAGGCTGTTAATTAAGTTATGATTAATTAAGCAGACTAATATTTCAGAAAATATAATATAAATGGATCAATCTATTAAGAAAGTAATTCTACTGGGTTCCGGAGCCCTTAAAATCGGACAAGCGGGTGAATTTGACTATTCAGGTTCGCAAGCTCTTAAAGCTATGCGTGAAGAGGGTATTGAAACAGTATTAATAAACCCTAATATTGCTACTATACAAACATCAGAGGGTGTAGCCGATAAGGTTTATTTCCTGCCTATAACTCCCTATTTCGTTGAGAAGGTTATACAAAAAGAGAAGCCTGACGGAATACTTCTGGCATTTGGGGGACAGACAGCATTAAACTGTGGAACTGAGCTTTACCAGAGTGGTATACTTGCAAAGTATGATGTGAAGGTACTGGGAACTTCCGTTGAAGCGATTATGATTACGGAGGACCGTGATCTGTTCGTGAAGAAACTTGATGAGATTGAGGCAAAAACGCCAAAATCAAGAGCTGTTGAGTCGCTCGATGAAGCTCTTGAAGCTGCTAATGAAATTGGTTTTCCTATTATGCTCCGTTCAGCATATGCATTAGGAGGACAGGGTTCAGGTATCTGTGCAAATAAGAAAGAGTTTGTTGAGTTGTGTAAAAGTGCACTCTCATTCTCTAATCAGGTACTGGTAGAGGAGAGTCTCAAAGGTTGGAAGGAAATTGAATTTGAGGTGATTAGGGATAAAAACGACCACTGCTTTACTGTAGTACCTATGGAAAACTTTGATCCACTGGGTATTCATACAGGTGAGAGTATTGTTGTTGCACCTATTATCACACTTCGTAAGGATCAGATTGAACTATTGGAAGATGTAGCCAGGAGAGTTGTTCGCCACATTGGTATAGTAGGTGAATGTAATATACAGTATGCATTTAATGCTGAGACAAATGATTACAGGATTATCGAGATCAATGCACGATTGAGTCGTTCATCTGCACTTGCATCAAAAGCTTCAGGTTATCCTCTTGCATTTGTAGCTACAAAACTTGCCTTAGGTTATTCTTTAGATCAGATTGGTGAAATGGGTACACCCAACTCAGCTTACACAGCACCTAAGGTAGATTATATGATTGTGAAGATTCCTCGCTGGGATCTAAACAAATTCTACGGTGTAAGTCACGAGATTGGATCTTCAATGAAGTCAGTAGGTGAGGTAATGTCAATTGGTCAGTCATTTGAAGAGATCATACAGAAAGGTTTGCGAATGATCGGGCAGGGGATGCACGGCTTTGTTGGCAACAGAGAGATCACTTTCGACAATATTGAAGAGTCCCTTTCCAAACCTACCGATCTGCGTATTTTTGCAATTGCTGATGCTTTTGAAAAAGGTTATAGTGTTGAACAAATTGAAGAGCTTACCAAAATTGATCCCTGGTTTCTGGAAAAGCTTGAAAATATTCATAAATACTCCAAAGTTTTATCTTCATACAACAAGATAGAGGAGCTTCCTGAAGATGTACTTCGTGAAGCAAAAAGACTTGGATTCTCTGACTTCCAGATTGCAAGGTTAATTGAGGAACCTGATGGTAATATGGAGAATGAGCAGATACGAGTCCGCAATCACAGGAAAAGTTTGAATATCACTCCTGTAATTCGCAGAATTTATACTGTGGCATCTGACCATCCTGATAAAACAAACTATCTATATTTCACCTATGGAGAAGTTAAACCACATATTCCATACAAAGAGGAGTGTAAGGAGTCAGTAATAGTATTAGGTTCAGGAGCATACAGGATAGGATCATCTGTAGAGTTCGACTGGTGTTCTGTAAACGCAGTGCAAACTGCTCGTGAGCTTGGGTATGACTCAGTAATGATAAATTATAATCCTGAGACTGTTTCTACCGATTATGATATGTGTGACAGACTCTATTTTGATGAGCTTACTTTCGAGAGAGTGCTTGATGTTATTGATGTGGAGATTCCTAAGGGGGTTATACTTTCAGTTGGAGGACAGATTCCTAATAATCTGGCAATGAAGCTTTACCGCCAAAATGTTCCTATTCTCGGAACTCAGCCTACAGATATTGACAGGGCAGAAAACAGGCATAAATTTTCCGGCATGCTGGATGAGCTTGGCATTGATCAGCCAAGATGGAAAGAGGCTAGTAGTAAAGAAGAGATTGATGCTTTTATTGATGAGGTTGGTTTTCCTTTACTTATCAGACCATCATATGTACTCTCAGGTGCTGCTATGAATGTTTGTTATGACAGAGATCAGATGAGTACATTCCTGGAAATGGCTGTGAGCGTCTCTAAAGAACATCCGGTTGTAGTGTCAAGCTTTATGCAGAACGCAAAAGAGATCGAGTTTGATGCAGTTGCGAAGAATGGAGAAGTTGTTGAGTATGCAATATCTGAACATGTAGAATTTGCTGGTGTTCATTCAGGTGATGCAACACTGGTATTTCCTGCTCAAAAGATCTATTTTGAGACCATGCGTCGTGTAAAGAAGATCTCAAAACAGATTGCTAAAGAGCTTAATATAAGCGGTCCCTTCAACATTCAATATCTAGCTAAAAACAACGAGATCAAAGTTATAGAGTGTAACCTGAGGGCAAGTCGCTCCTTCCCCTTTGTCTCAAAGGTATTAAAGCAGAATTTTATTGAAACGGCGACAAAAATAATGCTGGATGCACCTTATACAAAACCGGACAGTTCAGTCTTCGATCTTGAATATATTGGTGTTAAAGCATCGCAATTCTCATTTTCAAGACTACAGAATGCCGACCCGGTATTGGGTGTTGATATGGCATCAACTGGTGAGGTTGGCTGTATTGGTGATGATTTTTCAGAAGCAATACTAAAATCGATGCTTTCTGTAGGATATAAAGTTCCTGAAAAAGCAATTCTGATCTCTTCAGGAGAGATGAAATCAAAAGTTGATCTGCTTGATGCTTGTAAACTACTGGCAGAAAGGAATTATGAATTATATGCTAGTCACGGTACCCAGAAGTTTCTCGTTGATAACGGCATAAACGCTATCGAAGTAAACTGGCCTGATGAAGATGGAGAGAACAATATTCAGAAAATGATAGCTGATAAGAAATTCGATCTCATTATAAATATTCCAAAAGATGTTACTCGCAGAGAGTTAACCAACGGCTATATAATTCGTCGCGGTGCAATAGATTACAATATTCCGTTGATTACAAATGCAAGATTGGCAAGTGCATTTATTACTGCATTTTGCACAATGGATCTCGATGATGTTCAGATTAAAAGCTGGGACGAATATTAAACGGGATATTTTTAATATAAAATAAAAAATGATTGTTTTTTCATGTAGTACAAATTCTTTAATTGAATAATGTAAAACTTCGAAAAAACAATCATTTTACTTTTTAATACGTTACTTCTGATATTTAAATCGCTTAATACTTCTTTTAGGTGTTTTATCAAACTCTTCTTCCTGAATGCGGAAAGATGAAATCTGACTATAATTAGGAAGTGAGGAATTCACATCATCAATTATTTTAGAGAAGAAAGAGTTCCACTGCTCTTCTTTTACACCTTCTGACTCAAGCACATCTTTATCAGGTACTATTAGTGCTACAATCTTATGATTCTCTTCAATTGCAAGGACCTCGCTAATGTAATCTGAGCTATTAAGCTTCTCTTCAATCTCTTCTGGATAGATATTCTGACCTGAAGGACCTAAAAGCATATTTTTGTTTCGGCCTTTGATAAAGATGAAATTGTCTTTATCCATAGTACCAAGATCGCCCGTCTTTAGCCATCCATCAGCAGTAAATGTCTCTTTAGTTGCTTCCTCATTCTTATAGTAACCAAGCATAACATTACTTCCCTTGGTCAGTATTTCACCAACAACATTTTCAGGATCACTTGAATCAATTTTAACCTGCATTCTGTCTACAACCTTACCTGAAGAACGTTTCTTATACTCTTTCCAGTAAGCATAAGAAATGAGAGGTCCGCATTCAGTCATACCATATCCCACTGTAAAAGGAAATTTTATCTTCTTCAGGAAATTTTCAACATCTTTGTTTAAAGCAGCTCCACCAATAACAACTTCATCCAGATTGTCTCCGAAAAACTCAATCATCCCCTTACGTATTTTAGAAAATACAAGAACATTCAGTAATGGTATTTTCTTAAGAGTAGCAGCTGAACCTTTTTTCAGTTTTGGGAATACTACCTTAGTGACAACTTTTTCAATAATAAGTGGTACTGCAAGAATCAGCTTGGGTTTTGTTTTTGTAAATGCATCCTTAAGAATCTTTGGAGAAGGTGTTTTTCCAAGAAAATGGATATGACAGCCTATTGCTATGGAATTCAGAATCTCGAATGCAAGACCATAAGTGTGTGCCATTGGCAGCATACATACTACATTATCCCCGGGCAGAAGGAAATTCACATTTTCCATTGCAAACTTGGTATTTGACCATAGACTTCTATAGGGAAGCATTACACCCTTTGGACTACTGGTGGTGCCTGAGGTGTAGTTGATTAATGCCAGCTCTTCAGGCTTGTCTGTTCTGAAATTTATATCATTTACAAAAAAGCCTTTACTATATTTTTCAGTAAAATAGTCAGAAGCATTAGAAATAAATTGTTTCAAGTCATCTGAAACAGACTTCAGTAATGAGAAATTATCCAAAGAGAAAACAGTTTCTGCTTTAGGAATTTTGGTTTCATCAATTCCACTCCAGATACTTTCATCTACAAAAAATAGATTAGAATCGGAGTGATCCACAATAAACTGTACACTGCTTTTATCAAATTCATTTAAGATATTTACAGATACAGCACCATATGACAGTGTTGCGAAAAAGACTATAGCCCAGTTAGAGCTGTTCCTTCCGCAAAGTGAGATTTTATCTCCCCGTTGTACACCGGCTACTTTAAAAATGTCATGAAGTTTATCAATTTCACGAGCGAAATCTCTGTAATATAAAGTCTTTCCCTCGTAGTCTGTCATAGCAGGCAGATCCCAGTTATTTCTAATACTCTGTTCTATTATACCTAAAAAACTGTTTTGATTCATTATTGTGCTTTATTATATCTTATTTGTGTGTGATAAAGTTACACATAATATAAAAATAAACAAGTATTTATTATCATATTATTTACATAAATAATATAGGGGTGTGATTTTAAATAATATTAATTTATTAGATCACAATAGATTAATAGCATTAAATGTTAAAGTGTCGGTTCTTTGGCTCCTTTTTACTTAATAAAGTTTGCTTTATATTAATTTTGTTATATCTTTGTCTGCGAAAAATTGATACTATTAGTGAATAAACAGTTTTAATGTGTTAAAACTACTCCATTATAAACGTTTGGAGCTATATGTAAACTAAACTGTGTGAAACTTCTTCATATTGTGAAAATAATACAAAAAAATTTTTATTAAATACATGAGAAATTCGAATTTTTCGTGACTCAAACTATTTTGTCGTTTAACTTAAAAATTAAAGAATGAAAGAACTTAAGACTATTCATGTGAGAGTGATTTTATCTGCATTTGTGTGGGTATTATCGCTAGGTTTGTTTGCACAGAATGTTACCGTAAGAGGTGTTGTTTCTGATGTGAACGGTGAGCCATTGATCGGAGTAACACTCCTTGTTCAGGGTACAACTAACGGAACAGTTACAAACATTGATGGGGAGTATACCTTATCCGGAGTACCGTCCAATGGTGTTATTGAGGTGTCATACGTTGGTATGCAGAATCAAAATGTTCAGGTTGGAGGCAGATCTATTATTAACATCACTTTAACAGAAGACACTGAACTATTGGATGAGGTTGTGGTAGTTGGTTATGGTACAATGGACAGAAGAGAAGTTACTTCTTCTATTGAGACTATTACTGCAGCTGATTTTAATCAGGGAGGAGTAAGAAATGCTATGGACCTTATTCAGGGTAAGGTAGCAGGATTAAACATGACACGTGTTGGAGGCAGTAACCCTAACTCAGGTATGGATATTCAGTTGCGTGGTATTGCTTCTTTGTCAGGAACAAGAACTCCACTAATCGTTATTGATGGTATTCCAGGAGGTAGTCTTGATCTTCTGCAACCTGATGATATCGAGTCTTTCAATATCCTGAAAGATGGTTCTGCAGCAGCTATCTATGGAACACGTGGTAACTCAGGTGTAATTTTAATTACAACTAAGAAAGGTCGCGCTGGCGCACCTCAGTTCAATTATTCATCTTATGCACAGCATGAGATTTTAAATGAGAGACCGAAAATTTTTGATGCAGCTGGTTTCAGAGATTTGATTAAACAGGGTTTAATTAATGAAAATCAGGATTTTGGTGCTGATACTGATCTTTTTGATGAATTGATTAATAAAAGCAACCTAAGCCAATATCACAATTTTGCTGCTTCAGGAGGAACTGAAAATACAAACTATAGAGCATCTGTATTTTATAGTAATATGGAGGGTATAGCTAAGGAAAACTCTCGCGAACAGTTTGGTGGACGTGTTAATGTTAATCAAAAAGGACTTAACGACAGATTAACAATGTCTTTAAATCTTGCTACCAATTTCAATAAGGCTAACCTTCTTGGTGGTGGAACAGGTGATTTTGAGCAGGCTATTCAACGTAATCCTACAGCTCCTCTTTATAATGAAGATGGAACTTTCTATGAAACAACTGCTTACAATAACTACAATCCTCTTTCTCGTCTTGCTAACAGGATATCAGAAAGAGATCAGCAAACTACATCAGCAGATGTCCGCCTGCAGGTTAAATTAACTGATTACTGGTCGGTATCAGGTTTTGGTTCTTATCTGCGCAATACTTATAACGACAGATACTACCGTTCTTCAAAAGACTGGGATAACAGACCGGGTTCTTCTTACCAGGGAATGGGATATGCTTCTAAATCAAACTATTTATCATGGAGCAAAACATTTGAAGCAACAACAGATTATAGAAGAACATTCAATGATGTTCATACTGTAACCGGACTTGTTGGTTATAGCTATCAGTACAATACTGAAGAAAGCTTTAATGTTAATAATAATGGATTCACAACTGATGCTTTCTTGGATTGGAATCTTGGAGCCGGAAGTGCAATACAGAATACCAGATTACCACGTCCAGGTATGGGAAGCAGCAAAAATGACAATACATTGGTTGCATTCTTTGGTCGTGTAAACTACTCATTTGATAATAAATATTATTTACAAGCAATTGTACGTCATGAAGGATCATCTCGTTTTGGTGCTAACCACAAATGGGGTACTTTCCCGGCATTATCGGCAGGATGGACCATTTCGGAAGAAGGATTCATGTATGATGTTGATGCAATAGATGAACTGAAGCTCAGAGTAGGATATGGAGTTACTGGTAACCAGGGAATTCCTAACTATCAGTCGCTAGTTACTCTAAGTACAGGTGGTGTTTACCCACAAAATGGTGTTTACTATCAGACTTATGGTGCTGCAAGAAACCCAAACCCTGATCTTCGCTGGGAACAGAAGCAGGAGCTAAATGTTGGTGTTGATTTCGCATTATTTAAAAGAAGAATAAGCGGTTCTTTGGATCTGTATAACAGAAATACAAAAGACTTGCTGTATAACTACAATGCACAACAGCCACCATATGTAAGGGATTTCATCTATACTAATGTAGGTTCAATCAGAAACTCAGGAGTTGAACTTCAACTTTCTGGTGTAGCTATCAATAATAAAGATTTCAGCTGGGATATCGATCTTGCAACAAGTTACCAGACAAACGAACTTACAAAGCTTTCAAGTGATGTATTTAAAGCAAACTGGCTTTCATTCTATGGATTACCTTCACCGGGTAACCTTGGTGAGGCATTCAGACTTGAAGAGGGTGGTGCAGTAGGTAACTTCTATGGTAAAGAATTTGCAGGTTTTGATGAAGATGGTAAGTGGTTGTTCTATAAGAAAGATAGATCTACTGCAAGAGCTTCTGAAATTTCGGAAGATGATCTTAAAATTATTGGTAATGGTGTACCAAAAGTACAAGCATCACTTAATAATACATTCAGATATAAGAATTTTGACCTGACTCTTCTTTTCAGAGGTAAATTTGGCTTTGATATTCTTAATCTTAAAGAGCTTTATTTCGGTAATAAAAAATGGTTACCAAATAATATGCTTAAAACAGCTGTTACCAAGCATAATGAGTTGAACGATGATCCTCAGTATTCTGACTACTATCTAGAAAAAGGTGATTTCGTTAAACTAGATAATGTTACTTTAGGCTATAATGTTCCATTGAAATCTGATTATGTGTCTAATCTAAGATTTTATGTAACAGGTAGAAATATTCTTACTTTAACTGGTTATTCAGGAGTTGACCCTGAACTTCAGGACACAGGTTTTGAAGCTGGTGTTGACAAAAGAGATTACTATCCAAGAACACAGTCGTGGTCGATTGGAGTAAATGTTAGTTTTTAATAAGTATGAATACCATACAGAAAAAAATAAATAATCTATGAAAAAAAATATACTGAATAGAATTGCTCTGTTTCTCACTGCGGTATTGGTTTTCACACTGAATAGCTGTACTGACTTAGATGAGAACATTTACAGTGAACTGAATAAATCTAATTTCTATAATAATAGGACAGAGGTTTTACAAGCTGCATTGAGGCCATTTACTCATATGCAGGCATGGTTAGCACCAACAGGACAAAATGGTTATTATTATCATGCTGAGCTTTCTTCAGATCAGGTTGCCTGGCCACAGAAAGGAAGACACGGATATGATGGAGGTGACCACTTCAGACAACATTATCACACTTGGACAGCAAATGAAAACCGTATGCGTAATGCTTGGGTTCTAATGTGGACAGGTCTTGGATATGTAAACTCTGCGATAATGGACCTGGAAAGTATCGACAATAATGCTATTGATATTTCTGATACTGAAATGGCTGCTATATTGGGAGAACTATATGTTTTACGTGCTTTCCACTATATGAAAATTATGGAACTGTGGGGTAATGTACCTATCATTACTACTGTTGGTGAACCACAGAATCCTCCCACACAGTCGAAAGAAGAAGTATTTGCTTTCATAAAGCAGGAACTTGAAACTTATGTGCCCAAACTTCTTCCTTATTCACAGGAAATGGTGGGAAGGGTATCACAAACTGCAGGTTATGCAATGTTGGCTGAACTTTACCTTAATGCAGAATATCATATTGGTACTCCAATGTATGATGAAGCAATTGCTGCATGTGATAAAATCATAAGCGGTCAGGCAGGTGGCGTTAATGGTACACCAAAGCTGGCTGATGATCTGTTGGAGACATTCTCTAATACCAATAAATTTGCTGATGAAGCATTATTCCAATTTGCTTTCAGTAAACAGGGTGGTTTCTCTTTTGGTTGGGGAGGCTTTTACTTTGGATACTCTAATATGAGTAGAGCGTTAGGTTATGATTTCTCTGGTTGGAATGCATTTGTTGTTATACCTACTGCATTTGATGCATATCAGGATAATGACCTTCGTAAAAAGGAATGGTTCCTATTCGGACCTCAGTATGATATAGATTCAGGAGAACCTATCCTCGGAACTGAAGAGTATAATGGTGAGCCACTTGTATATGTGAACTCAATCAGAAGAGAGAGTGAAGGTGACTTTACAAGTGAAGGCAGCATGGCAGAAGGTGAAGAAAACAGTGGAGCTAGATTCAATAAATATAAAGCTGGAAGACTCGATGAAGATAATTATCACGAGAACCACTATATGATTTACAGATTATCTGAAATCTATTTGAATAAAGCTGAAGCAATCATGCGCAAAAATGGTGGTGTTGCAACTCAGGAAGCTGTTGATCTGGTTAATGCTGTAAGAAAGCGTGCATTTACCGAAGAAGATTGGCCAGCAGAGCAGTATACAACTGCTACATTGACTATGGATGAGCTGTTGGAAGAACGTGGAAGAGAGCTTATTTTCGAAGGTAAAAGACGTACAGATCTTATACGATTTGGTGCTTATGTTACAAAAAGCTGGTGGGATCATGAACCAAGTAACGATCCAAGCAAAGAGCTTTACCCAATTCCTCATACTCAGTTAGCGGCTAATCCTAATCTGATTCAGAATCCGGGTTATGAAGGAAATCAATAATCATTGTAATTAATAATAATACATAAAAGCTCCGGTATTGCCGGGGCTTTTTGTTGCAAAAGTTTCTCAGATATTAAAATAAGTAATAATGGGTGAATTTTACACCTAAAATTTCGTTTTCAAATTAATTTATCTTACTTTTACGCATCTATTTAATGAAAAGCGAAAAAGAAAAAATATAAATTGCGTATTTCTAATGTAGTCCCATAAAGGTAAATAAGTGAATTACATTTATTTTAATGCTCTGAAAACTATTGAAAAATAGATTAAATATTTGTAAATAAGATAGTATAAAATATATACATTTATCAATAAGTGAAACCTAAAAAAAAGTACTTATGTCATCAAACATTTCAAGAAGAAGATTTTTAGAAACCGGAGCACTTGCGGCTGCCGGCTTAACTGTAGTACCTTCATCGGTACTTGGAAAAAGCATGGGCTACAAAGCACCTAGTGATAAACTAAATATCGCTGCTGTAGGTATCGGAGGTATGGGAAATTCAAACCTGAACGCCCTTCAAAGCGAGAATATCGTTGGTCTTTGTGACGTGGACTGGAAATATAGTCAGCGTGTATTCGAGAAATACCCAAAAGCTAAAAAGTATTACGATTACAGACGTATGTATGATGAACTGGGCAAATCTATCGACGGAGTTGTTGTAGCTACATCAGACCATACTCATGCTATCATTACAGCTGATGCAATGACAATGGGAAAACATGTTTATGTTCAGAAACCATTGACACACAGTGTTTATGAGTCTCGTCTGTTAACCAAACTGGCAGAGAAATATAAAGTTGCTACCAGTATGGGTAACCAGGGATCATCAGGTGCAGGTGTACGTCAGGTAATCGACTGGATCGCAGATGGAGTGATTGGTGAAGTAACTAAAGTAGAAACATTTACAGACCGTCCTATTTGGCCACAAGGTTTAATGACACCTAAAGAAGCTCATAAAGTGCCATCCACATTGAATTGGGATCTTTTCATTGGACCGGCAAAAAAACGTCCTTTCAATGAAATTTATCACCCATGGAACTGGCGCGGATGGTGGGATTTTGGTACAGGTGCTCTTGGTGATATGGCTTGCCATATTTTACATCCAGTATTTAAAGGTTTGAACCTTGGTTACCCATCAAAAGTAGAAGCTTCTTCAACTATGCTTCTAACTGACTGCGCTCCTACAGCTCAGATGGTTAAATTTACATTCCCTGCACGTCCAAATCTTCCTAAGGTTGCTATGCCTGAAGTAGAAGTTTACTGGTACGACGGAGGTCTTCAGCCAATGCGTCCGGAAGGCGTTCCTGCAGGAAAGAACCTGAATGATCAGGGTGGTGGTGTTATTTTCCACGGAACTAAAGATACATTGATTTGTGGTTGCTACGGTGTTAACCCATGGTTAGTATCAGGTCGCACACCAAACTCTCCAAAAACTCAGCGTGAAGTTACTCTTTCACATGAAATGGACTGGGTACGTGCATGTAAAGAATCTCCTGAAAATCGTGTTGAAACAGCATCTCCTTTCTCTGAAGCAGGTCCTTTCAATGAAATGGTTGTTATGGGAGTTCTTGCTGTAAGACTTCAGGGACTGAATCAGGAGCTTGAGTGGGATGGTGAAAATATGCGTTTCACTAATATTCCTTCTGATGCAACTGTAAGAACAATCATCGAAGATGGTTTCAAGATTACAGACGGTCACCCAACATTTGCAAAAACATGGACAGAACCTGTTAATGCTGTTGAGTACGCAAATGAAATGATTAAACATACTTATCACAACGGCTGGAAATTACCAGACATGCCGTAATAAATCAACTAATGAGGAGGGAGTAGCGTTATATTAACGCCGCTCCTCTCTTTTGAAGATGATTAACCAGTATAATTTAAATTGAAGAAGTTATGAAGAAAATTTTTTATGCAGCGTCATTAATGGCTGCAACAATGTTTGCAGCTTGTGGAGGAGGCGCACAGAAATCTCAGGAAGCAGAAAGTACTGAAGATGTAAGTGGAACTCCTCAATATACAGTAGTTGATAATCCTGAGGTGGATTTATCACAATTCGAAACTGATAGTGAAGGTTATATTGTAATTTTCAACGGTAAAGATTTTACCGGTTGGAGAGGCTATGGAAAAGATAAAGTTCCTGGCAAATGGACAATTGAGGATGGAGCTATAAAATTTAATGGTTCAGGTGGTGGTGAAGCACAAGATGGTGATGGAGGTGATTTAATCTTCAGCCACAAGTTTCAGAACTTTGAACTTCTTTTAGACTGGAAGGTTTCTAAAGGTGGAAATTCAGGTATTTTCTATCTTGCACAAGAAATCAGTACTACCGACGAGAATGGAAATGAGAGAATGGAACCAATCTATATCTCTGCTCCTGAATTCCAGGTATTGGATAATGCAAACCACCCAGATGCTAAATTAGGCAAGGATAACAACAGACAGTCTGCATCTCTTTATGACATGATTCCAGCTGTACCTCAAAATCAGAACCCATTCGGAGAATGGAACAGTGCAAAGATTATGGTTTATAAAGGTACTGTAGTACATGGACAGAATAATGAAAATGTTGTTGAGTATCATTTATGGACTCAGCAGTGGACAGACATGCTTCAGGCAAGTAAGTTCAGTCAGGACAAATGGCCTCTCGCATTTGAATTGCTAAATAACTGTGGCGGACCTGATAGAAAAGGTTATATCGGATTACAAGACCATGGTGATGATGTTTGGTTTAAAAATATTAGAGTTAAAATATTAGACTAAAAACAATTAAAAGAATATTATTGCTGAATTGCGATAATATTCTTTTTTTTTAAATTCAATTACAATGAAAAAACATTCTACTTATCTAAGTGCATTATTCCTGAGCTGCCTATTTATTTTTACTGCTTGCAATCAGGGCCAAAAGCAGGAAGCAGTTGTTGAAAACAAAAAAGACATATACATTCAGCTTTACTCTGTACGTGATGACATAAAAGCTGATTATACAGGTACAATCGCAGCTGTTGCTGAGATGGGATATACAGGTGTAGAAGCTGCTGGTTACAATGATGGAAAATTCTATGATATGTCTCCGGCAGATTTCAAAAAATCAATTGAAGACGCAGGAATGACAGTTCTTTCTTCACATGCAGGAAGACCCCTTGCAGACCCAGCTGCTGATACCAATTGGGAAGAAACATGGGCATGGTGGGATACCGCAATTCAGGCTCATAAAGAGGCTGGCATGAAATATCTTGTTGTTGCTTGGATTCCTACTCCAAAAACACTTGTTGATCTTCAGGCTTATTGCGATTACTTCAACCAGATTGGTGAAAAATGTAATGCTGCAGGTATCAGATTTGGATATCACAACCACAATTTTGAGTTTACTGAAATTGAAGGTGAAATGATGTATGATTACATGATTAATAATACTGATCCAGACAAAGTATTCTATCAGATGGACGTTTATTGGGTAGGTCAAGGCGGCCAAGATCCAGTTGCTTACATGAATAAATATCCAGGTCGCTTTGAAATACTTCATATTAAGGATGAACTGGAAATTGGTAAGAGCGGACAGGTTGATTTTGAAGCTATCTACAATAATGCAGAAGTTGCAGGTGCCAAATATATGGTAGTAGAAGTTGAGAGATACACAGGTACTCCTCTTGATGGTGTAAAAGAAAGTTACGACTATCTTAACAATGCAGAGTTTGTAAAAGCAAGCTACTCAAAATAAAGAAATATTGTTTATAATACCCAATTTAATAAACAAATATTCCTGCCCCGAACAGTTTTGTTCGGGGTTTTTTATTTTTTCTTGATCCCATTCTCAACGGTTCATATTTGGATTTTAGTTTCCTTTTTTGCTAACTACGATTTGGGTAAAAAATGGATAAAATCATTAAACGAATGAATTAATTTTTTTTCCTGCAACTACTGTATCTTTCTCCTTTTTTTATATTTTAGTATCTAGAAAGTGCGTCAGAAAAATATATATGAGTAACATAGATAAAAAGTATCTTGGAGTTTCAGAGGCAATACGGCCTTATATTGATACAGCGGTTATTGTGGGTAATCTTGAAGAAAAAGAAATTCAACTTTTAAGGCGTAAAGCACAAGAGTTTGGAGATGATCCTTATGAAGTAGAAATGATATTAAAGGCCGAGATTGCAAGAGAAAAGAAATTAATATCAACTCAAGTAAACGTAAAGGAGGAACCACATAAAGAAATAATTGAAATAAAACCGAATAAAATCAGCATGTTTTTGCATTACTGGAATGCACTGAAGAAATATACAGAATTTAATGGAAGAGCAAGTCGCTCTGAATTCTGGTATTTCATTTTAGTCTCATATTTCATTTGGATTGTATTACTGATTATATCCAATTTTAGTTTAGAGCAAACCATTTTAAATTCATTTCTGGAGTTCTTGGTTTTAATATTTCCTTTAGCAATGATGATACCTATGACTACTGTTTGGGTAAGGCGTATACATGATATAAACAGATCCGGGTGGTTGATATTAATTCCATTTTTAAACTTTATACTATTATTTCTGAAAGGAACAAAAGGTGATAATCGATATGGATCAGATCCGTCGAAAACTATCTATAAAGAGATTTATTTAACCAAATCCGAAGAGATTAAAGTTGAAGAGAGAGTAAAAAAGGCATCTATAGTTGCTAAATTAGAAATAGTAGGAGGTACTCTATTTGCTGTTTCGGCAACAATACATGAAGCCATAAGTTTTGATCTTATTACCTGGAAAACTTTAGATGACTATATCAGGTGGATGTGGTTAATTGGTGGAGTGTTGCTTTTATTTCCACGACTTATTAGTATTATTTCCACGAGATTTAGAAAATAAAATATGAGATAGGATTGATTGTGAATTTATATTCTAACTAAAACTCATATTTATAAATACAAAAACGGCATATAAAGCAGTAAATTTGCTAAATATGCCGTTATTTGTGTTGTCCCACAAGGACTCGAACCTCAACCGGCTGAACCAAAATCAGATGTGCTACCATTACACCATGGGACAATCCTTAAATTGCTTCGTGAAAAGCAAGTGCAAAAGTATAATAAAAGTTTTAACGTTCCAAATATTTCGACCTCAATTTATCAAAAAAGCAGCTATTATAGTCTCTTTCTAAACTGTTGTCATAAATAATAGGAGACATTATTCTGCAATCAGAAGGAAATAGTTTTTCTTACCACGCTGGGCAACAATAAACTTACCACCTATAAGATAAGAGAGATCAATATTTTCATCAAAATTCGCCAGTTTTTCTTTATTGATCATCACCCCACCAGCTTGCTGAGTTTTTCTCATTTCACCTTTTGAAGGAAATACAGCTGCATCATCAGTAAGCAGATCAACTGCCTTAATACCATTTGACAATTTATCTTTTGAAATTGTAAATTGAGGAACACCTTCGAACACCTGCATAAATGTTTCCTCATCAATATTACGCAAAGCCTGAGAAGTAGATCTTCCGAATAATATCTGAGAAGCATCAACAGCCATGTTATAGTCCTCACGAGAATGAACCATTACTGTAAGCTCTTCTGCAAGTTTCCTTTGCAATGGGCGTAAATGTGGAGCAGCAGCCTGTTCAGCAGTCAGCGCATCAATTTCCTCTTTAGGAAGAGATGTAAATATCTTTATATATTTATCTGCATCTTCATCGCTTATATTTAGCCAGAACTGATAAAATTTATATGGAGAGGTGTAGCGTCTGTCAAGCCATACATTACCGCTTTCAGTTTTTCCAAATTTACCACCGTCAGCTTTAGTTATAAGTGGACAAACCAAGGCGAATGCCTCACCACCTTCAACCCTTCTGATGAGTTCAGTACCGGTAGTAATATTTCCCCACTGGTCAGATCCGCCTAACTGTATTCGGCAACCTTTTTCTCTATACAGATGCAGAAAATCGTAGCCCTGCAATAATTGATAAGAGAATTCGGTAAACGACATCCCTTCGCTTGATTCCCCGCTTAAACGTTTTTTTACAGAGTCCTTAGCCATCATATAATTCACAGTTATATGCTTTCCGATGTCTCTGATGAAATTAAGAAAGCTGTAATCCTTCATCCAGTCGTAGTTATTAACTAATACTGCTCTGTTTGGTATATCACTTTCAAAGTCAAGAAATTTAGCTAACTGTTTTTTGATAGCCTCCTGGTTGTGGCGCAAAGTATCTTCATCCAACAGCTTTCTTTCAGCTGACTTCATCGATGGGTCACCAATCATTCCGGTTGCTCCGCCCACAAGTGCAATAGGGGTGTGTCCTGCTCTCTGGAAATGTTTCAACATCATTACACCTACCAGATGACCAATATGTAGTGAATCTGCGGTAGGATCAATTCCAAGATATCCTGATGTGCGTTCTTTCTGTAACTGCTCTTCTGTACCCGGCATAATCTCATGAATCATGCCACGCCAGCGCAGTTCTTCTACGAAATTCAACATAAATAAGTTATATAATCTGTATATTGTTTTAAAGAGTTGCAAAGATAATAAAAAAGAATACGATATAATACTTTATGGAAATCACACAGACTGTAAATCACTCATTTTAATTAATCTTACTTGTAGATATTTTTCTCACTTTTGCCAATTTTATGTAAAAAGTGAGAAAAAAAGGACTAACTTTGAATGAATCTTCAATTCTTTTGCAAATATGTTTTATTTAATCTTATCTATTTTACTATTGTTACCCCCTGGTCTATTTTCAAAAGAAAATAAGGATAACAAATCAGCTATAGTAGACAGTCTACTGGAGAAAAGCTATGAAAGTAAATTAAATGTAGAGATTGAGTCAGCAATTGAATATGCATATCGAGCTCTTTCAATAAGTGATGAGATAGGTTATTCAAGAGGAAAAGCAAAATCATACCTTAATTTAGGCCAAACACTATTCTATTTAGGTAGTTACGAAAAATCATTGGAGTTCTTGTCTCTTGCGGAAAAGGAGCCTTTTGCAAAAAACGATCCTGCTGTATTGTTTGAATTAAGTAGGGTTCGAGGGCAAATCTTCTCATACCTTAATTTGTCAAATCAATCCATCAGAGAGTTTATAAAATGTCTTGATATAGCACAAAAGATAGAACCAAAGAAGGATAGAGACTACTGTATGAGTCTTACATATGAAAATATGAGCATTGTTTATGGTACAATAGATGATTCAGACTCAGTATTATATTATATGAATAGAAACAGAGAACTTCTGGAGTCTTTAGATGAATCAATATTCTTTAGTAATCTAGTTAATTTATACTCTTCGTTTGGCAGTTTGTATTCCAAGGTGGGAGATTTTGAATTAGCAAAGGAATTTTTTGATAAAGCATTGGAACTGACAGATAAATATCAATATAGATATCAATCAAGAACATATATATATCTTGGTGATATGGAGCTATACAAAGAAAATCCGGACTCTGCCATGTATTACTATAAAAAAGCTCTTGAGAACCTTGAAGTAACTAAGATAAAGAGTGAATCTAGTGTAGTATATGGACAAATGGCCGACTTATTCAGACAAATGGGTAATGAAGATTCTGTAAGGTTTTATACAGAAAAGCAGAATATAATAAATGAAGAGCTTACAACCGAGAGATTAAATAGTGTAAAGCCAGCATTACAGATATTTATTGAAGAAGAGAGAATAAATAACAGTAAAAAGAGAATTAAGGAATTTACCTATATTTCTATATCTTCAATAATTCTTATAGTATTAATATTTTTAGTCTCTAAAAACTCCCGAAAGAAGCTTTTATTAAAAAAAGAAAAAGAGGAAAAAATGTTGCAAGCCAAATTACAAGAAACAATAAAGCAGGTTGAATTAAAAAAGGAAAAGACTAAGGAGTTAGAACAAAAACTAAATGAATCATTTTCGGAATTAATTGAGCTTGCAAAAACAAATGCCCCTGCATTTTTAAAAAGATTTCAGGAAATTTATCCAGAACCAACAAAACGGTTACTAAAAGAGCATCCTAATCTTACAAATACAGAACTTAATCTTGCAGCCATGATTTTCCTTAATTTCCCATCTAAGGATATAGCGACATATACCTTTGTTGAACATCGAACCGTACAAACTAAAAAAAACCGTTTAAGAAAAAAATTAAACCTACCTGCCGGTGCTAGTATAGAGCACTATCTTTCCTCTTTTTCTGATTAATATATCCTACATACTCTGTCCATAAAATTATTTTTATTATCGTTTTTTGGAGTATTACCTAAATACTCCAAATATCTCTTTTTGCACCATTAAAAATTTATATTTTTCACATAACCCCAGAAAGTCTTTTTTTCTGTTAAATTAGACTTTGTGGACTTTATATACATGCATCTATCTAATAAACAGATATATATAAGATGTTGTAGTTTTGTAGTATGTCGTTTTTTTGACATTGCTTTGTTTGTATTTTACTTTGCGTAGAATTTTTTAAGAAAGTAATAAAATCACAGTTCAGATTATTTATCAAAAGAAATACATTCTTTTTAGTCATGACTGGAGCGATTTTGTAAGTTTTCAGTAAAAATTATAGTTAAAAAGTGGATTTAAGAGAGCAAAAATATTTGACTAAAAATAAGCCTGATAATCAAGTGGATATGCAAATGAAATGCTTTTTAAATTACAATTTAACTAATGTTAATGACGTTTTAGTTATAAAAGTTGCAGATTTAGGACAAACGTTTGTCCACTAATGACAATAATTTTGAGTCAAAAATAAGCGAGATATGAAACGATTATTTCTTTCAATTGTAATCCTATTTGTTATCAGTTCCTACTCCTTTTCTCAAAGTGTAGGATTAAAGACAAATTTAGTCCATTGGGCAACCACCACACCAAACCTGGGACTTGAGTTTTCATTTAATAGAAAAGTCACTATAGATATAGGTGTTGGTTACAACCCATTTGTCTTCAAAGATAATAAAAAAGTACAACATTGGATTGTACAACCCGAACTTCGTTACTGGACATGTGAAAGCTTTAATGGTCACTTTTTTGGTATACATGCATTAATTGGTGAGTATAATGTAGGTGGAGTTGATGTACCACTTGGCAGATTAAAAGATCTGAAAGAGTACCGATATCAAGGTTACGGTTATGGAGGCGGTTTAACATATGGTTATCAATGGATATTATCTAAGCGATGGAACCTTGAAGCCAGTCTGGGTGCCGGGTATGTATACCTTGATTATGATAAATATCCATGTGCAAAATGTGGTACCTTATTAGAAAGCAACAACAAAAACTACTTTGGAGTTACCAAGGCAGCAGTATCCCTTATATATCTGATAAAATAAAAAAGATAAACTTATGAATAAGATTATATATATAGTAATTGCATTGATGACCATCACATTACCCGATGTATTTGGTCAGGAATACTATAATGATCAACTGACAATAGAAAATCTCAACATCTCAAAAGAGGGTGATGTCATCAACATTTCAATGGATGTAAATCTAAACAACCTGAAGTTGAATAAAAATGAGATGTTAATAGTTACACCTGTAATTCTTTCAAAGGAAACAGAAGATGCTAAAGAACTGGAGCCTTTTACAGTAATAGGGAAACTTAGAAACAAGGTACTTCAAAGATCATACAACAGCATAGGAAAGGTAGTTCTCAATTTTCCAGAAAACAGTAAGGTTATTCGTAAAAACGGAACAGATCAATCTATTCAGTACGCCTCATCACTTCCATTTGATGGATGGCAGCGCGATGCACAGTTTGTGCTAAGAACTGAAGTAATTGGATGTGCCGATTGCCTGGATAATGAGCCAGATATGCTTTTGACAGATAGATTATTACCAGAGAGATTTGTTCCTGAATACAGCTACACTTATATCGTTCCTGATGTAGAAGAGGTAAAGCAGCGCAGTGAAACATACAGTGCATATCTAAACTATATGGTAGGACGATGGAATCTGCTTCGAGAGTATAAAAACAATGCAACTGAATTGAAGAAAGTTGAAGATATTATTATGGAGCTAAAAAATAATCCGGACCTAACAATATCAGATTTCACAATAACAGGTTATGCATCTCCCGAGGGATCAAGTCAGAGCAACCTTCTCTTATCTCAAAGAAGAGCAGAATCATTTGCCAAATTCTTAGAAACCAAGTATGAATACGATGTAAGTCAATTCACAATAAAATGGGCAGGAGAGGACTGGAATGGTTTAAAAGAAGCAGTTGCAGCATCTGGTTTAGCAAATAAGAACGATATAATTGAGATAATAAATACAGTCTCAGATCAGGATGCACGCGATGGAAGAATCATTGCACTAGATAATGGAGTAACCTATAAAAGGCTTCTGAACGATTTCTATCCACAACTCAGAAGAAACGATTACAATATTGCCTTTGTTTCCCGTCCTTTTAATGTAAAGGAAGCGTCTGAAATTATAAAAACAAGCCCCAACCTGCTAAGTCTTAACGAAATGTTCCATGTTGCCAACACATTCCCTGCAGATAGTGAAGAATTCAGAGAAGTGTTTGTGATTGCAGTCAACACATTTCCGGAAAGCGAAACAGCAAACATAAATGTAGCAGTAGCTGAACTAAACAACAATAATATAGATGCGGCACTCAGTCGACTTGAAAAAATGAAAGACAACCCTGCTGCCTGGAATTTACTTGGAGTATGTTATGCACAAAAGGGTATGAACGAGCAAGCTGTAATATACTTCAACAGAGCAATAGATAATGGCGATGAAGCTGCTTCAGGCAATTTGAAACAGTTAGAAAGATATATAAAAAACAATTAGTAATTCATACACATAGAGAAAATTTAAAAATCATTTATTCACTTTTCTAAAATTAATTCAATATGAAAATTTTTAAAGTATTATTAGTAGTAGCTATCGCACTAGGTATGATGGCTTGTAACAATGAACAGGATGTTCCTGAAATTATTGATGGACCAGAGGCAACAGTTTCAGTTAGAGTGGTTCCCACAAGTAACGGTCCATCCGTTAGATTGGCCGGTGATATAACTAGTACACTTGCGGCAGAGAGCGTTATCAAGACATTAGAGGTGTTCATTTTCTCAGGTGGTATGCCTGATGGATATGGTACAGCAACTGCAGATGATGTAACACAAGTTATAGGAATTGAAACCCATTCAGGTCCTAAAACATTTTATGTTGTAGCTAATGCAAATATTGGTAAGGTTGATAGTGAAGTAGATTTGTTAGCTAAAACTAAAGAATTGCCTGTAGTAATTGACAATGGATTGCCAATGACATCAGATAGGAAGGAAGTTGTATTAGTTGCCGGTGAAAATCAGTATGGCTTTACATCAGGATCTGATAATTACAAAGTATCAGCCAATAATCTTTCGGAAACTCCAGTAGCACTAGTACGTGTAAATGCCCGTGTTGCAATTGTATCTGCAGCATTGAGCAATAATCTTCCAGCAGATCAGCAAGCTATTTTTGATGATTTGACCGATATCGAAGTAGCTATGTTTAATGTGCCAAAAGCATCAAATCTATTTGGAGAATCTTTAGAAATAAATGAAAATTTCCTTTTTGGTGAAGCTTGGCCTACTACTCAAAACACTTACACTGTAGGAGTTGAAAATGATAATTTTAAAAAAACAGAACTTTCATTTCCTATTTCAAACACTTATGCTCCATATTTCTATGTAACAGAAAATACAAGTACAGAAGATAATCAGAGAATGTTTATTGTCTTAAGAGGTAAACCTACAAAAGGTGGTAATCCTGTAGTTGCTGAGGGACTTTATACTGACGTAGAGGGATACACTTACTATCCTATATGGGTAAATGCAAATGACAAAGGATACGATTATGGTAATGAATATGCTGCTACAAATGTTATTTCTCGCAATACTCAATATAATATTTCATTGACCATAAATGGAATTGGAAATCCTACAATTGATGAGGTCGAAGAGGCATTCCTTGATGTCAACGTATCTGTTGCTCCTTGGGCCGTTGTAACTCAAAACGTTGAGTGGTAATTAACGAGCTGTAATTACTAAACAGGATATTAAATCCGACAAAAATACCGCGGTTGGGGAGTGATACCCCTCCGCGGAACAAGAAGAAAACTAAAAATAGATGAAGATGAACAACAATAGCAAATTCAGCTTAATGGTGGTAGTCACATTGATGATTACGGGGCTACTTAGCAGTTGTTTTAAAGAGGATTTGTCGGACTGTCCCCTGCCATTTCAAGTGACAATAAAAGCGCTGGATATCAATCTTAATGATATTACAGAGTCGGGTGAAGTATATAATGCTATTCTGTTTGCTTTTGATGAAGACCAAAATCTTGTTGGAGCCTTTGAACTAAATGAAGATCAGGTAAAAAGCAGAAAGCCAATAGATATTGTTATAGATTATCCCGGTTTCACAGCACTTACTTTTATTGCCTGGGGTAATGTTGACAGCAATTTAGAATACTCACAAATATCCTCTGTTAAGAAATTGGTTGACCTATATGTAAAGCTTTCTGTTAAGGATGGTTTTGCACAGCCTGCTTCAGACTTCTTCCGTGGAAACCTTATTGTACCAGTAGAGTATGGTGGTTCCGGTTGGGGCCAGTCGCACGTTGTTGAGATCAAAAGAATGACAAGTGGTGTAACTATCACAGCAATAAATCTTAAGGAGTGGAATGGAAACAAGGATGGTAACTACACTTATGTAGTCCGTTCATCTATGAATACATACGACCCTGATGGAAATCTTGTTGGTGAATCTGTAAACTATTCACCAAGAGCAGCTTTAAATCAGAATGGAGATTTCTCTGCACCAATATTCTATACATTTCCAACGGAATATTTCGTAGTAGATATCTATTATAATGGTGAGTTGATACACACTGCCGAAAGAAACTCCGATGGAAATCTATTGGTACCGGAAGTTGGTAAGACCTTGAATATAATCATTGATTTCCGTGCTGAGATAAGCATTAAGTCGGTGATCACTCCTTGGAATGTTGTATATCAGTATGTAGAATTTTAAAACAAGAGAAATTATGAAAACGAATAAATATACATACTACTTACAGAATATAGTTATCACCCTGTTGTTCATTACTGCTTTTTCATCCTGCCAGTTCGAAGAGTTAGCGGTGGATTGTGAAGAGAAAGGTGTTATTGTATTGAACCTAGGTGTTAATGGAATGACTACACGTGCAGCAGGTGGTCAGCTATTTACCGGTGATGAAGCAATCACAAAAGTTCGAGTGTTTGTTTTCACAGGTGATTTTTTAGAGGTTAACAGATTATATAATATTGGTGAGTCTGAGTTTAATAACCCTTTTGTTCTTGAAGTTACAACCGGTTTAAAAGATATTTATATAGTAGCAAATGAAAGTGGTGTATTATCAACTCAACTCGCTTCTGTTAATTTAAAGAGTCAGCTCTTTGGTATTATGTCCGAAACTATATCAGAAGTAACCGGACCATTGGATCTTCCTTTGGTAATGACCGGAAATAGAACAGGGGTTTCTGTTGAAACACTTGAAGGATCTAACCACAATAGTACTGATATTGTATTAACTCGTATAGCTTCAAAATTAAGCCTGAGATTTAAAAAAGATACCAGTGCAGAAGTGTCAATTACAAAGGTTTCTTTATTAAATAATGCGGGAATAACAACAATTTGGGATAATGGAGTTTTAAACGATGGTGCTAATAACTGGAATTGGAATCACACTCCTGACTTGGCTCTGCCTTTGACATCAGACGCTGCTGCTATTAGCAATTTTGAAAATATATATCTATACGAAAATCTTACAAATGGAGATAAGTCTAAAGCAACTCAGTTAGAGGTTGAAGCGCTATATAATGGGATACCAACAAAATACAGAGTATATGTAAATGAGAATATAACATCAGCAAGCGGAAATGCAGGCGATCCAATATCATCTGAAATTACACCAGCTGATCATCTTTATTCTCTGAAAAGAAATTATCATTATCAGTTAAATGGTACGATAAAAGGGATAGGTGAATTCGACGGATTATCGCTTACAACCAATGTACTTCCATGGAATGTATTGCCTTCTTCAATCTCGTTTGAAAGGAAATTCACAATAAGTCCCACTCCAACTCTTGCAAACCACACCTATACAGTTGATAATAATAGAGAGGTTAGATTCACTTTTAAACTAACTAGTCCAATAGATGCATCATGGGTGGCTAACCTTTCAATGGTGGGAGCATTCGAATTCGTTGGAACAAATCAAGGTATAACAGATGAAGAGGTTGAAATTATAATTAAAGCAATTAATCTCCCTGGAGATGAAGAGCGAGTAACAGAATTTTACATAAATGTTGGATATGGTGGAAACTGGTCAGAAATACCATTGATAAGTGGTAGCGACTTAATTGGTGTAGGAAATAGAGTAGTTATTCGTCAGCCGGCAAACTAGAAAAAGAGGAGACTAAGATATGAATAAGAATATACAAATATTAATTGCAATCATTGCTTCGATGTTCTTGATTACAACAGCTTGTAATCGTGATGAGGCAGAAGAATTTCCTATTGCAGATAAAGATAGTTTTTCTATCAATATCTCTTTTGGAAAGCTATCAACAAGAGCATTATCAACAGAAGATGGTGATGAAGACGGAGCATTTAATGAAAACAAAATAAACTCCCTGGATATATTCTTTTATGAAGGATCAACACTCAAATGGAAAGTTAATAGTTTGACTTATGATGAGGCTTCAAAAAAGGCCACAATTCCTATATCAGCTGATAAAAGATCCCTTTTTGTTGATAACTCCAAATCATATGATATTTATGTAGTGGCAAATAATACTGCAGATCTGTCAACTATAACCGAAGGTGCTGATAATTTACAGACATTGAAAGATATAGTATTCCAGACAACAAGTTTTACAACTACCGGAGGATCTACGCCACAATCATCGTTTGTTATGGATGGTATGATCTCTAAAGTGGTGAATATCAATAGTCCTGATTTGGGTACAGTAAATCTGAAACGTGCTGCAGCCAAAATAAGACTCAATCTTGTTGAAGTTGATATACCAGGTTATACACTTGATGGAAATGCAAGTGCCCGACTTGTTCATTTTACAGATAAATCATCTTTAATGGATGAGGGTACTCCTTTCACACCAGGTAGTTCAGATTGGAAAGAAACCGGTTACTATGAGCTTTCCAGAGAACTGAATAACAAAAATACTACTGTTACTCCTTTTTATGCTTATGAAAATGATTGGAGTAGCAATGGCTCTCGTGAAACATACTTCGAACTATTTATCCCTTTAAAGGAAGATGCAACTGAACTAACAAAAACATACAAATACCGAGTGCCAATATCACCCAAAGACTTAACAGGCGACGATGCTCAATACATGAAAAAGATTCAGCGTAATTTTCTTTATGATGTTTCAGTAACAGTAAAAATATTAGGAAGTATTGAAGAATTGCCAGTTGAAGTTGAAGGTAATTATATTATAAAAGATTGGGGTACACAAGAAATATTGGTAGATATTAAAGGTTCTCACTATCTGGTTGTTTCAGAAAGAGTCGTTACTATGCCAAATAGAAACAGCTATATAGTTACTTTCAACTCATCAATTCCTAATGTAACATTGGTGCCAAACAGTTTAAAGGCTTCTTATACGTATGTTAATGCAAGTACAGGTCAGCCTGTAACTCAATTTATTACATCAGGACCTCAAATGCCTTCTGTAACAGTACAACCCAATGTGGCAGCTGGTAATATCACAATAACCAGTGCAATACCAATAAACTTCATTCCAAAAGACATTGAATTTCAGATTACGAACGGTCCATTGACGGAGACAGTTACTGTTAGACAATTACCTGCAACTTACTTTACTGTAACAAAAGGTGTTCAGTCATATATGGTAGATAGAGACTGGTTGGGACGAGATGTTTGGGGGATTCGCTATGAATTACCTAGTAATTTGAATAACCCATATATGTATGCAATCACCACATTAGCACCAGCAGGTGATTTAATATGGGGATTTCCACCTACTGATAGCCAAGGTCAAACAGTAAATAGTGAAGAAGTAGCTAATATGATTTCTCCGCGATTTGAAATGGCTTCACAATTTGGTGCAAGTTTACCTAAGAGTTATTTACTTGCTCAGGAACAATGCAGAAGATATACAGAAACAGCAGAAGATGGTACTGAAAAATCAGGCTGGAGATTACCTACACAGGCTGAAATAAAATTCATAGATGAATTGCAAAATAATCCTAATAATAGCCTGGGTCTTGTAATGACTGCTAAATGGTATTGGGATGCCTATAGTTCCAACGGAGCCTATCAAATGATTGGAGGTAGCGATGGTAGCTCAACTTCAGCTTATGTACGTTGCATTAGAGACATAAAAAATTAACAGTGTAAAAACAATAAAGCTATGAGTAAAATTATAAAAGCCATATCATTAATTTGCTTGATTATCATTGCAGGCTGCTCGCAGGATGTAATTATAACTCCTGATCAACAGATACAGGAGGGCGAGGAGATAGCTGTGAGTTTTAACACTATAATTCCGGAATTCAAAACTGTTGTCACTCGTGCTAATGGTGGTGTAAATGATATGTATGTGCTTGTTTTCGATGAAAATGGGAACTACATTGCAAGAAGACAGGCCACGTTGAGTAATCAAACAGAAACAGGTGGAACTTTTATAGTACAACTTCCATCAAGTAGCAATAGTAGAATTGTTCACTTCATATCAAATTACGATTGGAGTGGATTTAACGATATTGCAGGGTTGAATGAAGCAACTGTTGTTGCATTACTTAGTACTTCTAACACCACATTCTGGTCCAGAGTAGAACTTGAGAATGGTATTTCTTCAACTAGCTTCAGTGGCTTAACAGTGAGCCTGCTACGCAATCAGGCAAAGATAAGTGTAGTAAATGAAGCTGATGAGTTAACATTTAATGGATTTACAATTCACAATAAACCATCAAAAGGTTCCGTGGCTCAGTATAGTTCAACTACCGGTTTTGAAGAAGGTGTGATAACTGAACCTTTGGATATGACCTTAATTCCTGCACAATCATCAGATATTTCAACAGATGAAAAGTATCTATTCGAGCGTAAAAATGCTTATGCTACTGATATAACCACTGTAATTGTAAGAGGAAACTATAATGGACAGCAATACTACTATAAAATCGACTTAATAGATTTAGAAAAGAATAGGTATGATATTGAGCGTAATTATCACTATATAGTAAAAATTAAGACCGTAACCAGAGCTGGATATACATCGTTTAATGATGCTCTCGAAGGTGCTTCACACAATAATACAGCACTTGACCCAATTATTGAAAAGTACCCAATCATATCAGATGGGATTAGTAAGCTCGAGGTTGAAAAAACATTGGTAATTCTTACTAAACCCAATCAACAATTCAGTGTATGGGCTAAGTATTTTCCTGAAATTAGTAATACTACATTTAATAACAGTGGAGTATCGGTTACATTGCAATCTGGTAATACTTCAATAGTAGGAGGTTCACTTAATTTTAATCCCACAACTGGAAATATTACTGCAACAGGATTGAGTCAGATACCTGAGGAACCCGGTAATGCACGTATTGTAGTGACTAAAGGAGATCTTGCAAGAACAATTAGAGTTGTTTTACGAAATCCATTCTCTTTTGACCCTATTACAATTAATGATCAGAATCCAGGATTAGTTCCTGATGGTCAGAGCATGGGAGTGGCCCTAAAATTTAATATTCCTGAAGATTTTCCAGACGACTTATTTCCATTACCTATAAGAATTTACACGAATGGACTATATCCTGCATCAACCGGATTGGAGATGGTGGTTGAAGGTAGTCAGATTCACTACATATATAGAGCAACACAGAGAGGAATACAGACAATTAATTTCAAAACTAATAAGTCTGGTAATGCAGAAACAGTTGCTATTAAAGCCGATTATTTTGCTGATGGATCTATAGCATATAACTCATTTGTTGCTTTTAGAGGAAATATCAGCTATGGTAACAATGTTAATGTACCAAACAATGCAACTGTATCAGCAAGCATCGGATCATTAACAATTCCTTCTACTGGCACATATAGTTATGCTCCACCGTCCAGTTATAATCTCAATACATCGGTAAACCTAGAATATGAAAATCAAGTTGCTTGGAACACTAATAGTAATATCAGACAATCATTTCATGAATATTATAGAACAACAACAACAATTGGACACATGTATGATAATGGTGATCTGAATTTAGTAATAGATAGATTCATTGTCACCGGAAGAATACGATACACTACAAGTACAAATAATAATTATAATAATCTTCAAAATGTTCCAAATTATGCTACACTTACAGTTACAGGAACGGCTGGCGCTACTGGAGTAATGATAGACACTCAATGTTATCAGCTAAATATCCCTGGAACAGCAGCAGATAGTGCAACCATTATAGTGACATATAGGACCAATAATACTGATTATTACGTAAATACTACTGTAGGTGCATTACGAAGCAATCAATATATGCAATTAAGAAGTAATGGTGGTAGGGTACAGAACTAAACTAAAAAATAAATAACTACTAAAAACATTATAATCAAGTCCGGAAATAAATATGATATGAAGGATAAAAAAGAAGAGGTGAAAAAATATGAAAGAAACAACTAAGGCATCATCGGTTTATGCAAATATTTCGTCTTGTACACTTAGTTTTGTGGATGGTAAGAAGGTGAACATTTCGGGAGGTGGAAAAAAGAGCCTTATAGTAAGTGTTTTACTAAACGAGTCTGACTTCATTTCACTAAATGAAGCTGTAATGAAACACTATAAGAGTGCTGAAACATTACCGGAGTTTGCCAAATTATGTGGGTACTCTTGTGCAAAAACATTTTCAAGACATTTTATCAAACACTTTAACGAGACTCCCAAGCAATGGGTTTTAAACATGAAGCAGGAGGAAATGATAATGTTGCTTAAAGAGACTACTTACTCTTATGAACGTATCAGTTCTATGTTAAGGTTTAAAAACCTGTCACACTTTAATAACTTCTGCAAGAAAAGAACCGGTTTAACGCCTAAGGAAATAAGAGGTTCGGTTTGAATCTCTTAAAATGTCTCACAAGTAGTGAGGCAGTGACGTGGGAAAGTGGATCGTGCTGATTCACTTTCCTTTTTGTATATATAAATAAAAAAAGTGGACCAATTTGGCCCACTTTTTTATTAGATATCTTATCCTGTTATTTTAGCAATGACATAAATTCATTGTTTGTACGATATTTAGCAAATTCAAGATCATTAAGAGCTTGTGCAACCATTGTTCTGTCGCGACCGATAGCAGTGCGCAGGTTAGAAACAACATCATTAAAGTTGTTTGTTCTTGAAGCAATTACTGCTAACAGATATGCTGTAGTTGCATCAGGTTTTTCTACTGACTCTAATGTTTGTTTAGCTTTGTTGTAATCTGATACTAAAAGCTGAGCTAAAGCAGCATTGTTTGTTTTATTGTTACCGTAAGCGCTAACTGACTGGTTGTAGTTGCCCTGTAAAAGATTTAAAAGACCCATTGCTTCGTCAAGAGATGCAGCACCAGCAGATCTTCCAAGTAGTTCATTAGCTGTACTTAAATCATTTTTCAAGATTGCTAAAAGAGCTTTGTTCATGTTTACTTCAGGTGCGTTTGGATTTACTTGTGCTGCACGGTTAAATGCCTGTTCAGCTTTTGCATAATCGCCCTGTTTGAAATACATTGTACCAATGTTGTTCCAACCTCTGTAGTCATTTGTAAAGTTGGCAGTTACGTATTGATAAACAGCTTCTTTAACGCTCTCTTCATCTGTAAGTGTTGAAGCATAAAGCAGTTCATCAACTGATAGTTCTTTAGGATTGTTTTTCCAGGCAGTCATGATTTCTTCGTCAGACTTACCAATAATTTCGATGTTTGCAATGATACGTGAACGACGTAATTGTGGAAGAATAGTTTCTGCAAGATCCTCAAATACATAAGAGATATTCTTGATTTCTCTTTCACGTGTCTCAGAATCTGGATACATTTCTAATACACGAAGGATAAGTTGTTTATCCTGAAGGTTTGAAGATTCAACCAATTGACGGAAACCCTCCCAGTCTTCAGCTGTATAATGTGCAAACACTTCAGTATCGATATTACGTCTTTTCAGTTCTGATTCCAGATAGTTTGAAGTGTTCTTTTCACGCTGTGCTGCAAGACGCTCATTTAGAGATAAGCCTCCATCAGGAGAAGCATAAGCTGAAACTTCTACATTAACGTTCTGTTTTGGATCATTAAAAGCTTCTTCAACACGTTTTTTCCAAGCAGCCAGATCGCTTTTATTTAGTTCAGACTGACGAAGATTTGCCTGTTCAATAAGGAACATGATATTTGCTTCCTGAGCTTCCTGTATAATTCTTTGGAATCCGTCAGGTGCAACAGAAGGAGTTGTATTTGTAACACTTGCAAGTGCTGAAGTTGCTATTACACCGTCAGCTACCTTAAGGTCAGGTAGTGCAGAGCGTTTGTTTTTAATTCTTCCGTCAAATCTTAGATACAGTTCTGAAGAACGCATTGCATCTTCAAAAGGAAATGTGGAATTCATTGTAAAATTACCACCTCTGCTCTGACTGATTGTTACTCTGTTGCCTGAAATATTGTCTCCCTGGAAGCTGTAAGGTGTACCTACAATTTCCTGGTTGTTGCCATATTTAAGAACCGGAGTAATTGTAACAATCGCATTCTTGTTAAACCATTTTTCGGGGAAAGTTCCGCTAATGGTTACAGGAATTTGATTTCCTACAGTTTCTAGTGGGGTAGGAGTTACATTGAAATTGTTCTGTGATAGCGGCTTTAATTTGCTGCTGCACGAAGTAGCAAGAATTGCTACACTAATCACCACAAATAGTGATAAAAAACGAGAGATCTTTTTCATGTTGAGAAAATTATAATTATTCAATAAATTAATACGCTAAAAAGAAGGTTGTTTCATTGATTTATACAGATAGACAAATTTACCTTTTTTAGTCTGATTTACAAAAAAACAATCTTATGATATTTACTATTTTCAATTAAATATATAAGCTTTATAATATTAAATGATAGATAATTCATACTGCAGAATTACCTATCAATAATAGTTAGTTTTAAAATATAAATTTAGAGAAATAATTACTGTCTAAATTATATTGAACCCTAAATCTTTGAGTGTTTGATGAACTGAATTATGAGAATTAATAACAGTAAATGCATGATATTCTCTTCGGAGTGGATAATTCGACCTGAACCAATAGAATTTCTCCTGGGATGTTTTTAAAAGTTCAGTTTCGCGCATGGGATTATAACTGTGCCAAACAGCATGTGCCAACTGATCTTCAGGTGCTATTCCTTTTAGATCAATTACCGGTTCTTTAGGTTCCGGAATAGGTTGATAAACTGGCGTTATATCTAAACCGAAGTGATCTTTTAAATTATCAATACTCATTTTTGTTGCTGTCCATTTACCATCAGCTGAGTAGCCTGCTATATGCGGTGTTGCAATTTCAGCCATACTTAATAATTCAGCATCAATCTCAGGCTCATTCTCCCAGCAATCAAGCACAACACCGCTTATATTACCATTGTTCAGAGCTTTTTTCAATGATTGATTACTTGTAACAGCTCCACGAGCAGCATTTATGATAAAAGGTTTACGCTCAAGAAAATTTAAAAAAGAGTTGTCGACCAGATGGAATGTTTTATGTTCACCTACTTTAGTCAATGGGGTATGAAAAGTGATTATATCTGCTTCCAGCTGAATAGTTCTGATATTAACAAATTCTGTTTCGCTATTACTGCCCTCAGCTTTTTCTCTTGGAGGGTCATTAAGCAGAACATTCATTCCTAATTTTCGGCATGCAACTGCAACTTTGCTACCAACATTACCAACCCCAACAATGCCTATAGTTTTTTCCTTGAGATTGAAATTATATTTCCTGGCTAAAAACAGTAATGATGCTGTTATATATTGCTCCACTGACGAAGCGTTGCACCCTGGTGCTGTACGCCATGCTATGCCATGTGAATCGCAATATTCAGTATCTATATGATCATAACCTATTGTAGCCGAACAAATAAGCTTTACACTGCTTCCATGCAGGATATCATAACCGAAGTGAGTAACAGTTCTCACTATCAAGGCATCCTTCAACTTGATAGCATCACGGGTAAATTGATTTCCCGGGAGGTATTCAACTTCACCAAATTGTTCTGCCACTCCCTTTAGAAATGGTATATGTGAATCAGCTAATATTTTCATTTACTCAAATGTTCATGCATCGATTTTGCAGCTCTTCTTCCATCACCCATTGCCAAGATAACCGTTGCACCACCACGTACAATATCGCCACCTGCAAATATAAAATCATCGGCAGTCTGCATTGTATCATTATTAACTACAATAGTTCCCCATGAGGTTATCTCTAAGCCTGAGAATGATTGTGGAATAAGTGGGTTAGGGGATACACCCACACTAACAATTACTTCGTCAACCTCCATCCATTCAGTGGCTCCTTCAACCGGTACAGGGCGACGTCGTCCTGATTGATCAGGCTCACCTAGTTCCATTCTCTGAAGCAGCATCTTTTGCACGCGACCTCTTTCATCTCCTTCATATCTGAGTGGATTGTGTAATGTGTAAAACTCAATGCCTTCCTCCTTAGCATGTTTTATCTCTTCAATACGAGCAGGCATTTCAACTTCCGACCTGCGGTATACAATTACAGCCCTCTCAGCTCCCAGTCGGCGAGCAGTACGCACAGCATCCATTGCAGTATTTCCACCGCCTATAACAGCAACTTTCTTGCCTTTGTAAACGGGAGTGTCACTATCAGGATCACCTGCATCCATAAGGTTCACTCTGGTTAGATATTCATTACAAGACATTATCCCTATAAGATTCTCTCCCGGAATATTCATAAAATTAGGCAAACCAGCACCACTTCCCACGAATATACCTTTGAAGCCGGCCTCTTTCAGATCTTCCTGAGAGATAGTTTTTCCTACAATACAATTGGTCTCAAATTTAACACCCATTTTTTTCAGGCCATCAATCTCAACATCAACTATATCGTTTGGAAGTCTGAACTCCGGAATTCCATATCTTAAGACCCCACCAAGCTCATGAAGGGCTTCAAAAACAGTTACATCATAACCAAGTTTTACCATATCGCCTGCAAAAGCAAGTCCGGCTGGACCAGATCCAATTGCAGCAACCTTAATTCCATTTGAGGGGGCAATTTCAGGTATTGAAATATTGCCACTATTACGTTCGAAATCTGCAGCAAAACGTTCTAAATGACCAATTGCTACAGGTTCTTTCTTTAATTTTTGAGTGTAAAAGCAGCTGTTTTCACATTGACGTTCCTGTGGACAAACTCTTCCGCAAACTGCTGGTAAAGCACTTGTTTCCTTTAATGTTTTAGCAGCTTCCAGAAATTCACCTCGTTCTATGTTCTTTATAAATTTTGGTATATTTATCTCCACAGGGCAGCCCGAAATACATGTTGGATCAACACAATCCAGACACCTGTGAGATTCTTTTACAGCCATCTCTTCAGTTAGTCCCAAGTTAACCTCATCATAATTATGACTCCTTATATCCGGGTCCACTTCAGGCATTACTACTCTTGGAATTGCAATTCGATCTTTATTTTTCATCGATTTACGCAACTCTTCACGCCATGCAACAGCCCGTTCTGCTTTTAAATACTCGCTCATATATTGATAGATAGTTTGTTTTATTAATTGTATGCTTTAAGTCTCATCAGCATCTCATCAAAATCAACTTTGTGTGCATCAAATTCCGGTCCGTCGATGCATACAAATTTTGTTTCACCTCCCACGGTAACTCTGCAGGCACCACACATACCAGTACCGTCCACCATGATAGTATTCAGAGAGGCAACTGTCGGCACATCATATTTCTCCGTCAGTTTAGAAACAAATTTCATCATAATAGCAGGACCTATTGTTACGCACAGATCCACTTTTTCTCTCTTGATTACATTTTCTACTCCATCAGTAATCAAACCTTTTTCGCCATAAGAACCGTCATCAGTCATTATTACCACTTCATCAGAGTACTGACGAACCTGTTCTTCTAGAATAACCAACTCTTTTGTGCGGGCTGCAAGAACAGATATTACCCTGTTGTCGGCTTTTTTCATTGCTTCAATGATAGGAAGCATAGGAGCAACTCCAACACCACCACCTGCACAAACAACTGTTCCAAAGTTCTCTATATGTGTGGCCTTACCTAATGGCCCCACCATATCAGTTATATATTCTCCCGGCTCAAGACTACACAGCTTTTCTGACGATTTGCCTACTCTTTGTACCACAAGTGTGATAGTACCCTTCTTTATATCAGCAGAGGCAATAGTGTATGGAACTCTTTCTCCTTTTTTACCAACTCTCACAATTACAAAGTGTCCTGCTTTCCTGCTTTTCGCGATAAGAGGTGCTTCAACCTCAAATTTTACTACTCTTTCTGAAAGGTACTCTTTAGCTACAATTTTATTCATTACTATATTATCATTTCTTATTGATGATTTCCCAAAAACTTTCCGGAAGAAAGATATTTGAAATATTAACAGCTTCCGAGAAAAGTGGAGCAATCTCTTTATCATGAAACCCTGCAATGCCACATCCCACGCGGGTAACTAAAAATGTTAGCTTCGGGTTTGATTTTGCAAATTCAATAAACTTATCCACATATGGTTTTATTTCATCAACTCCGCCATGCATAGTGGGAATTCCGTATGAGCTGCCCTGCAAGCCGGCTCCCTGTCCCCATACAGCGCCAAATTTCTCGTAAGCTGTTTCAGCAGCTCCACCCCCATGAATTCCTTCCAGATTACTTCCAAATACAAAAATCTCGTTCTCTTCCAGATCGGAAATAAATGAGGGTGTTACTCTATTATTCATATTGTCATATTTGGTTTATACATATCTTCAGCAGTAATACCGCACTCTTCTTTCATGCGAATACAGTATTCAAGCTTCCCAAAATCACCATCACCGTTGTTGGTACCGAAAGTAAATTTCAGTCCCGCTTCCTTTGCCTTAAGTATAAATGCCTTATTAGGTATTTCATACCTGTTATTTATTTCAAGAACTTTGTCTGTTTCCACCAAAGCTTTAATTACCTTATCCATTCTTTCTTCTGTCCAGAATTCATCATATCTGTCATTCATTACATCAGGAAGAAAATTTGGATTGACATACACATCCATTGGTTCCTGCATTACATCTACAATCTTCTGTACAATCAGATCCATATATTCCTGTTCGTTTTCAATATAAACCTCTTCAGGAATCCATAGACGAGTACGTCTTCCTTTTGTATCAGTAAATGTTAAAGCATCAGTAAAAACATAATCAAATTTTTCTCTTACTTCAGCAGAAAATGTTTGTGGCCATTCACGACCTTCACCCTGCATTGCCTGAATGAATGGTTGTCCCTCCATCTCTTTAATATATTCAATAACCTCCTCATCATTAGTAATTGGGAAACCTATTCCGCAATTAGGTGCTAATGCGTAGTTAATACCATATTTACGAGACTGTTTAGCTGCTTCGTCTGCAGTAATTCCTTTAAGATGAACATGGTAGTCAAGCACTGGGAAATTATCCTGATGAAGTTTAATGATATGATCAGTTGTTTCATCGATAGCAAGCAGCTGCTGCTGAGCAATGTCCGGATTAGTTTTTAAAGGAGTCACCTCAATCGACTCAATCTCTATTGTACCTTCACTGCTTTGAATAGCAAATTTACCGCTTGATAGCAGTTTAGATGAATGTTCAGCTGTACGATAAGGAGCAGTTGGTTCGATATACTCAACAACCGGATTTCCATTAACCGATATAGTAATTGCTTTGCCTTCAACTTGAATATCCATATCAAACCACTCATCTGTTTTTACTGTTGATTTAGCTAAGTTTCTTACAGAAAGCAAGCTGCCTGTTTTTGTCCACCATTCAGCACTTTCAAGATCGTTGTTTAATGCAACTCTGTATCCATCTGCTGCATTATCTGTATGAAAAGCAATAAATCCTTTTCCATTACCTACAGTACGTGCTTTTACCTTTAGGATAAAGTCACTGTAATTACCTTTTTTCAATACTAAAGCAGCGCCATTATTAACTGTAATGATGCCATTTTCTACTGCCACATTGCCTTGTGTTTCCCACTGATCTGTATTCTCACCGTTAAACAGTGATTTAGGTGAATTGTCTCCGGTACAGGAGTAAATTCCCATTAAAAGAATGCTTAGAAATAATACTACCTTATTCATATTTATAAATTTAAAATTAAAGGACATTCTTACAGAGTATGATATTAGAATGTAAATAATAATTCCACAGTAAGCTTATCTGCATCCATCTGAGGATTTTTACTAAAGATCGACATGCTATTATTTATAAAGTACCACTCATAATCCAGTCTGATTATTGATGAAAACCTTTCTTCCTTGAAGCCAAAGCCGATTCCTGCTGTCAATCTGTTAGTATCAAAACCTTTCTCATCAAGCTGCTCATCTATAGCATCCCATCTTACTGCAGGAAGTACATAGTCGAAGAATTTGCTTTTGATTGGGAAACGGTAGGCACTCTGCACATAATAAGAAAGCATATCGCTATAAAGATCAGTTTTGCTGTCTTTCTTCATTATTTCAGTTTCCACTTTAAAGTTATTAATCTCATATCTGAGATCGGCACCATAAAACAGGACGTGTGTTGAGTCATTGTTCTGATAATCATAAGCCTTGGCAGTAAACCTTAAACCCTTCATGCTACCTAACTCGATGCGACCACCAGTAGACAAATTCTGTTTCCATACAGGATCATTAATTGCATTACCGTTATATACACCAAATTCCAGTCCCGCAGGAACAACTCCCACGTTAAATTTATACTTAGCCAGAATTCCTAAATCACGTGTACTGATAAAATATTTTCCAAGAAAAGCACGGTTAGCAAACATCATATCGGAAGGACTCACAACATAAGAGTTATATAATGGTATACTTGTCTGTCCCATAGTAAAAGAGAGTCCTTTAACAGGAGTAATTGTTCCACTAAGGTCAAGTACCTTAAATTTACCTTCATCACTAAGCTCCACCTGTGCTCTGTATGATGAAAAAGAATTTATATCTCCCTTTACTCCTAAACGAGTATTTCGTATAGAAAAACGAGACATATTACTTTCAGGAGCATATTCATATTTGTTTTTTAATGTTCCATCTATCTTAAAACTAGGGTAGGTGACCGTGTTTTGTGCGATCATCGTAGTAGTAATTAAAAACCCAAAAATCAATAGTAGTAGGTTTGTTCTCATATATTTATTTATTTGAAAATATTTCAGATAACTTCTGTCATAATTATATAGTTGATTCATGCTTAAGTATTTTCTTTTTAATATCCAATCCCCAGTAATATCCACCAAGAGTGCCATCAGAGCGAATAATCCTGTGACAAGGAATTAAAAAAGTAACAGGGTTTTGTCCAATAGCTGATGCAACAGCACGTACAGCTTTTGGTCTGCCTATTTTTTCTGCTATATGCATATAACTGCAGGTTTCACCAACTTTAGTATTCAACAGCTCATCCCACACATTCAGTTGAAATTCAGTTCCCTTCAGATGGAAAGTAATTTCAGTAGTTGCATTTGGATTTGAAACCTGTGTAACTGCATCTTTGATCATCTGATTTTTCTGCTTAACTAAAACAGCATTCAGAAATCTCTTTTTCAGCTCTTCAAGCATCTCAGGCTCATCTCCTATGCCCAAGTAGCATATACCTTTATCAGTTGCAGCAACAAAAATATGCCCGTAGATTGAGTCAAAAGAATCATATCTAATTGTCAGATTCTTCTCATCATCAACCGTTATTGGAATTATTTTGTATCTGCTTTGTCTTTCTTGATTGCTCATAATCCTGATACTATTTTAGTTAGTAATTTAGGCCCTGTTTATCTGTTATTTGCAAAAAACTGCTCAAAACCCTCTGAATGTTTAACCGCAAACGATCCGTCAGTCTCATTATCATAAATAAAATAGTAATGCAGACCCGGAACTATTTTAGCCACTTCAATTGATTTATCAATACCCATTGCCATAAAAGCAGTTGCATATGCATCAGCAGTCATACAGTCATCAGCAATAACAGTTGCACTCAATATATCAGTTTCGGAGGGATATCCTGTATGCGGATCAATTGTATGAGTATATTTTTTACCATCCTTTACATAAAAATTCCTATAGTTACCAGAAGTAGCAAGTGATTTATCACAAAGCGATAAGACAGTCTGAAGCTCATGCTGAACTAAAATAAAATCATTAGGTTTATCCACACCTATTCTCCAGCAATTGTTCTTTTCATTAACCCCTTTGGCACTTATCTCACCACCAATTTCTACCATGTAGTTCTCAATTCCAAAACTCTCAAGTAGGTCTGCAACCACATCGCATGAGTAACCTTTGGCAATTGCCGATGTATTTAACTCCACACGAGGATCAGCTTTCACCACCTTCCCATTTTCAATTTTTATCTTCTCATAACCGACAAACTCCTCCAGACTGTCAATTATTTCAGGAGTAACATTATCCATATTCTGGAAACCAAACCCCCATGCATTTATTAGAGGAGAAACAGTAATATCGAAATACCCGTTAGTGTTTTGCGAAATCTCCATCGATTTATAGAAAACCTTTATAAAAAAGGAGTCGAGCTCAACCTCTTCATTGTTGTTTACCTTCGTTATTATTGAGTTATCTTTAAAAGGATTTAACGAGAGATCAAATCTGTCGAGTTCTGATTTAATTTCTTCACTCAGCGACCTGGAATACTCATATTTTATACTATATCCGGTAGTAAATATCTCACCATGCTCCTGAAAATACTGTAGGTTTTCATTTTTCTTACTGTCTGAATTACAGGCAGTAAAAGCAGAAATTAAAAAAAGAGACAGTAATATTTGGAGACTCTTGTTTGAGTATTTTGAAGTCATGTTTTTAGTGTTACAAGTTTTCTTAATATGTTTACAGCAGATACTTCCTTAGCTAATCAATATTCTCTTCAATCCTGTAATGATTTCTTTCAGGAGAATTTCTCGAGATAAGTTCCCCGAGGAAACCTGCAAGGAAGAGCAGTGTACCAAGAATCATCATTGTGAGAGATATATAAAAGTATGGCGACTCAGTAACCAGGCGATAGGGGTTGCCATGATTCATATCATAAATCTTGATTACGCCAACAGCAATAGTTGCAATAAATCCAATAATGAACATAACAGTGCCCCAAAGGCCAAAAAAGTGCATCGGTTTTTTACCAAACTTATTTAAAAACCAGAGCGTTATAAGATCGAGATAACCATTTAAGAATCTGCGTGATCCAAATTTGCTTTTACCATATTTGCGTGGACTGTGTACCACTTCTTTTTCTCCAATTTTTGTATATCCTGCATATTTTGCCAATACAGGAATATATCGATGCATATCGTTATAGATCTCAATACTCTTAGCCAGAGATTTACGGTAAGCCTTCAATCCACAATTGAAGTCGTGCAGCTTAATCCCCGATACCTTTCGGGCAGTTGCATTAAAAAGTTTGGAAGGTAAATTCTTTGTCAGCTTATTATCATACCTTTTTCGCTTCCAGCCGGAAACCAGGTCATATTTCTCCTCCTTAATCATTCTGTAAAGCTCTGGGATCTCTTCGGGACTATCCTGGAGGTCAGCATCCATTGTTATCAGAACGTCGCCCTGTGCCTTCTGAAAAGCACAATGCAAAGCAGGAGATTTACCATAATTACGTCTGAATTTTATTGCCTTAACATGTTCAGAAGAGCTCTTCAGACTTTTGATAATATCCCACGAACCATCGGTGCTTCCGTCATCAACAAATATTATTTCGTATGAAAAACCGTTGTCCTCCATAACCTGTTTAATCCGGTTGTGCAGTTCGGATAGCGACTCTTCCTCATTATACAATGGTATTACAACTGATATATCCATTTCTATCTCTATAAATAAACTATAATTCTTGTTTAGGCTTATATTTTCTTGCAACTGGCACTAAAACAAGCGAAAGTAATAAACCTATAAAAACATCAGCCATTATAACGTTATTAAATACGTATGAGAATGTGCTTGGCAGTGGTTGCTTCATCATCTGAGCAGTCAATGCCTGGCTCAGTTTCAATGATTGTGCAATTTCAATCAGGTTGCTGTATAAATTTGAAATAAAAGCAGGATCCAGCCATTTTACATGTATAAATACGATCACTGCCTCAAAAATAGATGCAAAAAAGAAAAGTATAATCGAAAATTGTATACCATGCCAGAAAGACATTTTATTTTCTACTAACCCTGAATTATATCTAACAAGAAAATAAAATAAAATTATTGGTGTTCCTATACTCAGCAGGTTATTCAGATAGCTTAATATAACCATATCCCTACCTAAAATAACCAGCAGATATTTTAATACCCAAAATAATCCAAGGGTGAAAGCAGCATTTGTAGCGTAATTAAAAAGATGATTTTTATTCTCTTCCATTGATTTTTATTTAACATACAAAAGTAATCAAAAATATACAAATTATTACCTCCATTTCGTCACATTAAAAAAATATGTACCTTTGCGAGTTGTTTAATAGTATTAATTGTGAGGACCACACCTTTACACATTGTTATTCCGGTGAAAAACTCTCCGGAATCGACAAGTCTGACTATAGAAGCTGTTATAAATTCAAAATCTGAAATAGACTTTGAACTAACGGTTTATGATGATTTTAGTGAAAAAGAAACGGCAGATATGCTTGATAAACTGGCTTCGAAGTATAACTTCAAAGTTGTCCATTTATCGGAAGTAACTGCCAACCCGTCGCCTAACTACCGTCTTGTTCTGCAGATGGCACAAACAAAGGCAGTTAGCAGTGGAGCACATATTGTAATAGTTGAGTCGGATGTTACTGTAAATGAAGATACGATAATCAAACTTTATAATAGTGTAAATAATCTTGATAATCCAGGATTAATTGCGGCTGTAACTACTGATGAGAAGGATATAATAAACTATCCATATCTGTTTGCAGCTGATTTAAATTTAGGTGTCACATCTGTAAAAAAACATTTGAGCTTTTGCTGCACTCTTTTATCAAACGCTTTTCTGAGTTCTTATGATTTTAATAAACTAAATCCTGAGAAATCGTGGTATGATGTTTTTATAAGCCATAAAGCCATAGAGTTGGGATTCTTCAACTATTTGGACACAACCTGCAGGGTTATTCACCAACCGCACTCAAGCAGGCCCTGGAAGAAGCTTAAATACAGAAACCCGTTTCTCTACTATTTCAGGAAGCTATTTAAAGGTTTGGATAAAATATAATATTAGTATGAATCAAAAATTAGTAAGCATAATTATACCTGCTTATAATTCTGAAAAATATATCGAAGAATCGATAAAATCAGCTTTATCTACCAAATATTCAAATTTTGAAATTGTAATTGTAAATGATGGTTCAACTGACAACACTCAGTCAATCATCAACAAAATGGTATCTGAGAATTCTGTAATCAGAAGCTATTATCAAAAAAATGCAGGTGCTTCAGCAGCTAGAAATCACGCTATAAGTAAAGCAAAAGGTGAGTACATATTGCCTTTGGACTCAGATAACTGTATTTCTCCCGACTATGTAGGTGAAGCAGTTAAAGTTTTAGATAATAACCATAATGTTAAACTTGTAAGCTGTGAAGCCAGGTTTATAGGAGAAAAAAGCGGAAAATGGGAATTTAAACCTTTCAGTATTAATAAACTATGCAGGAGAAATCTAATTGATAACTGCGCTATGTATAGAAAGATCGACTGGGAGAAGGTTGGTGGCTACTGTAACGAAATTTTGGGTCGTGAGGACTGGGATTTCTGGCTATCACTTTTCGAAACAGGGGGAGAATTTGTAAGACTCCCTATAGTAGGCCTTTACTATCGTGTAAGATCAAATTCTAAAAGAGTTCAGACACGTCATCTGCACAAAAATATAATAGATGCTTTAAATGCTCGTCATAAACCATTATTCTACAAGGAGCTGAATGGGAAATTATATTATCAGCGCACCTACTCAAGTGTGATAAACAGGATAATAAATTGGTTCAAACCGGAAAATGTGCATGTACAAAAGAACGCGCTTGATTATGAGAAGTATGTTTATGCGGCGAATGAACCTGAAACAGTTAAGGACTTCATAAAGGTGCCTCGTCAGAAGATACATTATATCCGTTATGAAGAAAAACGTTTTCATCTACCTGGAACAAAGATTAAACAATCAAAGGCAATGAAAATGTTCGAACCCGATAATCAGACACATATAGGCTATTACGAAGAGCAGACATCACTCTTTAAGTTAAAGAGTTATCTAGTATTACGAGGATGATATGAAAAAAATCGCACTTATCGAGTTTAATACGTTTCACACAGAATGTCTCTATTCACAAATATTATTTCTACAGGAAGCAGGTTATCAAGTTACACTAATTTGTAATAATAGAGTCAGGGATATAATCTCCGACTTCAATCTGAATACAGACACTCACTATTTTGATTTTAGTAAGTTCTCATCATTAATTCGAGCAAGGTCTTTATTAATCAGGCAAAAGATCGATAGGGCAGTTCTCAATACAGCTCAGGGTAATATCCCTCTCAAGTTCATGATGCTGCCATTCCCCCGAAAGATCCGTTTCTTTGGGGTAATTCACAACACGGGTAAACTGGAATCAAGTTTTGGACAGAAGCTTATATCCCGTAAAATAAGATCATATTTTGTACTATCAAGATATCAATATCTGCATACATTAGGCAGATACAAATATTCTTTTAGCTATTTCAATCCATCATTCTTTTCGGATTATAATTTAGATAACCTGACTGAATTAAAGGACGATAAGTTATGGGTTGCAATTCCCGGAGCTCTGGAATATAAAAGAAGAGATTACAATTTTCTCTTTGATTTTCTAAAGGAGTATAATGATGATAAACTGAACTTCATCCTGCTTGGAAATAGCAGTAAAAATGAAGGTCCCGATATCATAAATAAAATAAAGAAGTATAAGTTAGAACGCAACTTCACATATTTTGATAAGTTCATTCCCAACAGTATTTTTCATAGCTATTTAAGAAAAGCTGATTGTCTGCTTCCCTTAATACATCCTGAAACAGAAGGAGCTGACAGTTACACGAAAAATAAAATATCAGGAATGTTCCCACTATCATTAACCTACAATGTCTCTCTATTGTGTCATGAAATTTTCCGAGGAATAGAGGGCTTTGATTATCCGGCACTGTTTTATAATGATAAAAACGAACTGGGTAATATTCTCAAAAAGAGCCTTGAAGTTGAACATACTTTTAAGCTTTCATTTGAAGAAGAAAAGAACAGATTTATCCAATTTATAGAGAGAACTTAGTATAGATTTGGAAAAATTAAACCAATTGTTTAATTTTGTGTCATACGAATATAAAGAAGAGTTCTTTATATTAATGGGGTTGACCGGTTTTGACAGCGAGTAGAAGAGGTTTGTAAGCATGCAGTGCGTTGTCGGTTTGCACTTTAATCTCAAACGGCAAAGCTTTAACTGGCAATAATAATTACGCTCTTGCTGCGTAACCGAAGTACAGTAGGTTAACGCTTAATTCTGCCACCAGGTGGCGGAACAAGACATCACCCGGATGCTGTGGCTTCGAAGCGATCCGATACGGTGGTGCAGGTAAATCGGAGATAGGTTAGGAGAGGCTTCGGCTCCTCACCGAAATTAAGAAGATAAGGATTGAGTTTGGTGGCTTCAATCGCGCTCTTTCCCGACAATTAAAATGAAGCTAAGCATGTAGAAAGCAGATTGCTTCCTCGTTTGGACGAGGGTTCGAATCCCTCCAGCTCCACAATTAACAGACAGTTTATGCATAATTTTGCTATTGACTGTTTTTTTCGTATCATCAGATAGGCTTCTCATAATTATTTAAATAATAAAACACGGAGTTTGTATTATCAAATTCCGTGTTTTTCCTATAATAATATTACAAATCTGTAATACCTATCTTCTTCTATTTGCCTGTCCGCTTCTGAAGTTACTTACCTCCCTCTGCATAAACTCTCTTTCGGCCTGTTGTGCTCTGTATAGTTTCTCGGGAGACAGCACTTTCTCAAACTTTTCAGCATACTCCTTATCAAGTGCAGCTTCCTGTAGTTTAACTTCCATATCATCCTCAAGAAGTTTTCTGTATTCTGAATCTGACAGATTGCTGTTGTCTTTTATCTTCTGTACTTTGTCTCTATGAAGAATGCGTAAATCAAATTTCTTTTTAGTTAACTCACTGTTCAAAGGGAAATACTTTTCAGCTTCTGAATTAGTAAGACCAGCCTGAGTTTTTATAAACTCCATTTTTCTTTTCTCATAGTCTTCAATATTCATTCTTCTGCTCCTGTTTTGTGCCGTAAGGGTAGATGTGAACATTGATAGTAGGAGAGTAAACAATAATAAAGTTGTAAATCTTCTCATTTTAAGTTACTTTTAAAAGATATCTGATGTTTTAGTTCAAATAAAAATGATTATACATATAATCAAAGTAGACCTCATCCACAAGCTGATCTTCGAGGTATTGATAAAACTCCTCCTCGCTGATTTGTACAGTCGACCAATAATTTTCAGTTCCTTTGGAGCTTGTTGACAGCTGTTCAGAGACTAGTGCCTGAGGCTCACTGCCAATATTATCGCCCCTTGAAATTAGAAAATTTATCGTTACATACATTCCGATAAACATTGCTGCTAGATATACCCAAGGCTTAACTTTTTCCCATAGTGGAACAGTTTTGGGTGCAAAAAACTCCTTTTCAGGAAGCCTATTCATTATTTCCTCATTGAACTGAGCAAAATAATTATCAGGGACTTTAAAGGGATTATTGCTCTTATCTATTTCTTCTAACTTGTTAAATTTGGTTTTCATACCTTCATTATTTGCACCATTCTAATGTGTTGACGATATGTCTACAATGCGTAGACGATAAGTTGACATAAAGGTTTAAAGAGGTTCCTCTAAATATTTTTCAACCTTTCTGACAGCATGATGATAGGATGCTTTAAGAGCACCAACAGAGGTGCCAAGGATCTCAGACATATCATCATATTTCATCTCCTCAAAATATTTCATCTGAAATACAAGTCGCTGCTTTTCTGGCAACGTCAGGATAGCTTTCTGCAGCTTCAATTGTGCTTCGTCACCATCAAAATATGTATCACTCTCAAGCGTATGGATAAGGAAAGAATCATCCTCATCTAAAGAAATATTGTTTTGAGTTCGTTTTTTGTTAATAAAAGTAATACTCTCATTAATTGCAATACGGTATAGCCAGGTCGACAATTTTGATTCCCCTCTGAAATTATCAAGATTAGTCCACACCTTAATAAACACATCTTGTAATACATCATTAGCATCATCGTGAGAAAGAACCATTTTCCTTATTTGCCAATACAATCTTTCGCTATATTCCGAAACGAGCTTTGCAAAACCATTGCGAACAGTTTGCGGATTGCGTAATTCTTTAAGTAATTGTTCCTCGTCGATCATTTCTGTGGAATTGGGTTTCAAGACAAAGGTAATTTATTTTATATTAACTTTATCAGTTATCGTCACCATTTTCAAACCACATTACAAAATTTATGGCTGATTCAGGGTTTTGTTCCCACCATTCAAAAGATTCAGGAAAATAGGACACACTGATATAACGTGTAAAAGCATCGTAATAGCTTGAGTGAGCTATATGAGAGAAGAAAGGAATATAGAATGTCCAGAAGATACCTTCACGCGGCCCAACGCTTTCTCTATCAAGAACTTTCATAATCTCCATGTTCACGGTTTTGAAAGTTGTAAATTCATTAACCTCTTCTCCAGAATTTATTAATGAGTCTAAAGAATTAGTAATAGCCTCGTAAACATAACTTCTGTTCAGTCCATTTTCAACACTCAATGGTGGAGTATTATCTGTTGGCTCAGTTGCACTGCGTCTGCTCATCTGCTGTTGAATGAAAGATCTCTCTACCGGTTCTTCAGACTTTTTAATACACATCAACTGCAGCATTTCATCAAAAGCATTCTTCGAACGTCTTGTATCCGGTTCCAGGAGCAGAAACATCTGAAAAGATAATATACTCTGCACCCATAATCCTTTATCGCTAAGCGCATATGCATATAAAAGGAAAGCACCGCTGTGCGACTTATCAAGGTCTATTGCTTTCTTTACAAACTGAAGTGTTTTATCAATATCACCTGTTTTGAAGAAGTTAATTGCCAAATTAAAATTCAGAAGATAGTCATCCCCAAATCTTTCTAATCCCTCGTGAAGAATCTCAATTGCTTTGTCAACACTGTCCATCTCTGCCAGTGCCTCACTTTTCACCGCGTAAGCACCAATGGCGAGAGCTTCGTTATCTGAGTTTATAACATCTGTACTATATATAGAAGCGTTTTCAAAATCTTTCAATGCAAGGTAAGATAAAGACATCTCATAAACTGCATTTATAAGAGTAGAATCCAGTTCAAGCGCTTCGTTGTATCTTTCTATAGCCTCCTCATATTCACCCTCATCATGCAAACTAACACCTTCTTCTATAAGCTCCTGAGCATTATTTGTCTGACCGTGCAATCCAACTGTTGAGATAGTAACTAAAAGTGAGATTAATAGTATTAATTTCTTCATCATAATATTTTTTGACCAGATAAAAGTAAAACAAAAAATGCAATTTGATATTCTTATTGCTTTTAAATAGCCCTATTTGTAACAAAAGTAAACAAATAAGAGCAGCTCTGTAATGGTTTTTTACTTTTTTTTTCGAGATGATAAATTGAGTGCACCTTTTTTGCAAGTACATAAATAAGAATTACCTTTGCACCGTTTTTCAGAAACATTAATATTAGGTTATTTATAAATGGATTGGTTAATACAACTTCTCACCGGATCAAGCGTCGCACATTCAATTTTAACACTGGCTTTAGTCATATCAGCCGGGCTTTTATTAGGAAAGATTAAAGTTTTTGGTATCTCACTCGGAATCACATGGATTCTATTCTGTGGAATTTTTCTTGGTCATCTTGGATTCGATATCGATCATAATGTACTTCACTTTATGAAAGAGTTCGGATTGATACTTTTTATATATTCTATAGGTATGCAGGTGGGACCAAGTTTCTTTTCATCATTCAAAAAAGGTGGAATTACTCTAAACTTGCTTGCTTCAGGAGTTGTATTGCTGGGAGTTATAACCGCATATATTATTCACCTGGTAACCAATACTCCAATTGCGACTATGGTAGGGGTGCTTTCAGGTGCTGTAACTAATACACCGGGTCTTGGTGCTGCTCAGCAAACATACACCGATATCACCGGTGCTTCAGATCCAACAATTGCCACTGCATATGCTGTTGCCTACCCACTGGGAGTTGTAGGTATCATCCTAACACTGGTACTATTCAGATATATCTTCAAGATAAATAAGGAAAATGAGAATTTATTGCTCGAAGAGGATGATGAATCAAAAAAAGCAGAAGCGCAGATGTTCTCTTTACAGGTAAAGAATCCTTCAATATTTGGTAAGGATATAAAGTTTATAAAATCACTTATCGAGAAGGAGTTTGTAATTTCGAGAGTGCTGCATACAAATTCAGGTGTCCTGGAGGTTCCTCAAACAAATACTGTATTAAATGAGAATGACAAGGTTCTGGTAGTTACCAATCTTAATAATATCGAGATTATTGAGACATTGATTGGGAAACAACTTGATATGAACAGGGAGGAGTGGAATAAACTCGACTCACAGCTTGTTTCAAGAAGAATTGCTATTACTAAATCAGAAATTAACGGACGCTCACTGGGTGATCTGAAACTAAGAAACAACTATGGTGTAAATATAACCAGAGTAAACCGTGCAGGGGTTGATCTTATTGCGGATACCCGACTGAAGCTGCAGATGGGCGACCGTGTCACAGTTGTTGGATCTGAGGACGCTATTGCAAGCGTTGAAAAGTATATGGGTAATTCTATGAGACGTTTAAGAGAGCCTAACCTGATCTCAATCTTCATTGGTATCGCGCTTGGTGTTCTTATAGGAAGTATTCCAATCATGTTCCCGGGTATACCGCAGCCGGTGAAACTTGGACTTGCAGGTGGTCCACTTATCATTGCTATTCTTATCAGTAAATTTGGTCCCAAATTTAAACTTGTTACTTATACTACCATGAGTGCAAACCTGATGCTCAGAGAGATAGGTATTGCTCTGTTCCTCGCGTGTGTGGGATTGGAAGCGGGTGGCAGTTTCGTTGAGACTATTATAAGCGGTGGATACAAATGGATTGGTTATGGTGTTATAATTACTGTTATACCAATTCTTACAATGGGAATTATCGGACGTAAGGTTTGCAAGCTGAATTATTATACGCTGATGGGACTTATAGCGGGTAGTATGACCGACCCTCCGGCTCTTTCTTTTGCAAATACACTTGCCGGAAATGATGTTCCTGCAGTAGGCTACGCCACAGTATATCCGTTGACGATGTTCCTGAGGGTAATCACTGCACAGTTAATGATTCTGATTTTCCTCTGATAATGGGAACTGTATCATCGCAATCGTTTGCATATATTTCACAACAGAAGTTGCTTAAGTACACTTTGTTAGTAAATAAATCATTGTAGTTTTGTTCCTGGTAAATAGTAACCCTGCAACTGGTTTCTATTGAGACAAGATTAACTTATAAGAGAATCTATATGACTGTGTTAACTTTCCAAATTGATTATCACACAACGTGGGGACAACAAGTATGCCTGTCAGGTTCTTTACCTGAACTGGGACAATTTGACGAATCAAAAGCTTTGGTTTTATCAAATGATGGTGATAGTTGGTATGCAGAAATCGAGGTTGAAGATACAGAGAATATTCAATATTATTACCTGATCCGTCAGGGTGCAGGAGTAATAAGAAGAGAGTGGGGCAGTAAACGAAAACTTTACATATCGCCCGATAAAAAGCAATATATTATTAATGATCTTTGGAAGGATATTCCTTTCCATTCATATCTATACTCATCGGTTTTCACAAAAAGTATATTCAGACATGATAAAGCTAATATGCCAACTGAATACTACTCCAGCTCTATACTGCTAAATGTAATCTGTCCTTTCGTAAATAAAGAGCAAAAACTTTGTATAGCAGGTGATTGTGAAGAACTGGGTAACTGGGATACGGTAAAGGCAAAACAACTTGTTTGTGTAGGTGATGGCGAATGGCAGATACTGCTTGATGCTGATAAGTTGCCTCTGCAAACATTCTATAAGTTTCTGATAATTGACAAGATAAGTGGCGATGTTATAAAATGGGAAGATGGTGATAACCGTCTGCTCGATGCTTCAAAAGCAAAAGAACTGGAAACAGTTTATGCAGAGATGGCTCTGCAGTTTCATCATAACAGCTTCACATATAAAGGTGTTGGAACCTCAATCCCTCTCTTTTCAATAAAAACAGAAGATAGTTTTGGAATAGGAGACTTTACCGACCTTAAAAAGATGATAGATTGGGCTGCTGTGACCGGTCAGCAGCTTATTCAGCTACTGCCGGTTAATGATACAACCACAACAAAAACATGGCGCGACTCTTATCCCTATAGTGTTATCTCTATATACGCACTTCATCCAATCTACTTAGGCTGCAAAGAACAAAAACTAAAAGATAAGAAGAAATACATCTCATATCTGGATAAAGCTGAGAAACTGAACACGCTGCCTGAAATTGATTACGAAAAAGTATTGCAGCTGAAATATGAATATAGTCGCGACCTCTATCTGCAGAATGGTGAAGAGGTACTTGCATCGAAGGAGTACAAAGAGTTCTTTGAAAAAAACAGCAGCTGGCTGTTTCCATATTCATGCTATTGCTATTTGAGAGACAAAAACAGAAAAGCAAACTTCAGGGAGTGGGGCGATTTCAATAAATATGATGAAGTAAAACTGAAACGGATGATCGAAGAATCTCCTGAAGTGAGAGGTGAGATCAACTATTTCTATTTCGTTCAGTATCTCCTTCACAAACAATTCTCAGAAGTAAGTAGCTATGCCCACCACAAAGGCATTACACTAAAAGGAGATATACCAATTGGAATAGATCGCGACAGTGTAGATGCATGGAGCTCGCCACATCTCTTTAATATGGATACGCAGACGGGAGCGCCACCTGATGATTTCTCATACTTTGGTCAGAACTGGGGATTCCCTACATATAACTGGAAAGCAATGGAAGAGGATCATTACAAGTGGTGGAAGAGTCGCTTTACAAAGATGGCCGACTATTTCGATGCATACAGAATTGATCATATTCTGGGCTTCTTCCGTATCTGGGAGATACCACTGGATGCGGTTCAGGGACTTCTTGGACATTTTAATCCAGCACTTCCTTACTGGTCAGAAGAGATCAGCAGGGCCGGCATACCATTTGATGAAGAGAGAATGGTTAATCCATTCATTCATGAAGATTACCTAAAAGATATATTTGGTGACTATACAGAGGAGGTAAAGGGCAAATATCTCGATGTAATCAGCTGGCAAAGATACAGGCTTAAACCATTCTGCAATACACAGAGAAAAATAGCGCTACACTTTGATAATAAGAAGAGTAAGAAAGATGTTACTATTTGCGAAGGGTTATTATCTCTATGCGCAGAAGTGCTATTCGTACGTGATCCAAATGAATATAACAGGTTTCATCCAAGAATAACAGCACAGTATACCCATTCGTACCGATACCTGGATGATCATGTTAAAGCAGCATTTAACAAGATGTATGATGATTTCTTTTTCAATCGGCACAACTACTTCTGGCGCGATCAGGCCATGAAAAAGCTGCCTCCATTGATCTCATCAACAAAAATGATGGTATGCGGTGAAGATTTGGGAATGGTGCCCGATTGCGTTCCTTCCGCCATGTATGAGCTGAGTATACTTAGCCTCGAGATCGAAAGAATGCCGAAGAGTTCAAACTACAAGTTCACTGATCTCGACAACCTCCCATACCTATCCGTATGCACAACATCAACGCACGACATGTCGCCCATACGATTATGGTGGACAGAAAACAGAAACATTACACAGCAATACTATAACGAAGTATTAAAATATGAAGGCGAAGCACCCGAAGAGTGTAGTCCCCAGCTATGTAAACAAATAATAGAACGACACCTCAGATCTGCCGCTATGTGGGTAATACTGCCATGGCAAGACTGGTTGTCGATCGATAATAAACTCCGTAATAAAGATATTGAGTCGGAACGCATCAACGTTCCGGCAAATTCAGAGCACTACTGGAATTACAGGATGCACATACCTATGGAGCAGCTGTTAAGCGAAACTGAGTTAAACAACAAAATAAAGAAAATGTGTGGTAGTGTGAGTGTGTAGTTCCTGAATTACTTTTTTCAGGAACAAAAAAAGCTGTCTGATTATTCAGACAGCTTTTTACTTTTTTATTGTTTAGTGATTACGCTTTACCGGCGCTTCCTAATACATTTATAGTTTTGTGCATATAAAGTTTCTTCAGCTCTTCACGTGCAGGACCTAAGTATTTACGTGGGTCAAATTCTGCAGGATCTTTAGCAAATACTTCACGAACAGCAGCAGTCATAGCAAGACGACCATCTGAGTCGATATTGATTTTGCAAACAGCAGAACTTGCAGCTCTACGCAGCCACTCTTCAGGAATACCGATAGAGTCTTTCAGTTTACCACCATACTTGTTGATTGTTTCAACATATTGCTGTGGAACAGAAGAAGAACCGTGAAGTACGATTGGGAAACCTGGGATACGTTTTTCAATCTCTTCAAGAATATCAAAACGGATTGTTGGTGGAACCAATACGCCGTTTTCGTCACGTGTGCACTGTTCTGGAGTGAATTTGTAAGCACCATGAGAAGTACCTATAGAGATAGCCAGTGAATCAACACCTGTACGAGTAACGAAGTCTACAACTTCATCAGGTTCAGTATAAGTGTGGTGCTCAGCCTGTACATCATCTTCAACACCTGCAAGAACGCCTAATTCGCCTTCAACAGTTACATCATGTGCATGTGCATATTCAACAACTTTTTTAGTCAATGCAACGTTTTCCTCGTATGGAAGATGAGAACCATCGATCATAACAGAAGAGAATCCGCTGTCGATACAGCTCTTGCATAGTTCAAAGCTGTCGCCATGGTCAAGGTGAAGAACAATAGGAATTTCATAACCAAGTTCCTTTGCATATTCAACAGCTCCCTGAGCCATATATCTTAAAAGTGTCTGGTTAGCATATTTACGTGCACCACTTGACACCTGCATTATTACAGGAGATTTTGTTTCAACACAAGCAGAAACAATAGCCTGTAATTGTTCCAAATTATTGAAATTGAAAGCTGGGATAGCATAGCCACCTTCGATTGCTTTCTTAAATAACTCTTTTGAGTTTACTAAACCCAGTTCTTTGTAACTTACCATCTTCTTAATTATTTTAATTTACTGATAATCCTAGAATACTGTTACAAAAATAGCTTTTTATCTGCAATTAAAGAAATATATAAGAAAAAAACAGCTATTTGTAATAATGATCTTTAATTAAATAGAAGTTGGATTTCACTCATCCGATCTTCCATTTAACGTCTCCATAACCTCCTTGAAACTATACAAACCAGATTCAATGTTTTCTATAATCTTGTTAGTCAGGATAAATACTTAAAAACTTTGTGAAAAGAATGATAAGAGATCGTTTAATAATTACATAAATTACTAACTTGCACATTCAAACTACACCAAAGATATTTTATTTTGTAACATAATAATTTTATTACTATGAGAAACAAAAAAGCTCTGTTTCCACTCCTTGCAGTTATTTGTCTGCTTAGTGCCTCTTCATGCAACGATAGAACCACTACTACTGAGAATGCTGCTGTTTTTATTGCATCGGATGCACCTGCAGACTTCTTTGATAAACCGGCTGAGTATCTCGACTGGCAGTCGGCATCACTGTTAAATATAGTCAGATCAATCATCTCAGTATATCCTCCTCAGGTTATTGAACCGCAAGAACGACAGATGGCATTGGTAATGCTCGATGCTGTTTTTCACGATGAAGGAGCGCCACACAGGAACTCTGTGCAGGAATTCCACCATCAACAAATCTCCTCTATTATTAATGAATTGCAAAAAAGCGAAGTTAAAAATGGCATGATGATCTGGAAGCTTTACGATACAATCACATTATACACATGGAAAGAAAAGCGCATGAGTTGCAGCGAGTTTGGTTGGATAATAAGAAACTTAATCTTGATGTGGTTGTATATCCGGGTCATCAAGGCGTCGATCTTCTGAATAACGTGGTGCTTGTATTTACTCCCGATGGATATAATGTTTGCCATACCGGTGATCAGTCTAATAGGGATGACTTCTCATGGATAGATGAGGTGGCTAAAAAATATAGTGTTGATATGTTGATTCCTAATTGTTGGACAACAGACCCTCTTAGAACAGCCAATGGTTTTGCTCCACAGATTATTATTCCGGCTCACGAAAACGAGTTAGGGCACTCCATCGATCATCGTGAAGCATATGCATTGAATTATTCACGCTGGGATGTGCCATTCTCTAAAGTAATAATGACCTGGGGGGAGTCTTTTCACTTTAACCCGAATAAAAAGTAACATATAGTAAAATGCATATATATTACTAATACATAAAACAAAAAAACCGTCCCATGATACATGAGACGGTTAAATCTGAAGATATATCAGAACAGGTCGGTTCTTGCAATTATCATATCTTCCTTTTTTCCAGTGAGCAAATTACTTGGTCTTTTTAAAGCCAGGTTTTCCGGTAAGGTAAGCTCATCTCTTAGTTTTACGCGCTGTTCCGGTAGTGCACGGAACAATGTAGGCTGGTATCCTGTATAGGATATTTTTATCAATTTATTCACACTGTGATAATTGGGGAATATAAATTCACCCCTTTCATTTGCAGTGGTTCCGGCGATCTGTACTGAGTCTGGCAGAGAGTAGATAGCCACTTTGGCATTCTTGACTGGATTGTTGTAGATGTCTGTCACTTTACCCTTAATTTGAGCGCTCACTGGGAGTATTATCCCGACTAAAAGCATTGTAAAAATAATTTTTTTCATCACACTGATTTTTAAATTGTTCAATAGTATGACGCAGCCTATCAAAATTTGGTGACAAAAAAAGTGAGTAATATAACTATATTTAACAATATTTTATATGATTCTAATCTAATAGTATCTCTTCTATTTAGAACAATATACTATCTATGAAAGCACCAACCCATCGTCAATAATAATGATACCGTTTTTTTCAGACAGCGGTCTAAAATTGTGAGTGTTGTAAAATAATCTCCAAACACTTGACCAATTGCTCCAAGTATAATTATATCAAAGTTGTTAAGCTCCTTGATTTTTTTTCTGATATCTCCTGTTTCAAAACTGCATAGGTGACTTAACCTGTATTCTTTAGTCGGATCCCATCTCCCAAAAGTCTTGAAGGATGTATGGCAAGTACGGCAGGAGTTCTTTGTCAGTAACATCCATTGCTGCTTTTACAGATTTCTCGAGTGACTTCATATTGCTTTACTCATTAGAATAACCTCTTACCGTCTGAAATATTAATTCCAAATTCCTTTGCAATGCTGTTCTGCTTGTAAGGATTGATCTTATGTACTTTTCCTTCTTTTCTGAAAAATGTACCTGTATTTTTAAACCAGAAGGTTATTCCAGCTTTTACACAATGTTCCCTGATATCTAATATCCAGTTGTAATCACAAATACGGGCTTCTCTACCTGTTTCACCTCCTGCTGTTACATGATCTACTCCTCTTAGATAGTTTGATAAATCTATTGGGCCTAAAAGAGGTGCAGCTGCTATGAACTTTCTTTTAATCGGATAGGATAGAAACAGTGGGAGACGATAATCGGCTGTCGCTTGATTCTCTACTGTACACCCAATGTTCACATTGTTGTAACCATCGCCCCAGTCGTTGGGTAGAGAAACGTAAAAGCGATCTATTCGTTTTGTCAATATCATGAATTCGAGATCGGGCCGACTCTTTATCATTGCCCACGCCTCTGTGCGCCAAGCATCAGCTTCTTTAATAAAAAAATCGGAAGCAAAACATGTAGCAACAATTTTCCCACTCTGAATTTTATCTTTTCCTTTTGATGTTTTAGCTATAGGTTTATCGAATTCTGGAGTTTTATATACTCTGTTTTGTCCGTATCGCTTTGAGAAAAGTCCATAGTAATAGCAGTAAGTACAACCATCACTTACTTTATAACAACCTGTCCATGGTTCCCAATTCATTGTTCTTATAGTTAAATATTTGATTGTGAAGATAGAGTGTTATGTTATTATTAACAACATTTTAGAATAAAAATAATAGAGAATATGTAGTTTATTTAACCTTGATATCTTCGTGTAATGTTAGGGTTGTCATTATCCAAAAACTCTGTAAACTTTTAATCTTTAAAAAGGTTCAAAATAATAAAAAAACAGGAATTTATATTAACTTTGAGTTTTACTTATTAAATACTTTGAGTTTTACTTATTAAATCATATAAAACACATTTATAACTTAAAATTATTGCTATGATAATTGGAATACCAAAAGAAATTATGCAGGGTGAAGCTCGTGTTGCTGCAACTCCTGAAACAGTTAAGAAATTTTGTAAAGATGGTATAATCATTTTAGTTGAATCTGGTGCCGGAGAAAAATCTCACTATTATGATGATCAGTATAGAAATATGGGTGCGGAGATGGTATATGATCCGGAAGAACTTTATAGAAGGTCTGATCTGATCCTTAAGGTAAAGGAGCCACAATATAATGAATCAAAAGATAAGCATGAGATTGACATGATGCATGAGGGTCAATATCTCATCACCTTTATACATCCGGCTTCACCGGGTAATCACAGTATGGTAAAAAAATTGGCTGCTGCAGGTGTTATAGGTCTCACTTTAGACGGAATTCCACGTATATCTCGTGCTCAAAATATGGATGCTTTAACTTCTATGAGTACTTGTGCAGGTTATAAAGGTATGATAATGGCTGCAAATGATCTCTCTTTTTTCATGCCACAGATGTTTACAGCTGTTGGTATGCTTAAACCTGCTAATGTATTGGTTATTGGTGTAGGAGTGGCCGGTCTGCAAGCTCTGGCAACAGCAAAAAGGCTTGGTGCAGTGACTTATGCAATGGATATTCGTCCCGATGCAGTAGAACAGGCTAAAAGTCTAGGTGCCAAAGTAATTGACTCAGGCGTTCCCGCAGAAATAGCAGTAGGTGAAGGGGGTTATGCAAATAAGCTTCCGGATGAATGGATACAGAAAGAGAGAGAGCATCTTAAGGGTGTGATAAAGGATATGGATATTGTGTTCCTTAGTGCATTAGTGCCAGGCAAGGTGGCTCCCATACTTATCACAGAAGATATGGTTAAGGATATGAAAAATGGTTCAGTTATAGTGGATGTCTCTATCGACCAGGGCGGTAATTGCGAGATCACTACTCCGGGAAAGAAGGAGGTTAAACATAATGTTACTATTGGAGGAATTAAAAATATTCCAGGACTAATTCCAACAAGCTCAACCTGGATGTTTGCTCAGAACATGTATAATCTGGTTAATTATCTTGTAAAAGATGGAAAAATTGAACTGGATCTGAATGATGAAATTATTAAATCTATACTTGTAACGAACAACAAAGAGATTGTTCATGCAGGTGCCAAAGAGGCTATGGGCTTATGAATCCATTAATTTTAGTTGCTGTTTTTATAGTCACTTCAGTTGTTGGCTATTTTATAATTAAGAATGTTCCCAGCTTACTTCATACACCACTAATGTCGGGTATGAATGCTTTGTCAGGGATTACATTGTTGGGGGCTATTGTTGTTGTTGGAATTACACTTTTTGCAGTAGAGGGTAATCATATGTTATTAGGTCAAATATTTGGCGGAATAGCTGTTATTGCTGCATCTGTTAATGTGGTTGGAGGCTTTGGAGTGACCCACAGAATGCTGAAAATGTTTGATAAAAAGAAGAAACAGTCTAAATCATGAGTGAAACACTATATTATATTATTTGCATTATACTGTCTGTTGCTGTACTGTCTGGTATTTCCCTAATGAGCAAGGTTAAAACAGCTGTAGCCGGTAATCTTTTAAGTGCTGTAAGTGTATTACTGGGCATTGTGATCACACTTTTATATAAGGAGCTGTTTTCGGGATGGACTATCTATATCTTTATGCTTTTAGGTATTCTTATAGGATCAACTTTTGCATACAGAGTGAAGATGATTGAAATGCCGCAATTGGTAGCGTTGCTAAATGGGGTGGGTGGACTCGCTTCAGCATTGGTTGGAGTTTTATCTCTCATAGGTATTGGTGTTGTAATTAATGAGTATCCTATATTTGTTAATGTTACATCTGTACTTGCGATTGTGGTGGGACTTATAACTCTTTCTGGCAGTCTTGTTGCTGCAGGTAAGCTACATAAGATATTGCCACAAAAGCCGGTTGTATGGAAAAAACATTCTACTATCGTCACAGGTTTTATCATAATCCTAATTTCTACGATTATCTATTCTGCTTTTACAAGTAATACGTTGATTGTACTGGCCATTAGTGTTGTTTTCAGCTCTCTGTTTGGTTATGCTTTCGCAATTCGGGTAGGGGGAGCAGATATGCCTATTACTATTTCGCTCCTTAACTCTCTGAGCGGTGTTGCAGGCGCAATAGCAGGTATGGCAGTTAATGATCTGATGCTTGTTTCCATTGGAGGTATTGTTGGTGCTTCCGGATTGTTTCTAACTCAGATAATGTGTAAAGCGATGAACAGGAGTTTGAGTGATATACTATTGGGTAAAACTTCTGTTGAAAAGAAGTCCCCAAAAGAAGTGGTAGCAGAAGCAGATGATACCATAGAAAAAGTTGGAGATAAGGTTGTAGAAGAGGTTCAGCAAACAGAGGATAATAGGCTCATTTTCAAGAGAGATGAAGGTGAGGTTCTAAGAGCTGCTAAATCAGTGATCATTGTTCCGGGTTATGGCATGGCATTAGCTCAGGCTCAGCATCTTGTACGTACATTGGCTGATAAGTTTGAAGAAAATGGTGCAGAGGTTAAGTTTGCTATACATCCTGTTGCCGGTCGTATGCCCGGACACATGAATGTATTGCTTGCTGAAGCAGATGTTCCTTATGATAAGCTGTATGAGATGGATGATGTTAATAAACAGTTTGAAGAGACAGATGTAGTTATTGTTATTGGTGCAAACGATGTAATTAACCCTGCTGCACGCGATGCCAAAGACACACCTATATATGGAATGCCTGTTTTGAATGTTGATAAAGCCAAAGAGATTTTTATTTGCAACTTCGACTTAAATCCTGGTTATGCAGGAGTTGACAATCCTTTATACAAGCGGAAAGAGGGGATATATTTATTGTTGGGAGATGCTAAAGAAACTGTTGCGTCGTTAATTGATAGATTTAATTGATTATTCATAGATTTTAAATAAAGAAATATTTCAAGTATTGGCTCTGATTCTTTTGTAGATTGGATAAATTTATTTTTCTTTGTTTAAAACATTTTAATGATTCAGCGAATGGAAAATATCAATAAAGAAAACGAAATCCAAATTGAGCTTAGTGACGAAATTGCACAGGGTATTTATTCAAATTTGGCTGTTATCTCTCACTCTTCTACGGAGTTTGTTATAGATTTTATTCGTATTGTGCCGGGTATACCAAAGGCTAAGGTGAAGTCGAGAATTATTCTTACACCTGAGCATGCGAAGAGACTACTACATGCACTGGAGGATAACATAGATAAATTTGAGCAACAAAATGGGACTATCCGCAGACAGAATAATCCCGGTTTTTTACCTCCTATAGGTGGAGTAGGCCATGCATAAATGTTAAAATAATTAAGTAAAAAAATATTATCCTATGGATTTTCTTTTAAATGCAGCTACTGTAAACTGGTCCAGAGGACAGTTTGCTCTTACAGCAATGTATCACTGGATTTTCGTACCTCTTACAATAGGTTTGGCTCTCATAATGGCAATAATGGAGTCTATTTATGTAAGAACAGGTGATGAAAAATGGAAAAATATATCAAGATTCTGGCAAAAAATCTTCGGTATTAACTTTGCTATTGGTATAGCTACAGGTATAATTCTGGAGTTTCAGTTTGGAACAAACTGGTCTAACTACAGCTGGTTTGTTGGAGATATATTTGGTGCCCCACTGGCAATTGAGGGGATTGTAGCCTTCTTCCTTGAAGCTACTTTTGTTACTATTATGTTCTTTGGCTGGAACCGGGTGAGTAAAGGAGTTCATCTTCTTTCTACGTGGATGGTTTTCTTAGGAGCAACATTATCGGCACTTTGGATTCTTGTGGCTAATGCCTGGATGCAACATCCTGTTGGTATGGAGTTTAATCCTGATACAGTCAGAAATGAGATGGTTGATTTCTGGGCCGTTGCACTTTCTCCGGTGGCAATAAACAAGTTCTTGCATACTGTGTTTGCAAGTCTTGCAGTTGGCTCATCGTTTGTTGTGGGTGTTTCTGCATGGTATCTACTGAAAAACAGGCATATCGATTTTGCTCTTAAAAGTATAAAGCTGGCATCTATTGTAGGTCTGATCACTTTCCTGATGCTGGCTTTTACCGGTGATGGTTCTGCCTATGAGGTATCACAAAAACAGCCAATGAAGCTTGCGGCTATGGAAGGTTTGTACGAGGGTAAAGAGGGGGCAGGACTTGTAATGATTGGAATGCTGAATCCTTCAAAGAAAGTATACAACGATGATGCTGACCCTTACCTGTTTAAGATGGAAATACCTAAACTTTTGTCTCTTCTGGGTTATAGAGATATAAATGCGTTTGTACCAGGTATTAAAGATATTATAGACGGTGGATATACTTTGCAGGATGGTTCTACAGCTCTCTCTTTTGAGGAAAGGAAGGCTAGGGGAGAACTGGCAATAAAGGCACTGGCCGACTATCAAATGGCTAAAAAAGCTGAAAGTGAAGCTATAGCAGCCGGCAATTCAGAGGCTGCAAATATTGCTGCATCAGAGGCTGCAAATTATGAAACTATTTTGAGAGAGAACTATGAACATTTTGGTTATGGGTATCTTGAAACAGGCGAAGATCTGGTTCCTGATGTACCACTCACATTCTATAGTTTCCACCTGATGGTGATGATAGGGATGTATTTCATCCTCTTCTTCATGGTTATTCTTTTTTTCCAATACAAAAAAGATCTACGTAGTACCAAATGGCTTCTATATATAGCCTTATGGAGTATTCCTCTTTCTTATATTGCTGGACAGCTGGGCTGGCTTGTAGCAGAGGTGGGAAGACAACCTTGGACTATCCAGGATATTCTACCTGTGGAAGTTGCCGCTTCGGCACTGTCTCCGGGACATGTAATAACTACATTCGTTATGTTTGCCGTTATTTTCACTGTACTTCTGATTGCTGAAGTAACAATTATGGTGAAGCAGATTAAAAAGGGTCCTGAGGAGGTTGCCACTGAAATTGGCAACGAAAAGTAAGGTTTAACTAAAAAATTCAATCGCAATGATTACATATGAATTTCTACAAAAATACTGGTGGGTTATAATGTCTCTTTTGGGTGGACTACTTGTATTTCTTATGTTTGTTCAAGGTGGACAATCGTTACTGGTTTCATTATCACGTAAAGAAGATGAGAAAAAACTACTGGTAAATACATTAGGACGTAAATGGGAGTATACATTTACTACTCTTGTTTTATTTGGAGGAGCATTCTTTGCAGCCTTTCCTCTGTTCTATTCTACTAGCTTTGGTGGTGCTTATTGGGTTTGGATGATTATGCTTTTTAGTTTCGTAGCACAAGCAGTATCATATGAATTTCAATCTAAACCGGGCAACCTGTTAGGTCAGGGTACCTATCGTGCATTACTGTTTTTAAATGGTCTGATAAGCACATTCCTTTTAGGTATTGTTGTGGCAAGTTTTTTCACCGGTTCTGAATTCACAGTGGGTAAAGGTAATATAGTTGGTTTAGGTGAAGCTGGACTTGTTATTAGTCAGTGGCAGAACCCGCTCATGGGGCTTGAGTTAATAGGCAATCTTAGAAATATTTCTCTTGGCCTTGCTGTATTTTTCCTTGCAAGAACTTTAGCGAGTCTGTTCTTTATAAATAGACTCAATCATGAAGACCTGGTTAAACGTTCCCGTAAGTTCGTTCATTATAACGGTGCACCTTTTGTTGTGTTTTTCCTGATATTCCTTATATGGACACTTGTGGCTGAAGGGTATGCAGTTGATCCTGAATCCGGTAACATCTATCTTGAGAAAATGAAATACCTGAACAACTTAATTGAAATGCCTGTTGTTGGTATTTTGTTTGTCCTTGGTGTTGTTTCAGTATTATATGGAATAATTAGAACTATTGCAACCTCAAAATTCAAGAATGGAATTTGGTATGCAGGTCCGGGAACAGTTGTTACAGTAATGATGCTGTTATTGGTTAGTGGACTTAATAATACAGCATATTATCCTTCATCGGTGGATTTAGAGAGCTCATTGACAATATTCAATTCTTCATCCAGTTTTTTTACACTTTCAGTTATGTCTGTTGTCTCATTCTTTGTGCCAATTGTTTTAGGATATATAATATTTGCATGGAGATCTCTTGAGAAGAAGAAGCTGGGTCTTGACGAACTTGAAAACGACGGACACACTTACTAAAATTGGACCTTTAACGAGGTATTACCGAAAAAAAGCGTAATTTTGTGATTGTTTAAAAACTTTTTCTCTATGGAGGTGACAATCAGAAAATTGATTTTCAGCCTGTTATTGCTTGTTATCATGTTAATGGTATCGTGTGGTAATAGTGGTAGCAGCAAAATCAAGGCAGAGAACGAAATCAGCTTTGATACAATAAGTATAAACAAACGTCAGCATCTTGATAATGACAGTACCAGACCATTTTGTGATATAAGTGTGAATTTTGTATATCCTGTTAAGAGTGCAAAAACAAATCTGGATACTTTACAACGTTTTTTTGTAAGTAACATGTTTGGACCTTCATTTGAGGATCTTAAACCATTGGCTGCAGTTGAAGCATATATAAGCAATTATATCGATAATTATTCGCATGATGCTTATACGTACAGCGAATCTGTGTCAGATATGGAAGAGTTAAATGCACTTATTCCGGGTATAGATGTTGACGATAGTGAACATGAAGTTGATAAATTGTTCTATTCTTATTATGAAAGCTTGTCCGACTCCATAACGTTTAATCAACATGGTATTTTATCATTTCAGATAAAACAATCAAATAGCAAAGGTGAGTCAGCCTCTTACTACGTATCATACTCAAACCATGTAATTAACTTGAACACAGGGGATCAGATTACTGAATATGATATTTTTAATGCAGGTTATGATAAAGCATTGCAGGGGCTGATTATTACATCTTTACTAGAGCAGAATGGGGTCAAAACCATAGATGAGCTGGAAGATTTGGGTTTCTTTGGAATAAATGAAATTGTGCCAAATAAAAACTTTTTACTGAATGATAAAGGTATAATATATACATACAATAAAGGTGAGTATTCGGCATATCAGTTAACTGCTCCTCAGGTTTTTATACCATATAACGTAATACGTTCGCTTTTAAGAGAAAATACTATTGTAAGTAAACTGGCTGATTTATAGTGAAAGTGATAGAAAACTATTTTCAAAAACTAACTGAACTCCAAAAGAGTCAGTTTAAAGCTCTATTCGATCTTTATTTAGATTGGAACAATAAGATAAATGTAATTTCACGAAAGGATATAGAGAACCTTTATTTGCATCACGTACTGCATTCATTAGCAATTGCTAAGTATGTATCTTTTGCTCCCGGTACAAAAGTTATGGATGTAGGAACCGGAGGAGGTTTTCCCGGAATACCTCTTGCAATATTTTTTCCTGAAGTGCAATTTCTTCTTTTGGACAGTATCGGTAAAAAGGTGCGTGTGGCCGGAGATATTGCTAAAGCTATAGGGTTAGAAAATGTTGAAGTTAAACATTCACGAGCAGAAGATGAAAAGCGCAAGTTTGATTTTATAGTAAGCCGCGCCGTAATGCTTCTACCTGAACTTGTTAAAATTATAAATAAAAATATATCTCGCGAGCAAAATAACTCAATTCCAAATGGAGTTATATGTCTTAAAGGTGGAGATATCACTTCCGAAACCAAGAGTTTCAAAAACATTGTGGATATAGTGTCACTTTCGGAATACTTTTCGGAACCCTTTTTCCAAACGAAAAAGCTGGTATACCTGCCGGTTAACTAAAATAAATTGCTAATTTTGTAGTGGTAATTTTGTAATTTGTTTTTACTGATTACTCGCATAAAATTATTTTCCTCAATGAAAATTAAGACTTTTGAATTTAACCCTCTTGGTGTAAATACATACCTTTTAGCTGACGAAACAAATGAGTGTGTTGTAATTGACCCTGCATGTTTTTATGCAGATGAAAAAGCTCTCATTTTAAATTATATAATTGATCATGATTTAGTGGTAAAGCATATAATAAATACACATTTACACTTTGATCATATTTTTGGAGTAAATTATCTGACATCACATTTTGGTCTTTCACTGGAGTGTAATAAAGATGATGAATTTTTACTGGAAAATATTTCTGATCAGTTGAGATTATTTGGTATTCCCGGCTCAGACAGCGATTATAAACCTGAAATTGGGAACTGGCTAAATGAAGGTGATGTGATAAATTTTGGTAATCAAGCACTTAGGGTTTTTCATGCACCCGGACATTCTCCTGGAAGTATTATTTTTTATAATGAAGAATCGGGTAGTGTGTTTTGTGGTGATGTGCTATTCAGAGGAAGTATAGGAAGAACAGATCTTACAGGTGGTAATTTTGATGAGCTGGTTGAAAGCATACGAACTAAGTTATTTGTAATGCCAAATGAGACTATAGTATATCCGGGTCATGGACCCACAACAACAATTGGTTACGAGAAAAAGAATAATCCTTTTGTCGGAACATCAAACAATATTTCATAATAATATAAAACTGAAAAAAAATAAGAGCTCAATATGATTGAAATGGAACAATTTAAAAATCGGCATATTGGTATCAATGATGATGATAAGCAAAAGATGCTTGAAACGTTAGGTTTAAATTCAATAGATGAACTTATTGATCAAACTATTCCTTCAGATATTCGTCTTTCAGCTCCATTATCATTACCAAAACCTCTTTCTGAGCAGGAATATGCTGAGGAAATTGCAAGTATTGCTTCTCAAAACCAAATATTTGCATCTTATATCGGTATGGGTTGGTATGATACAATAACACCTGCAGTAATATATCGTAATGTTTTCGAGAACCCTGTATGGTATACTTCCTATACACCTTACCAGGCAGAGATTTCGCAGGGGAGACTTGAAGCTTTACTGAATTTCCAGACAATTATAAGTGAACTTACTGCTTTACCACTTGCAAACAGCTCACTACTTGATGAAGCTACTGCAGCAGCTGAAGCAGCAACGATGATGTACGGACTGAGAAGTAGAGATCAGGTTAAAAATAATGTTGATACTCTATTCGTTGATGAAAACATATTTCCACAGACTCTTGCTGTTTTAAATACTCGCATGCGCTATTCAGGTATAAAGATGGTTGTGGGTGATTATAAAGCTGTCACTTTTGATGAATCATATTTTGGAGCAATTCTTCAATATCCTAATGGTGATGGTAGCGTTGAAGATTATCGTGAGTTTGTGAAGAAAGCAAATAGTGTTAATTGTAAAGTTGCGGTTGCAACAGATCTTATGTCTTTAGTTCTGCTTACTCCTCCGGGTGAGTGGGGTGCAGATATTGCTTTTGGTAGCAGTCAGCGATTTGGAGTTCCCATGTTTTATGGAGGTCCATCTGCAGCCTTTTTTGCAACTAAAGATGAATACAAACGTTCCATACCGGGGAGAATTATAGGGATATCAAAAGATGCACATGGGAAAGTTGCACTGAGAATGGCGCTTCAGACTCGTGAGCAACATATAAAAAGAGAGAAGGCTACTTCAAATATTTGTACAGCGCAAGCATTACTAGCAACAATGGCTTCATTCTATGGAGTTTATCATGGTCCCGAAGGACTAAAAAAGATTGCTTCACGAATTCATTCAATTGCTACTTATGTAAGCGAAGAACTCAAAGAAATGGGCTTCAAACAGTTGAATGAGAGTTTCTTTGATACATTAAAAATAAGATTACCTGAAGGCATTACTACAAAAGATGTGCGTGAGAATGCTGAGATGAGATCTATTAATCTACGCTATTTCGAAACTGGTGAAATAGGAATAAGTATAGATGAAACAACTAATGCATACAGGGTTCATGAACTGCTTGCTGTTTTCGCAATGACTACTGGTAGTTCTAAGGTATTTATGATTGATGACCTTCCTGAAAAAACATCTCTCAAGGATTATCAGCAGAGAAAATCATCATTCCTCAAACATCCTGTCTTTAATAAATATCATACAGAGACTGAGATGATGCGTTATATTAAACGTCTGGAACGCAAGGATATATCACTTGCTCATTCTATGATTTCTTTAGGTTCTTGTACTATGAAGCTTAACGCAGCATCTGAACTACTCCCATTGGGTATGGCCGGTTTACAGAGGATGCATCCTTTTGCACCGGTTGAACAAGCCGAAGGATACAGGCAAATTATTGATGAACTTGAAGAGATGCTTGCAGAAATTACCGGTTTTGCAGCTACAAGCCTGCAGCCGAATTCAGGTGCAGCAGGTGAGTATACAGGGTTGATAACTATTGCTAGCTACCTTGAAAGTAAGGGAGAGGGGCACAGAAATATTGTATTGATTCCTGCTTCTGCTCATGGTACTAATCCTGCAAGTGCTGTTCAGGCAGGCTTCACCCCGGTTACCGTGCTATCTGATGTTAAGGGCAATGTTGACATGGATGACTTACGCTTGAAGATAGATCAGCACAGAGATAATCTGGCAGCATTTATGATTACATATCCTTCAACTCATGGAATATTTGAGGTTGAAATTAAAGAGATGTGCAGATTGATTCATGAGGCTGGTGGACAGGTGTATATGGATGGTGCAAATATGAATGCACAGGTGGGATACACTAATCCGGGTACAATTGGTGCCGATGTATGTCATTTGAATCTTCATAAAACATTCGCAATTCCTCATGGTGGAGGAGGCCCGGGAGTTGGTCCAATCTGTGTTGCTGAACATCTGGTTCCTTTCCTTCCGGGACATCCCGTTTCATTCAGCACTGATGTGAATACAGTATCATCAGCAGCTTATGGAAGTGCTGGAGTTTTGGAAATTACTTATGCGTATATCAGGATGATGGGTGCACAAGGGTTGAAGGAAGCAACTGCCGTAGCAATTTTGAGCGCAAACTATCTTGCTGAAAAGCTCGATGATTCATATGGAATTGTATATCGCGGCTCAGAGGGAAGAGTAGGGCACGAGCTGATTCTGGATTGCCGTGGTCTGAAGGATGTATCAGGTATTACTGAAACAGATATTGCAAAACGTCTTATTGATTATGGCTATCATGCACCAACTTTATCGTTCCCGGTTCATGGAACTCTAATGGTAGAACCAACAGAGAGCGAAAGTTTAGCAGAACTTGATCGTTTTGTTGATGCTATGATAGAGATCCATGAGGAGATAATTGAAGTTTCAAGAGGTGAATATAGCAAAGAAGATAATGTTCTTGTAAATGCCCCTCACCCCGAGTATGAGATTACTGCTGATGAATGGACGCACAGTTACACTAGAAGCAAAGCAGCTTATCCACTTCCTTATGTCAGAGAAAATAAATTCTGGGTTAATGTTGCACGTGTAGATAATGCATTCGGTGACAGAAATCTGGTATCTAGTTTACCTGCTACAGATGAGAACTAATCCTAAAGCAGGATAAATTAATATAATTCAGGAATTTCCCCTTGTTCGAATACGATCAAGGGGGAATTTGTTACATCTCTCTTGAATGAATTAATAATATCATTATTGATCTCTGTAAGAAGTACCTTAACCCTATTATCCATAACATCAGGATAAGCACCGGCAAATTTTTCCAGCATCGGATGGTTGTCAGGTATATTGCTACTTACAAGAAAATTATCAATTTCGTCCATAACTTTCATCATCTGTCGGTAAGAGTAACTAACAGTTTCTATCCTGAAATTTTCTGTATTCAGGATTTCTTTCAGAGCTTCTCTGTTTCTATCAGCATTTCCTGTAACAGCAATTACGAAATTTCCATTGTTGTCTACATATGAACCTCCATAATATTCAGGATACAAATCAGGATCGGACTCTCTTTCAATCCAGTCGTCACTGAAGCTGGACATTAATTTGTCGTGTAACAATGTCGCATCAATTTTTTGAACAGTGGTGGGATTTGAAGCCTCTGAGTAACCTTCACTATTTTGATTCGAATTGTTGTCCTTTTGATGATTACATGCATTCAAACCTATTAATAGGAGTGAGATGCTAAGAAAGTAGATAAACTGTTTCATTGTAGTTTGTTTCGATTTATTCAAATATATTTTATAACATATTTGTTAAAGTATTGTTTAAATGTATTGTTAATAGGGCACTCGATGAATATAATTAATTTAGATGTTCAAAGATAATTGGAATTATGTATTTTTGTCAATCAATTAACAGATACAACAGAATGAAATCAAATTTTTATACATACTATTTAATAATATTAACTATTATTCTGTTTACAGGTTGCAATATAGAAGATGTAAGTGAAAACGCAGCCAGGTTAAGAATCAAACTGACAGATGCGACATCTTTAACTTTAAAAGAGCTTCATGTAGATATTAATGAGATTTCTATTTTTGCAACCGATTCTACAAATATTGAAGGGGAATGGATAACACTTGATTATTCAGGTGGGGAGTACAATCTGCTGACCTTATTGAACGGAAAAACAGTACAACTTGTGGATCAGTACTTTCCATCATACAAGAAGATTGAAAAAATAAAGATTATACTTGGAAATAACAATAGGATTGTAACTATTACTGATGCTCCAGTACCATTGCAGCTCTCACCTGAGATTATTGATGGTGTAGTTATTGAAAACATAAATGCTGATCTTGCGACCAATGTTATATCAAGTATAATTATTGATATAAATGCAGCACTTTCTATAAGAGAGATTAATGGAAACTGGTTTCTGAGGCCTTCAGCAAGGGCTTTCCCCGAAACTTATGGTGCATCTATTAAAGGTTATGTGGCACCAATCGAGGCTAATCCATATGTAGCCATTATCCAGGAAACTGATACCTTTTTTACTTTCCCTGATCCTGACGGAATGTTCTATTTTTTTGGCCTTAACGAGGGAGCATGGGATATTTATTTAATTGCCAACCCGGAATCCAATTATAGAGATACTGTATTTACCGACACTTTATCATATGGACAAAAACTTGAGCTAACACCGAGACCAATCAGACTTGTTTTTGATGCACCATAGGGTCAAGTTTTAATTTATTTTCACACGACTAATAATAGAAAGATAACCTTCTTTACTATCTTTGCGATAACCGTTTAAATTTAGATTATTACGTACATTAATAAATTCTCAACTTACATGAAAAAATTCCATTTAATTTTATTTTTTGCAGGATTGTTGGTTTTGGGTACCTCTTGTAAACCAAAACAGAGTGCATATAAACAAGTATATGAAGCTGCCAAAGAAAGAGAAATTCAGCAATCTGCATCTCAACCAACAACAGTTGTAAAGGATGCAAGTCCATTACCTCCGGTTGAAGTATCTGTTAGAAAAGAAAAAGTTGAACCGGTTTATGCAACTGATGCTGCAGGACTAAAAAGATTTAACGTTGTGATTGCTTCTCTAAGTGTAAAACTTAATGCTGAGTCACTTAAAAGCAGAATGGAAAACGAGGGTCACAAAGTTATTCTGGCTGAGAATGAGCAAGGTATGTATAGAGTGATTGTAGCAAGCTACGACACAAAAGAACAAGCTGCTGCAAAAAGAAACGAAATATACAGTACTTATACTGCAAAAGGGGATACCGACTATCTAAGGAGAACTTACGGGGTACCTTTCAATGACCTTTGGATATTGGAGAGAGATTATTAATAATAACTTCATAAAGGAAAAAGAAAGCTACCCGCTAATGGAGTAGCTTTTTTTTATTAAGAAGTATCATATGAAAGTACTTTTTTTAGGTACAGGAACTTCAACAGGAGTTCCTCAAATAGGTTGCAATTGCGATGTATGCACATCAGATGACAGTCGTGACAAAAGATTACGCTCTTCTGTAAGGATTGAAGTTGATGGTAAAGTACTAATTATTGATTGTACTCCAGATTTCAGACAACAAATGATGGGAATGCCTTTCGGTAAAATTAACGGCATGCTTTTGACACACGAGCATTACGATCATGTTGGTGGAATTGATGATCTAAGACCTTTTTCAATTTTTGGCTCAGTAAAACTGTATATGGAAGAACACCTGGAGAATGTCATCAGGGAACGATTGCCATACTGTTTTAATCCAAAGAAATATGGAGGTGTACCGGACATAGAAATCAAGCGGATTAATGAGTATGATAGTTTTGATATTGAAGGATTAAAAATTACCCCAATAAGAGTTATGCATTACAAGCTTCCAATTATGGGGTTTAGGATAAAGGATTTTGCATATCTTACTGATGTTAAATCGATTCCTGAAAGTGAATATTCCAAATTAACGGGTTTGAATACTCTTGTAATAAGTGCGCTTAGAAAAACAGAACATATTTCGCACCAGTCTCTGAGTGAAGCATTGAATATTTCAAAAAGAATTGCAGCAAAAAGGACCTACTTCTCTCACATGAGTCATGAAATGGGGTTGCATGGTAAAATAGAAAAAGAACTGCCTCAAAACACCTATTTTGCCTACGATGGTCTTAAGATTGATGTTTTTTAACCAAAGATAATGCAGCGTTTATTCATATTCTGCATCTTTTAGATAGTAGAATACCCTATTTACTTGTATATTTGTATGTAAACCTATTATATTATATGGTTTTAGATTAAACTATCGATAGGTAAATTAGTCGAATACAGTGATAGAAACAAATAAAGCAACAATATAAAAAGGAAGAGACAATGAAAACTAAAAATTTTTTACTTTCGGTTTTATTGGTCACTATACCTCTATTAGGTTTCGCTCAGGAATGGGATGATATCTATGCTGATCCTTCTCAAAAGGAAACTGAAAAAGTTCGTAAGTACGAAGAACCAGAACAACAGAAAAAAAGAGTAGTAATTGTTCAGGGTGATGTTTCAAATATGGAAGTAACTGCGAATGGCAGGGATATTGACGAATATAATCGCCGTGGCAATAATACTGATACAATAAACGAGCTAGGTTATACCGAAAAATCTGATGATTATACAGAGTATGAGTATACAGATAGAATAGTAAGGTTTCACGAGCCTGAATCAAGCATAAGAATAACAGGTGCTGATGAAGTAATAGTTTATGTAGGTGATGATATCTACGAAGGATATAATAACAGGGGATGGAATACTAATATCTATTATGGAATGGGTTGGAGCTCATTCTATCCATGGTATGACCCATGGTATAATCCATGGTATTACAGTCGCTGGTATTCACCATGGTACTATGGAAGATGGTATGACCCATGGTATTACGGATACGCTGGATGGTATGGTGGCTGGAGCAGATGGTACAACCCATGGTATTACGGTGGTTGGTACGATCCATGGTATTATGGCAGTTATTACGGTTACTATGGAGGATACTCTCATGGATTTTATGATGGCTACTACAGTAGTCTGACTCGAAACCGTTCAGGCAGAAGTTCAGGTATTTACAGAAGAAGCTTAGCTAACACCTCTTCATCTGCAACCGCCGGTTTATCAGGTAGAAGCTCTACAAGCAGAACCGCAACACGCTCAGCTCTATCTGGAGGAAGTACATCTTCAAGCACTCGTTCAGCTGTATCAGGCAGAAGTTCTACCAACACTACAAGAACTAGAATTATTGACAGCTCAGGCAGAGCAATTGATTCAAGAACAGGACGTGTAGTTGATCGTACTGCAACATCTACTAGATCAAGTTCTGTAAACAGAGCAACTCAGCCTACTCGCTCGGGCAGCAGCACAACATATCAGAGAAGTTCTACAACCTCTCCAACAAGAAATAGTTCTACTTACCAAAGGAGCAGTAATACTACTCCGAATAGAAGCACCTACTCAACTCCACAAAGGAGTTCAAGCACAAATAGAAGTTCTACAATCTCCACTCCAAGCAGAAGTTCTTCAAGCAGTGGATCATTTGGTGGTAGCAGTAGTAGAAGTTCAAGTGGTAGCTCAAGCAGTAGCAGCAGTAGTCGCTCAAGTGGTGGAAGAAGATAATTTCAATATAATATTATAAATATGAAAAAAATCACGTACATATTGGCTTCTATGCTTATATTGTCTCTACCATTGTCTGCACAAGGTGAAGTTGATGCATTGAGATTTTCCAGAGAAGATCTTTATGGAACTGCCAGATCTATGGCTATGGGTGGAGCTTTTGGGGCATTAGGAGGTGATCTTACCGGCGTTAATATTAACCCAGCCGGAATAGCTGTATACAGAAGTTCAGAAGTTGTCGGAACAGTTAACTTATCAATTGAAGGCTCTTCTGTAGGTAATTATGATGCAAAAAAGAGTAATTTCAATATGGATAACCTTGGTTTTGTAGGTTACTTTCCATTGAGAAATGATATTATGCCTCATATTAACTTCGGATTTTCTTATAATAAACTTAAATCATTTAATAAAAATGTTGATGCTGTAGGTGTACCGGGTAATTCTATGCTCGATTATATAGCTGACAGGAGTACGGGCATAAATCCAACAAATTTATATATGGGAGATGATTTGCCAGATCCTTTCGAATCACAGCCTTGGTTAACTGTGTTGGGTTATAACTCATGGTTAATTGATGATCATCAGGATGCACAGGGTTACTATTATACTCCGTTAAATACCCCAGGTGCAATAGGAAACGAGATTAAAACACGTGAGAGTGGATATATCGATAATTATGATTTTACAGTAGGAACGACAATAAATAATGTATTGAATCTTGGACTTTCGCTTTCTATTAAAGATATAACTTATCGTCTGACATCTGACTTCTGGGAAGATTATACAGATGGTTCTTATAGGTTGACTAACTGGCTGACAACTGATGGTGCAGGTGTTAGTGCCAAGATTGGAGCTATTTACAGACCAGTTAATCAATTACGATTTGGAATCTCATATCATACGCCTACATATTATGCAATGACAGAAACTTATGAGGCTGAATTAGAGGATAATATGGGTGCATATGTTTCTGACCCCAATTACGAAAAGGGTACAACCAACTCAAGACGATTTTCTAATGATTATGATCTTAGAACTCCGGGAAAGATTGTAGCAAGTGCTGCAGCTGTCTTAGGGAATAGATTCATACTTAGTGTTGATTATGAGATGGTTGACTATAGTAAGATGAAGTTGATGATACCTTCAAATTCAATGGATGATGAAGACTGGTATGAGGTTGATAACGGTTATATATCAACTGATTTCAAGAATGCATCTACCGTAAAAGTTGGTACAGAGTATCGTTTTACACCTAAGTTCTACGGCAGATTAGGTTATGCCTGGATTCAAAATCCATACGAAACAGAGTTTAAAGAGAGTGGGGATGCCTTTATTCCAAATTCTAACACTGTATACAGGATGGAGGGTGATGCTAAATATTTCACAGGAGGAATCGGTTATAGATTCAACCAGAGTTTCTTTCTTGATTTTGCTTTAGTATACAAGACTCAAACGGATGACTTGTATCCATTCCCAAATCTATATACAGATAACAGAACTGAGCTTGTGATCGACGCAAATCCATTTGAATTGAAAAACAATTCATTCAGAGGTTTGATTACTCTTGGGTATAAGTTTTAAGTAATAAATTGAATATATCATAAGTTAGCCGGGATTAGTTCCCGGCTTTCTTTTTATCTTATTTCGACAAAAAGGATTAACTTTGCATATCAAATTTAATTAAGTCAAAAATTTTTATAAGAAATGTCTCAGCAAAAGGGGTACCTCTCGAATGAAAATAGAAAGAAAGTAACTACTCACCGACTTCTTGAAATGAAGCAAAATGGTGAAAAAATTTCCATGCTTACTGCATATGACTACTCAATGGCTTCAATAATTGATAAAGCCGGGATGGATGTAATATTAGTGGGTGATTCTGCTTCTAACGTAATGGTGGGGAATGCAACTACTCTGCCAATGACTGTTGATCAGATGATACATCACGGAAAATCTGTTACAAACGGAGTAGAAAAAGCTATGGTGGTTGTAGATATGCCTTTCGGCAGTTATCATGCAAGTACGCAGGAAGCTGTTACAAATGCTGTAAGGATAATGCGTGAGACAGGAGCTGACTGCCTTAAACTTGAGGGTGGAGTAGAGATAATCGATTCTGTAAGAGCTATTTTGGCTACCGGTATTCCCATTATGGGACATTTAGGACTAATGCCTCAGTCGATTAATAAATATGGTTCATATGCTCTTAGAGCGAAGGATAGTGCAGAGGCTGATAAACTTATTAGCGATGCTAAACTGCTCGAAGATACCGGATGTTGTAGTGTTGTTTTAGAGAAAATACCGACAGAATTGGCAAAAAAAGTAACCGAAGAATTAAACATACCAACCATAGGTATAGGTGCAGGTCCTTTCGTTGATGGTCAGGTTTTAGTTATGCATGATATGCTTGGTCTGAATAAAGGATTCTCACCTAAATTTCTTAGACGTTATGCTAACTTGTATGACGTTATAATTGAAGCTGTACAGAGTTATATCGAAGATGTTAAATCTTCAGATTTCCCATCAGCTGACGAAAGTTATTGAAATACGGTTGAATAGTGGTTTATATTCAATTGAACAACGATTGAAATATTTATTCAATTCATTAGGAAATTATCGCAGACTTTGATATTCAGGTATATCTGTAAGGTATTCGAATGATTGATCTTCATAATTCATTCTGCAGCAGTAGTGTGAAATACCATTGGATACTACAATATAAGGAACTTTCAGAACTGTGTTATATCTTACTACCTGATCAAATACATTTTGTGTGATTTGTACTTTTGACTCTTTGTACTCGATTATCATTAAAGGCTCTAACTGATTATTATATACTACAGTATCGCATCTGCGTGTTAGAGAATTGAGCTTTATCCCTGCTTCATTAGCCATTAAAGAAGCAGGATAATTTTTATAATTAATCAGATAGTTGACAAAATGCTGACGCACCCATTCTTCAGGGGTAAGAGCAATATACTTACGACGCAATGGATCAAATATTTCTAATCCGTTACTGTTTTTTCTTATTTTTGCTTCGTATGTTGGTAAGTTTAATGAGTACATATTGTATCTTTGCTTCAAATGGGATTTGCGGAAGACAAAAATAGACTTTTTTTATGAGAACAAAACAGGAAATTGTGGAGAATTGGCTACCAAGATATACGAGTAGACCATTGAAAGATTTTACAAAATATATCCTGCTTACCAATTTTCAAAAATATGTGGAAATATTTGCTGAACATTTTAATGTTCCAATAGTAGGTGCTAATGCTAATATGCCAAATGCTTCGGCAGAAGGTATAACTATTATCAATTTTGGTATGGGTAGTGCTAATGCTGCCACGATAATGGATTTGTTAAGTGCAGTTGCACCTACTGCAGTTCTGTTTCTGGGCAAATGTGGCGGACTTAAAGCAAGCAGTGAACTTGGTGATTATATATTACCAATTGCTGGAATCAGAGGTGAGGGTACATCAAATGACTATTTCCCTCCCGAGGTTCCATCTCTTCCGGCATTTAGCCTTATGCGTGCGGTATCTTCAAATATTAGAGACTTTGGCAGAGATTACTGGACTGGTACAGTTTATACAACCAACAGGCGTGTATGGGAATATGATGATGAGTTTAAAAGCTATCTGAGACAAATCAGGGTTTTAGCTGTGGATATGGAGACAGCTACTCTATTTACATGTGGTTTTGCAAATCATATTTCAACCGGAGCTCTGCTTCTTGTATCAGATCAACCCCTGATTTCCAGTGGTGTTAAAACAGAGGAGAGTGATAAACTAGTTACAGAAAAGTTTGTGGAAGAGCATGTTAAGATTGGTATAAAGTCTCTTTCATCTATAATTCATAACAGTTCCACTATTAAACATCTAAGGTTTGATTGGTGATTAATCAGCCCTTATAAAGATCATTTTTTCATATTATTAATCCATACATAATCATACTAAATATATAAATGGCAGCTCCATCATCAAAGAATAGTTACGAAGCAATTAAAAATGATATAGTTAACCGGCGTTTTAAACCCATTTATCTTTTTATGGGTGATGAGTCTTATTTTATTGATGAACTGACTGAGCTGCTGTCTGAAACCGTGCTTACTGAGTCTGAAAAGGACTTCAATATGCAGATATTTTATGGTGTGGATTCTGATGTTAACGAGATAATTGCTTCAGCCCGACGCTTCCCGATGATGGCTGAATATCAGCTTATTATCATTAAAGAGGCACAAAATCTGGATAAGTTTGAGTTGCTCGAAGTCTACGCTAATAATCCAATGCCAACAACAATTTTGGTTATCAGTTATAAGCATGGAACCGTAGATAAGCGTAAGGCAATAATAAAAAAAATAGACAAGGTAGGAGTAGTGTTTGAGTCTAAAAAATTATATGACAACCAAATACCGGGCTTTATTACCACTTATCTTAAAACAAGAGATATAGGCATAGATGGTAAGTCGGCTCAAATGCTTTCTGACTTTGTAGGAAATGATATTAGTAAGCTCATACCGCAGCTCCAAAAACTTGAGGTATCACTGCCTCCGGAGTCTACACACAGACGAATTACTGCCGAAATGATCGAGAGGAATGTAGGCATAAGCAAGGATTACAATAATTTCGAGCTGGTGAAGGCGGTCGCCAAGAAAGATATAGCATCGGCAAGCAGGATAGTTGACTATTTCAGTAAAAATCCAAAGGAAAACCCAATTATGGCCACTGTTGCAGTGCTATTCAATTATTTCAGTAATTTACTTGAATGCTTTTGGTTACCAAAGAAAGATGAAGTCTCTGTTATGGCAGCATTAAACATAAGATCCTCATTTTTCGCACGTGATTATATGGATGGGATTAGAAATTATAATGCGACAAAGGTAATGAATATCATCTCTGAGCTAAGAACTGTTGATGCTGCTTCTAAGGGTATAGATAACATTTCAGCAACTCATGGTGAGCTGCTGAAAGTACTTATTTATAAGATAATGCATTGATTATCCTCCGGTAATCCACTTAATGATTTTCTCACTCATTGGGCTTTCTTTAGGTTGCACAACATCAACAAGATTACCCTCTTCATCAATCATAAACTTCTGAAAGTTCCAGGTTACTTCCTGATCAATCTTACCATTTTCAGATTTATGTGTAAGCCAATTATACACCGGAGCCTGGTCTTTACCTTTAACGCTTATTTTATCCATCATTGGAAAAGTTACTCCATAATTTAAAGTGCAAAACTCCTTAATCTGAGCATTCGTGCCAGGCTCTTGTCCGGCAAAATTATTCGCAGGAAAACCTATTACAGTAAAGTTTCTATCTTTATACTTATCATATAGTGCCTGCAAATCTTCATACTGAGGAGTGAGTCCACATTTTGAAGCTACATTCACTACTAATACCTTCTTTCCTTTCAAAGAGGCAAGGTCGAATTCTTTACCATCAATATCCTTTACAGTGAAATCATGAAATGTTTGTGTTGTTTGCATATTACTGTTTTTACTATTATTCTGATTCTGCTTGTTTTGCCCTACGCATTGTAGAGCTACGAAAGTAAGTAACAGCACAAGCCAAGGTCTTATAGAAAGTTTCATATGAATAATATATTAAATGTTTTAGTTTTAGTTGCTTGACTATGATTAAACAGTATAAACTTAAATCTGTTCATTATTTAAGCCAGGAAATTATTTTTTTTGATCTATGGCCAGGAAATGAAGTTAACGGTCTGGAAGGTCAAGTAAACAATATTAATTCAACGATTGTATTTTAATTGATATGTAAATAATCCCGCGTTTAATATTTCTATATCCATATAAAATTGTTTAAATAATTTACATTTATAATTTACATTTGCTTAAAAAGTATAGTAACATATGTATACTTGACATAAGTTACAAATGTTTTAGCTAGTGGAATTTATGTTTGTGTAGAGTCAATACAATTATACATTTATCGTTTTAACATACTGTTGCAGGATTGTTTTATGATGCAAACAATACTAAATATCAGTGATATATAGATATAATGTAGATTAAAGGATCATAATTATAATCTAAACAGATCATACCTCTGTTTATTAAGTTAAAATAACCACATTTTATATGATTAAATATCTATATATCAGTTCAATATAATTTAAATAGCAACTTTTAGTTTAATCTATTTTATATAGTAATTTGACTTGATTCGGCACTATTATTACAAATGTATCCATAAAGGTCACCAAATGTAATTTACAAATATATACATCAATGGTTTTCATTTGTAAATAAAGTTTTTTACATTTGTGACTCAACATTTGTTGTAAATAGTAGGCTAATGTATCGGGTTAATTTAATTGAGTATTCAACATGAAAGATCGAATTAGACTTATAATGGAAAAAGAGAACCTTACTCCGGCTAAATTTGCCGACATGTTAGGTATTAACAGAGCTGTTATCTCTCATATATTAAATGGCAGAAACAACCCTAGTCTCGACGTAGTAACTAAAATTCTGGGAGATTTAGATTACATTAATCCTGAATGGCTAATTAATGGTACAGGCAACATGTATAAAAATGGAATAGATCCTGAATCAATTCGTAAAGAGCCCGATTTATTCAATCAGCGTGAAATATTTCCGGGTGAAAGTAAGAGAAGCGCAGAAAATCACGAGGATACGAGCTTAAACAACCAGGAAGTCAGCACTCAACATACAGAAAATAAACAGGTTGCATCTGTTTCAAAGCCTGAAAAAAAAATTACTCAGATAATTATTTATTATAACGATAACACTTTCGAGAGATTTAATCCATACTAAATATATTTTCTTTCTTTATCATTTTTAAAAGAATAGTATAAAAACGTTAAACAATAAGAAATAAGAGAAATAGTTGGCTTTATATTTAATATCTTTGATTTTAGGGTCTTTACTTGAGTACCAATTAAAACTAAAATCATTATGCTTGATACCAATTCAGCCCCAAAGCCTACTTTAAGATTAATAGATGCTATTGTCCTTATTATTGGAATTGTTGTAGGAGCAGGCATTTTCAGAACCCCCTCTGTAGTAGCATCAAATTCCCCAGATGATTTTTGGTTTTTAATGGTTTGGGTTTTAGGAGGATTAATCTCCCTGATTGGAGCATTATGTTATTCCGAATTAAGCAGTACATTTCCAAATGCCGGAGGAGATTATCATTTTCTGAAGCTTGCATATGGTAAAGATTTCTCATTCCTGTTTGCATGGTCCAGAGCAACAATAACACAAACCGGTTCCATCGCAATTCTAGCCTATATAGCAGGTGATTATCTTACACAACTGTTTTCCCTTGGCATTTACTCCTCTACCTATTACTCCATTATCATTATTTTTATCCTTACACTATTCAATATTCTTGGAATTCAATTTGGAACAGGAGTACAAAAATTTCTTTTATCGTTACAGGTTATTGGCATACTGATTATTGTCTCCGCAGGTCTGTTTGGGACACCAGCAGAAACAATTGCTTTAAATGAACTGCAAACTCAATCAGCTATATCCCCAACAGCCTCAGTCAGTTTAGCATTAATATTCGTTTTACTTACATTTGGAGGATGGAATGAAGCTGCTTACATATCTTCCGAGTTAAAAACCGGAAGCAAGAATATGGCGCTTGTTCTGATTGTAAGCATAGTTATAATAACATCTTTATATCTGCTCATTAATATGGCATTTCTACGAATTTTGGGCTTAGATGGCATCTCCTCTTCAGATGCAGTAGGTGTTGATATGATGAGAGCAACAATTGGCGAAAAAGGGGTTATTCTAATTGGCACGCTTGTAATATTTTCAGCCCTCTCTTCTATAAACACAACAATATTTACAGGAGCACGAGCTAACTATGCACTCGGCAAAGATTTCAAAACACTCTCATTCCTTGGGAAATGGAACGGTCAGAAGTCTGCTCCCATAAACTCTCTAATACTACAGGGAATAATATCAATTGCCCTGGTAATATTAGGCGCATTCACACGAAGAGGTTTTGAATCGATGGTAGACTTCACCGCACCCGTTTTCTGGTTTTTCTTTTTATTTACCGGAATGAGTCTTTTCATCCTAAGAAAGAAATATCCATACACAACAAGACCCTTTAAGGTTCCACTATATCCAATTACACCAGCCATTTTCATCATTTTTTGTGCCTACATGCTATATTCAAGTCTGACCTACACAGGCATAGGTTCATTAATTGGTGTTGCAATTCTGCTTTCCGGCTGGATTTTCTCTCTATTCTTCAGAATAAGAAAACAAAAAAACTAACATCATACAGAACATATTAGATCAAACATCTGTTTATCAAATATATCAATAAAATCAGCTTAACTACTATCAAGTAAAATATAAAGTATATAACCCCTTATAACTCTAAAATAAAAAAGTATGAAGCTAATCAATTACCTGTTTATTTCTTTTTTAGTATTGGGTGGTATGCAGTTAAATGCACAACAGCTCGTATTGGATGTTCCCTATGTACCAACACCCCAGGAAGTAGTAGACGGCATGCTGGAGCTTGCTGATGTAAAAAAGGGAGAAGTTGTTTATGATTTAGGTTGTGGAGATGGCCGCATAGTTATAACTGCCGCTAAAAAATTTGGTGCAACCGGTATAGGTGTTGATCTAAATCCCGAAAGGATTGAAGAAGCAAATGCCAATGCAGTTGAAGCAAAAGTAACAGATAAGGTAACATTCCACGAAGGAGATCTGTTTAACTTCGATTTTAGCAAAGCAGATGTTTTAACTCTCTATCTGCTCCCTGACGTAAATCTCAAACTGAAGCCTAAGATTCTGGCAGAAATGAAACCCGGAAGCCGTGTTGTTTCTCACGCTTTCAATATGGGTGACTGGGAGCCGGATAAGAGCATAACCATTGATGGCAGAAATGTTTATCTATGGATCATCCCTGAAAAGAAATAGATAAACCTACAAATATTCCATATCATTCAGGTGATTAAATCTTACCTGCTTCTTACCTGGTTCTTACCAGCTCCTTAAATAACTTATACAATCATGAGGATGTTCAGGAGTTGGTAGGAACTTTTCAGTTACTAAGATCATACTTTGTATGTACTTTCTTTATAACTATTTACGGTTAGATTAGTACTCGGTTCGGACATGATTTGTAACTAACTAATACTATTTACTAAACATTCTCAACATTGCTGAATTAAAAATTAAGATGTACTTTTGTGATGAATAATATATAATTTACGATGAAGGTACTCGATTTTATTGTCTGCTCCAATGAACCACTAAACGACCAAAATCATCTGATAAAAGTTGTTCCGGCTAACAATGAGCCAATGCCGGAGATGTTTCCGGGTCAGTTTGTGCAGATCCTTGTCAAAAACTCACCAAATGTATTCCTGAGAAGACCAGTTTCAATAAACAATGTCGATTTAGCTAATAACGAGTTGTGGTTATTGGTTAAACGAGTTGGAGAAGGTACGGAAAAAATTTGCAAGTCATCTACTGGTGATATAATGAACCTTATATTTCCTTTGGGTAATTCATTCACAATTCCGGAAGAAAAATGCACTACACTGCTTATAGGAGGAGGAGTTGGTACTGCTCCAATGCTTTTTCTTGGTAAAAAACTTTCAGAAAAGGGTTACAATGTCAATTTCCTTTTGGGTGGACGAACTGCATCGGATATTTTGCAGATAACTGATTTTGAGAAATATGGGAATGTTTACTGTACAACCGAAGATGGTTCATTTGGTGAAATAGGGTTTGTTACCGATCACACTATATTACAAAACAATAAATTTGATTTCATATATACATGCGGACCCAAACCAATGATGGTAGCCGTAGCAAAATATGCCGTCAGCAAAGGAATTGAGTGCGAAGCTTCATTAGAAAACCTCATGGCCTGTGGCTTTGGAGCCTGTCTCTGCTGTATAGAAAAAACAGTTAGAGGCAACATTTGCACATGCACAGAAGGTCCCGTTTTCAATATAAAAGAATTAACATGGCTGGATTAGAAGTACAAATAGGTGATCTGAAATTCAAAAATCCGGTGACAACAGCATCGGGTACATTTGGATATGGAACAGAGTACAAAGATTTTATTGATTTAGGAGCTCTGGGAGGGATTTTTGTTAAAGGCACAACACTTGAACCACGACAGGGTAATGATTATCCCAGAATGGCTGAAACGCCTTCAGGAATGCTAAATGCGGTTGGCCTTCAAAACAAGGGTGTCGACTACTTCATAAACCATCTTTATCCTGAAATTAAAGATTATGACACTAATATCATCGTAAATGTTTCAGGTTCTACAATTGAAGATTATGTAACCACTGCGGAAAAACTTGCAGATCTGGATAAAATGCCTGCAATTGAGTTAAACATTTCATGCCCAAATGTAAAAGAGGGAGGAATGTCTTTTGGGGTCTCATGTGAGTCAGCTGCAAAGGTTACCCGTGCAGTTCGAGACGTATTTCCCAAAACCTTGATTGTTAAGTTATCTCCTAATGTAACCAGTATAAGTGAAATTGCCCTGGCTGTTGAAGGTGCAGGAGCTGATTCTGTTTCGCTTGTGAATACTTTTCTTGGAATGGCTATTGATATTGAGAGCAAAAAGCCAAAACTGTCAACAATAACCGGAGGTTTATCAGGACCATGCATTAAACCAATAGCAGTGAGAATGGTTTGGGAAGTATATAATACTGTAAAGATCCCCATTATTGGAATGGGTGGTATTAGCAACTGGCAGGATGCAATTGAGTTTATATTAGCAGGATCAACAGCAATTCAGGTAGGTACATACAATTTTATAGATCCAACAGCATCAGTAAAAATAATAGAAGGTATAGAAGAATATCTTGACAGACATCGAATTACATCAGTTACAGACCTTGTTGGTCAAATGCGCATATAAAACTTCAAACTTTGTTATAAGTGATTCAATATTAACTAAAATACTATCAAATTGTATTATTGTTTAGTGATCTGTTTGACAAAATGAAAATATATTGTATCTTTGCTCATCAAATCAGACATTTTTCAACAATATGACAATACAGGCTATGCCAAATTTGCACATCCCAATTGACTATGCTCCGATTCTTAATCTAAAGCAGACCGAACTGGGCATAAAGAATATAAAAGATTTTTTTCAGGTAAACCTCTCCTCAGAATTAAGGTTGCGTCGTGTAACTGCTCCTCTTTTTGTAGAAAGTGGAACTGGTATAAACGATGATCTTAATGGAATTGAACGTCCTGTTCGCTTTCCCATTAAAGATATGGATGATAAAAGTGCAGAAATCGTTCATTCACTTGCTAAGTGGAAAAGGCTAACATTAGCCGACTATGAAATAGAGGAAGGTTTTGGGATTTATACGGATATGAACGCAATCCGTGCGGATGAAGAACTTGATAATATCCACTCACTTTATGTTGATCAGTGGGACTGGGAGCTTGTAATTGGTGAAAAAGACAGAAATATTGCATACCTGAAGCAGGTTGTCAGAAGGATATACGCAGCAATGCTTCGCACTGAATATCTGGTTTATGAGCTGTTCCCATCTATTACACCACAGCTACCTTCAGAAATAACCTTTATTCATTCAGAGGAGTTGCTTCAAAAGTATCCCAAATTGAATGAAAAAGAGCGTGAAGATGCCATTACAAAGGAGTATGGTGCTGTATTTATTATAGGTATTGGAGCACCACTTTCAAACGGAAAGCCACATGATGGACGTGCTGCTGATTATGATGACTGGAGCACAATTAACGATGATGGTTATAAAGGTTTAAATGGTGATCTTCTTGTTTGGAATCCTGTTTTAAAGAAAGCTGTTGAACTTTCTTCCATGGGTATCAGGGTAAATGCTGAATCGCTTGAGAGACAGCTGAAATCACTTGGACAGGAAAACCGACTTTCACTCTACTTCCATAAACGATTGATGAACAATGAACTTCCATTGTCGATAGGAGGTGGTATTGGTCAGTCACGTTTATGTATGTATTACCTTCGCAAGGCACATATAGGTGAAATACAGTCAAGTATTTGGCCTCAGGAAATGAAAGAAGAGGCACGTAAAAGAGGCGTGTTCCTGATATAGAATCATTTTTGTTCATGCAAGTAAGAATTGAAAAAAGCTGGGGAGAACAGTTAAAAGAAGAATTTGACAAACCTTATTTTCAACGATTAACCGAATTTGTCAGGAAGGAATATAGTTCAACTACTGTTTATCCTCCTGCTAAATTAATATTTAATGCCTTTGATTCTTGCCCATTTAATGAGGTAAAAGTGGTAATTGTTGGTCAGGATCCCTATCATGCCCCGGGTCAGGCTCATGGATTATCTTTTTCTGTAAATGATGGGATAAAGATTCCCCCTTCTCTTATAAATATTTACAAGGAGATACGTGATGATTTAGGTATCGAGATTCCATATTCAGGCAATCTGGAGAGGTGGGCAAAACAGGGAGTACTTTTGCTTAATGCTACTCTTACTGTAAGAGCACATCAGGCAGGATCTCATCAGAACAGAGGCTGGGAAGTGTTTACAGATGCTGTAATCAATAAATTATCCAGAGAATCGGACCATTTGGTTTTTATGCTTTGGGGATCATATGCACAGCGAAAAGGGGCATCAATTGATGCGAATAGGCATCTAATATTAACATCACCACATCCTTCGCCGCTTTCTGCTCATAGAGGTTTCTTCGGAAACAGACATTTCAGCACAGCAAACAAATATCTTATAGCAAACGGAAAAAACCCTATTAACTGGTAATCCAGTCCATAGGGTTTTAACTGTATGTTTATAAATTAAAGGAAATTATCTCTCCTGATTATCCAACACTACCTTCAAGTGATATCTGCAATAACTTTTGAGCTTCAACGGCAAACTCCATAGGTAGTTTATTAACCACCTCTTTTACATAACCGTTAACGATAAGGCCAATAGCCTCTTCTTCGCCCAAACCTCTCTGGTTGCAGTAGAAAATCTGATCTTCACTTATCTTTGAGGTAGTAGCCTCATGCTCAAGAACAGCACTTGGGTGCTGAATATCCGTATATGGGAAAGTGTGGGCACCGCAGTGATCAGTAAGCAGTAAACTATCGCATTGCGAGTGATTGCGAGCATTTTCAGCCTTCTTAGTAACCTTAACCAGTCCTCGATAACTATTCTGACTATGACCTGCTGAAATACCTTTAGAAACGATTCTGCTTCGTGTATTTTTTCCGATATGAATCATTTTGGTACCGGTATCAGCTTGCTGGTAGTTATTTGTAACTGCAACAGAGTAGAATTCTCCAACTGAATTGTCTCCTGCAAGTATACATGAAGGATATTTCCAAGTAATTGCTGATCCTGTTTCAACCTGCGTCCAAGAAATCTTTGAATTTACACCCTTACAGATACCTCTCTTAGTTACGAAATTATATACACCACCATTTCCGTCTTTATCTCCCGGATACCAGTTCTGCACAGTTGAATACTTCACCTCGGCATTATCAAGTGCGATAATCTCCACAATAGCCGCATGCAGCTGGTTTTCATCCCTCATAGGAGCTGTACAGCCCTCAAGGTAGCTAACGTATGAGTCATCATCAGCAATAATAAGTGTACGTTCAAATTGCCCTGTATTTGCAGTATTTATACGGAAATATGTTGACAACTCCATCGGACAGCGAACACCCTTGGGAATATAAACAAAAGAACCATCGCTGAATACAGCAGAATTAAGTGCACCAAAAAAGTTATCTTTATAAGGAACCACACTACCCAGATATTTTCTTACCAGGTCAGGATGATGTTTTACAGCTTCGCTGAACGAACAGAAAATAATTCCTTTTTCAGCCAGCACCTCTTTAAAGGTAGTTTTTATAGATACACTATCCATTACTGCATCCACAGCAACGCCAGTAAGCATTTTTTGCTCTTCCAGCGGGATACCCAGACGCTCGAACGTTTTCAGAAGTTCAGGATCCACTTCATCCAAGCTCTTAGGATTTTTCTTTTTTGAAGGATCAGCATAATAAATCATGTCCTGATAGTCAATTTCAGGAATATTCAGGTGTGCCCAGTCGGGCATCTCCATTGTTAGCCAGTGACGATATGATTTTAATCTGAATTCAAGTAACCATTCTGGTTCTTCCTTCTGCTCTGAAATATGTCTAATAACATCCTCATCCAGCCCTTTATCAATAACATAGGTTTCGACATCTGTGGTGAAACCATATTTATAGTCCTGGGTGGTTAATTCAGTTAATATTTGATCTTGATCTAGTTCTTGCATTTTAATTATAGTTTTAAAGAAACCACTTTATATTATATTGGCGAACAATAATATTCTCCATACAATCCCAAACAACCAATTATAAGTTTTGTTTATGCAAAGATATAGCTTTTTCGCAAATAATCTTTCATAACTTATAATCAGTGAACAAACAACTATCTTTAAATGTTAAATGAGTGCAAATATAAATCAAAAAAATTATGTATATGAAAAAAGTATTACTATTATTTGTAGCAGTAATAACGGGCTTTAGCTTACTAGCCCAGTCTCAATATAAGGTTGACCCGGCCCATACTTCGGTAAATTTCAAAGTAAAACATAGTGGGATCACCTTTGTTAGTGGTAAATTCGAGAAATTCGATGGTGGTATTATCGGTAGTATGGATAATGCAGAACAAGCGCGTATCTTCTTTAATGTAGATGTGGCAAGTGTAAACACCGGTGTTAAAATGCGTGATGATCATTTACGCAGTGCAGATTTCTTTGAGGTTGAAAAATTTCCTTCAATGTCATTCGAAAGCACCTCTATTGAGAAAGTTTCAGATAATAAGTACAAACTTAACGGAAAACTTCAGATAAAAGATGTAACAAAAGATGTTACTTTCGACGTGGACTACGGTGGTTCAGTTAAAGGTCAGAATGGTTCTGAAGTTATTGGTTTTACTGCCAAGAACACCATTAATCGTCTTGATTACAATGTTGCATATGACCCTGATGCTGCAGGTATAGGAAAAGATGTACACATAGTTATTTACCTTGAATTCAAGAAAGAGTAACTATCTTAATTTTGAGAAAAGATAAAAAATAAGGGCCGGATATTTTCCGGCCCTTATTTTTTAATGTTTATATGTTGTCTTGACTACTTTTTATTCAAAAAAAGTTTTGCAACAATACTTTCAGGCAATAAAATATCTGTGAGCTCAGAATAGGGAACAGTAACATCAATTACACCCATTGCATAGGGAGCAATTTCATATTGATTATATGAGTAATGTATACCTTTTTCGCTAAGCCAGAAGTTCTCATTTGGAACAATATCATCAATTGTAAAAAAACCTCTCATAAGAAGTGAGTCAGGAATTTCTGCATTAAAGTCTTTCATCAAACTCTCTACAATCTTCTCTGTTAGCTTATTATAATAACCCGGAATAAACAGATCCTCTTCAGATATAGTTACCAAATCGATCAGGTTGATATTTGTGTATGTTATACGGTATGAACCATGAGCGCCACCCTCATAATCACTATACTCAACTGCATAGCTTAAAAGAGAGTCGTTTTGAAAAAGTATTTTGTTGACTGTGTTCATATAATACCAGTACCAAACAGGTGTTTTGCCATCCAACCGCGACTTATCTTCATAAAACATATTTGAGAGCGACTGGTATCTTTCGGTATACTCATCAAGATATTTCTCAACAGCAGCGTCAGGTGTCATGGAGTCGAAATCAGTATTTCCAAAGAATGTACCTTTAAAAATCTGTTGTAGTCTTTCTGTGCTTTCTGCATCACGAAATCTAACAGGATAAGTAAAAGAAATATTTACATCAGCATAAGGCAAAGTAGTATCATTTACCGACAATAATGGAACCTCTTTATGGATAACAATGCTGTCGTACAATATCTCTGCTGATCTGCCTTTTCCCATTTTATTGCATGATGACAACAATATTATTGATGACAGAGCCAGAAAGACAACAGTTTTTAAATTCCAAATTCTCATATAATGTATATTTTTATCGTTACTGGATAATCTGCTTAATAGCCCCTAACTCGGGATAGAAGTAAACTTTTATAGGTTGCTTGTTATTATCGAACATCTGCTTTACAAGTACATCCTGTGAACCGAATTGAACCACATCCACCTCTATTGACTTTAATGTTCTATTACCAAACTCAATAGTTAATTCACCTTTACCCGGGATATTATAAACAACACCCTGTGTCAGTTTAGATTCCAGTCTTTGCAGATCACGATCAGAAAGCTGCATTGTCACCTCAGGTGTTTTGCGTACAAGTGAAAAATAGATAGGCTCACCAGCGAGATTATCGGCATCAAGCGGACCAAGTTTCTCAGAAAAGCGAGCCAGTACCTCCCGATTAATATTTCCTGTTTCAGGAATAATCTGATATGTAACAGTAAAATATTCAGTTGTAACACTACCGGAGAATAGCTCAGTCAAAGCTTTTTCCTGACGATTAATCTCTTGCATAACAACATTATATGCATTTCCATCGGGGGGCATATTAACTGCTTCACCCGAAAGAATATCATTTCTGTTACGACGAAGATCAAAAATCTGTCTGGCAACAAGTTCAGCCTGCTTTGCAGTTGAACCCGCCATTAAAGTCTCCTGTGAGAAGTAGCGACGAGGATTTTCAGAAGCAGTCTCACTAGCAGGGATAATCAACTTAGGTACTGTTTCATCTTCAGGTTCAGCATTTATAGCAGCAATCAGTCCATCCTCCCTAAGATATACAAAAGGTTCAATAGTCCTTGATCTGAATTCAACCATAAAAGAGTTGGTTTTGTCAGGGATACCTTTGTTAATCACTTCAATTCCCTCCAGAGTATGAACAACTCTGTTTTCGGTAACAGGATTATCTACTGCCAGATAACGCTGGGCATACGGATAAAAATCTCCTTTCTGATATGTTGTCTTTTTTACCAGAAACTCAACCACAAATGATGTTTTGGGCAAAGAATATACTACTCCATAATCATTTGCTTTTATAGCGTTCACTCTAGTAGTTTTCTGAGCAAAAGCACAGTATGATATAATAAGCAACAGGGGAAGAATAAAATATTTTGCTCTCATCATTATTTATAGTTTTTCAAGATTATTTGTTCTCACGTTAATGTAAATATAATTAATATTTCAGACAATGAGAAATGAATTAATTTGCCGACTTAAACTGTTCGATGAAGCGTACATCATTTTCTGAGAACATTCTAAGATCTTTTACCTGATATTTAAGATTGGTAATACGTTCTATACCCATTCCAAGAGCATATCCTGAGTAAACCTTACTGTTAATACCACAATTTTCAAGCACGTTAGGATCTACCATACCACAACCAAGTATTTCTACCCATCCGGTATGCTTGCAGAACGGACACCCTTTACCTCCGCAGATATTGCATGAGATATCCATTTCGGCACTTGGCTCTGTGAAAGGAAAGTATGAAGGTCTCAATCTGATTTTTGTATCCTCCCCAAACATCTCCTTTGCAAAGAATAGAAGAGCCTGTTTTAGATCTGCGAAAGAGACATCTTTATCGATATACAGAGCTTCTACCTGATGGAAAAAACAGTGTGCCCTATAAGAAATAGCCTCGTTTCTGTATACACGTCCCGGGCAAATTATCCTGATTGGAGGCTGTGTGTGCTCCATTACTCTGGTTTGAACAGATGAAGTATGTGTGCGAAGAACTATCTGAGGATCATTCTGTATGAAAAAAGTATCCTGCATATCGCGGGCCGGGTGATCATCAGCAAAATTAAGAGAAGAAAACACATGCCAGTCGTCCTCAACCTCAGGTCCCTCCGAAATTGAAAATCCCAGTCTTTTAAATATATCATTTATTTCCTCTTTTACAATGGAAATAGGATGTCTGGACCCTAATGAAATGGGATAAGCAGTGCGAGTAAGATCAATATCCATAAAACCTGAGTCCTTATTTTCAAATTGATCTTTCAGCAGATTTATTTTTTCTGTTGTCCTCTGCTTTAATTCATTAATTTTCACTCCAATTTCACGTTTCTGCTCTGAGGGAACGTTTCTGAAATCGTCCATCAATGATGGTATAACCCCTTTTTTACTTAGGAACTTAATTCGTAACGCCTCCAGCTCTTCGGTATTATTAGCTGACATTTGCTCTACTTCTGAGAGAAGTGCTTCAATCTTATCTATCATTTTCTGTTATTAATTATAAATTAATACTTGTGCAAAATTACTGATTTTATTGCGATATATGCAGATTTTTGACTCTAAAGATTTAATATGAGAGCCAAAATGAGTTTTTTATAGTACATTTGTTTTAACAATTAGATCAAAAAATGATAGACAGAGTACAGAAATTCATACAAAGCGAGAAACTGCTGCCACACAATGCCAAAGTTATTGTAGGGCTAAGTGGGGGTATGGATTCTATGGTATTGCTGGACTTACTTGTTCTGCTTGAATATAGGTGTATTGCTGCACACTGTAATTTTCATTTAAGAGGAGCTGAATCTGACAGAGATGCAGATTTTGTACGTAAATGGTGTAAGAATACTGATATACCTTTTACAAGTATTGATTTTGACACAACCGGTTACGCAGAAGACAGAAAAATATCTATAGAGATGGCAGCACGTGAATTGCGTTATGAGTGGTTCGAGATTTTACGCAAACAATATGAGGCCGACGCTATTGCAGTAGCTCATCACAGGGATGATTCAGTAGAGACAGTTCTGCTAAATTTGATAAGAGGTACTGGAATTAAAGGATTGAGTGGTATTTCTCCCAGGAATGGATATGTTGTTAGACCACTGCTTACTGTATCACGCTCAGAAATTGAAGATTATATAATTGAGAGAGAATTACCATATGTAACCGATAGTACAAATGATCAGGATATATATTTACGCAATTATCTGAGATTAAATGTCATACCTAAGCTTGAAGTGGTTAATCCTTCTGTAAAAGAATCAATCATCAGAACTTCAAAAAATATATCCGAAGCAGAAAAAATATATTCAGAATCTATTAGAGAATATATAGATGTAGTTTTCATTAATGATAAGATTAACATTCCAATGCTAAAGAAAACAGCTTCACCTCAATCTGTATTGTTTGAGCTGCTGTCACCTTTGGGATTCACTTCTTCAACTATAGAAGATATATTTCAGAGTATGGATTCAACACCTGGAAAAGTTTTTTTGTCAGATAGATACAGAGTAATAAAAGACCGATCTGATTTTATATTGGAAAAAATAACGTCTGATATCATCTCAGACGAACACTACCTTATAGAAGAAGAATCAAAAGAGATCACTTTTCCTGTACGTTTTAATTTAAGAAAAGAGAAAACACCTGTCAAAATAGAGAAGAAAAAAAATATTCTATATGCTGATGCGGATAAACTTAAATTTCCTCTGATAATGCGTAGATGGAAAGCGGGTGATTGGTTTATTCCCTTTGGCATGAACGGGAAAAAGAAGTTGAGTGATTATTTTACAGACCGCAAATTTAGCTTGAAAGACAAAAAAGAGGCATGGGTAATTCTTTCGGGAGAAAACATTGTCTGGATTGTAAATGAACGTTCTGACAATAGATATAAAATTACAGATGAAAGTAAAAACATTTTCATAATTGAATATGTTGATAAATAAAGTTAATTAAAGCAACGTTTTTGCTTCTCTTGCATCTATCTATTAAGATACACATGTAAACAAAAATTAAATACAAAATTTATATATGAAAAATAATACAGTTAAAGACCTTTTAATGCTTGGAGCACTTGCCGGTGTAGCCTATTATGTAGCCCGTTATTATCGTCAGAAAAAACAAAAAAATAGAGAGGCACGCGAATCCCTCCATTTTCAGCTATTCTGATAACCAATTGAATCTACATTATTTTATACCTGCTGATTATTAAAATTGAGGTATTTTTGTACCTTTGTGGGATTATAATTGCAAATTTTTAAAAGTAAAAATCTGATTATTGAGAAATCAGCTAAAATTGTATGCTTACACTTAAAGTAATAAACGAAAATCCCGGGGAGGTTATAAGTCGTCTTAAGAAAAAAAACTTCGACGCTAAAGAGATTGTTGAGAAGATTATTGAGCTTGATGCTATTAGAAGGAACAGTCAAACTTCACTTGATGGAGTTTTATCGGAAATAAACTCGATATCAAAATCTATTGGATCGCTTATTAAAGAGGGCAAGAAAGATGAAGCTACTTCGGCCAGAGAGAAAGTAGCCACTCTTAAAGAATCTTCTAAAGAGCTTGAAGCAACCTTGAAAGATGCACAGGATAAGATAGAAGAGCTACTAGTTACAATTCCTAACCTGCCGCATGAATCAGTTCCGGAGGGTAAAAGTGCTGAAGATAATCTGATTGAACGTAATGGTGGTGTAATGCCATCATTAGAGAAAGATGCCTTACCTCACTGGGATCTGGCCAAGAAATATGATCTGATTGATTTTGAGCTTGGCGTAAAGATTACTGGTGCAGGATTTCCTGTTTATAAAGGAAAGGGTGCAAGACTACAGAGGGCTTTAATCAATTTCTTCCTGGATAATGCACGTGATGCAGGGTTTATGGAGGTTCAACCACCCTATGTTGTAAATAGTGATTCAGGATTCGGTACAGGTCAGCTACCTGATAAAGAGGGGCAAATGTATCATGTTGGACTTGATGACCTCTACTTAATTCCTACAGCTGAAGTCCCTGTTACAAACATTTACAGAGATGTAATCCTTGAAGACAAGGATCTGCCAGTAAAAAACACTGCATATTCAGCATGCTTCAGAAGAGAAGCCGGTTCTTATGGTAAAGATGTACGTGGACTTAACCGTCTGCATCAGTTTGATAAGGTTGAAATTGTTTGTATTGATAAACCTGAAAACTCATATGCGCGACTGGACGAAATGGTTTCTTATGTGCAGACACTGGTTGAAAAACTTGAACTGCCATGGCGTATACTTCGTTTATGCGGTGGTGATATGAGTTTTACTTCAGCACTTACATTCGACTTCGAGGTATATTCAGCAGCTCAGGAACGCTGGCTTGAAGTAAGTTCTGTTTCAAACTTCGAAAGCTATCAGGCAAACCGACTGAAATGTCGTTATCGTGATGAAAACCGCAAAACACAACTTTGTCACACACTAAATGGAAGCGCACTGGCACTGCCACGTATATTAGCGGCATTGCTGGAAAATAATCAAACGTCTGAAGGTATTAGAATTCCTAAAGTACTGGTACCATATTGCGGATTTGATATTATAGACTAAATAGATTTATAAATAAACTACTTGTGATGCTCTAGCTTTTCAACATTTGCAGAAGCTGGAGCATTGCTGTATTTGCTGTTCTTTCGACGTTTTCTCTGCGACTGCGACCCACATTGTACTTATTAGAAATGATCTTATCATTGTATTGTGTTGCAATCCAAACTGTGCCAACGGGATTTTCTTTTGTACCACCATCAGGCCCCATAATACCGGACACAGCTATACTGCAGTCGGTATGAAGTTTTTTAGCCACTGTACGAGCCATCTGTTCAACAACTTCGCCACTTACAACACCATAAGTTTCTATCAAATCCCTGTCTACATCAAGCAATTCTTCTTTTATGAGACTGTCATATGAAATAATACTACCCTCAAAATATTGCGATGAACCGGGAACGGTTGTAATTTTATGTGAGATGAATCCACCTGTGCAACTTTCTGCAGTGGATAGGGTAAGATTTTTTTTTCTTAGTTTACCTCCAAGTATTTCTTCAGGCATTTTAGCTCCTTTTGACACAATATTTAAACCCAGTAATTTCTTTAATTTTCGTGCCTGCAGCTTTAACTCCACTTTATGTTCTTCTCCCCATACAGATAATCGCAGCCTTATATAACCAAGTGAGGGCAGATAGGCTAGGGAAAAACCTTTAGGCAGCTCTAGTTCATATTCTGCAAGTTGAGTTGCCAGAGCGGACTCACTTATACCGGTTACTATGCAAGAACGGCTAAGATATTCTGTGATCTGAAATCTTTCCTGAAGTCGCGGTATTATCTCATCACACATTGCATTTTCCATTTCAAAAGGAACACCCGGCATGGATATCAAAACTTTTCCATCTTTTTCAAACCATAATATAGGAGCTGTACCTAACTTATTCTGTATAACAGTGCAATTTGCAGGAACATAGGCCTGTTTTCTGGTAAGCTGATTCAGAGGAATATTTTTCCTAAAAAAATAGTTTCAATATTCTGCAAGACTTCATCGTTGAATTCTAATGCAGTATGAAAATATTGACACAGAGTATGTTTGGTTATATCGTCGTTTGTTGGTCCTACGCCCCCGGTAAGTAGAAGGATTTCAGCTCTTTCAAATGCATTGTCAATTGCTTTAACAATACTGTCTGATTGATCACCAACAGAAGTTATTGCTGCTATATCGAATCCGCTTTGAGTTAACTCTCTTGCCATCCAAGCAGCATTTGTATCCACAATCTGACCTATAAGAAGCTCATCTCCAATAGTAATAATTTCACTCTTCATATGAATTTATCTATCATAATGAACGCAAAATAAGTTATTATATTTCAGAAAAAGAAAAAAGGAGTCTGTTTATTTTTTTTATAAAACAGTTTATTGTATCTTTGCCATCCGAAAATTGCCAATCATAAAAACAGAAGGTAAAAATGAAAAAAGAGATTCATCCCGATAATTATCGTCCCGTAGTTTTTAAAGATATGTCGAATGAAGAGATTTTTATTTCTCGCTCAACAGTTAATGCAAAAGAAACTATAGAAATTGACGGAGTTACATATCCACTAGTAAAACTTGAGATCACAAGTTCTTCTCACCCTTTCTACACAGGAAAACAAAAATTGGTGGATACAGCCGGACGTGTTGATAAATTTATGAGTCGTTACGGTAATCGTAATAAGAATAAATAAAACCGGTCACAATTTTACGAAACTGAATAGCGGTGGTCTAAAAAGGCCACCGCTATTTGTTTTTTGTATTTATGTGTGATTTAAAGCAAATTTATCTATTTTTGTCATCTGCACTGGTTTTGCCATAGATATGTGGATAAATCAATGTATAATGGATAATAGATCTGCACAATGAAAAAAATAAACTTCACTATAATGCTTTTGATTACACTTTTTTTTATCAGTAATCAGGCAAAATCACAAATTACACTTCATGAAGATGCAGAAGTAAGTCTTCTGACTGCCTCTCCATGGAATGGAGCAGTTTATGCTCTTTTTGGTCACACTGCAATTTACATACATGACGATTCAACCGGAGTTGATGCAGTCTTTAACTATGGCTACTTTGATCCTACTCAGCCCAACTTCATATATAATTTTATAAGGGGTAAAACAGATTATATATTGGGAGTTGATTTTTATGATCAATTTATTGCTGAATACTCATATAAAGGCCAAAAAGTAACAAAGCAAATTTTGAATCTCTCAGCAGCTGAAAAACAGCAACTTTACAACGCTTTATACATTAATTCTTTACCTGAAAACAGGGGTTATAGATACAATTATTTTTATGATAATTGTGCTACACGACCAAGGGATATGATTGAAAAATACTCAAAATCACAAATTATTTATCCAGAAACAAGCAAAGAGCAAACATATCGCGACCTGGTTCATGAGTGTCTTATAGATTATCCATGGTTTGAATTTGGTATAGATTTGCTGATTGGCAGTGATGCAGATAGAATAATTAATGTTAGAGAAAAGATGTTTATCCCTTCATACCTGATGGATTCATTTGAAGGTGCACTATTTCAGAGCAATGATTCTGCAAGCAATAATCTTGTAGGCAATACTGAAATTTTATTGGAACATAATGCAGAACGTAATAATCCGGGCAAAAAAACATTCTTTACACCTTTAGTTGCAGCTTTATTTTTGCTCTTGCTTACAATCTTTGTGAGTATAAACCAAATATACAAATTAAACAAGACCAGAATACCGCGAATATTTGATACCATACTTTTTGGAATTGCAGGAGCAGCGGGTACTATTATATTTGTTCTGATGTATTTTTCAGAACATCCTGCAACCAATCCCAACTGGAATTTTGCATGGTTAAATATATTTGCCCTTTTTGCTGCTATTTTATTTTGGGTTAAACCGGCAAAGAACATCGTTTATTTCTATCATTTCATTAACTTTGTAGTCTTAACTCTTTTTCTTTTATCCTGGTGGTTTTTACCACAACATCTACCTTATGAAACAATACTATTTTCATTGTGTTTATGGGGAAGATCAGGAGTAAATGCACTGCTGTTAAATAAAAAGAGACGAGTAAACAGTCGCTTTACCTCCAGCAGATATATGAAGGCGGGTTGGGGACAATAATTAATTCAGATTAGGTCAATAATTGCTAAATGTTTAGAATAATAACTTCAATTGTCGCTTTTTTCTCTATTACAGCGATATTTGCACAAAATCCCACAGGTGAGGTACCAAAATTAGTAGTCGGTATTACTATTGATCAGCTTAGGGGAGATTACCTTGAGATGTTCAAGAGCACTTTTGGCAACAAAGGTTTTAACAGGCTACTAAACAACGGGTTAGTATATAAGAATGTGAATTATGACTTCCCGTATCTGGATAAGGCTTCAACAATAACATCGATTTTCACGGGAGCAAATCCATCTTATCATGGTATTACTGCAGAAAAAAAATTTTTACTTGCCAATAATATTGAAATTTCCAGTTTTCATGATGATAACTACCTGGGAAATTTCACGACCGAAAAATTATCACCATTATCAATAAAAGTTTCAACAATTGCAGATGAACTTAAGATAGCTTCGGGTGGACAATCTGATATTTTTGCTTTTGCTCCAGATGCATCTCAGGCTATGGCTGCAGGAGGACATGCAGCAAGTGGTGCCTACTGGATTGAGAATGAAGATGCCAAATGGGCAACAACTACATTTTATAAAACAAGACAGCCGGTCGTAGAGCAATTTAACCGCAGTCAGCAATCACTTACTTATACAATAAATAGTATTTCCTGGAAGCCTGCACTTCCAATTGAAAATTATAAAGCATTCCCATATACTAAAAACAGGTATAATTTTCAGCATTTCTTTGCAAACAATATCAAAGACAATGTAAAGAAGTTTAAGGAATCGCCCTACGTTAACAAAGAGGTTAATGATATGGCTATTAGAGTATTGGAGTCAAGTTCTTTAGGAACAAGAATGAATCCTGATTACCTGGCTGTTACATTTTATGCAGGAAACTTCTCCGGGGCTCTTGATAAAAACTACTCTATTGAGATTCAGGATACTTATTATAGATTGGACCAGGAGTTAGCAAGATTACTGGATAAAATTGATGAATTAGTAGGACTAAATAACACTCTTATATTTGTTGTATCTACAGGCTATTTTGATGAAAATGAGATTATCCCTGAGGGAATGGTTACTTCAGGTGGAACTTTCTATCCGGACAGGAGTCAGGCATTATTAAATATGTATCTGATGGCTCTGTATGGCAGAGAGCAATGGATTAAGAAATACTATAATAAACAGTTCTTTTTTGATAGAAAGCTTATTGAGGATAAGAAAATCGACCTGATAGAACTTCAGCAGAAAGCTGCAGAGTTCCTTGTACAGTCGGCAGGTGTTCAGGATGTTATCACTTCTTACCAAATGCTGCATGGTGCGTATAACCAAAATGTTCAATATTATAGAAACAGTTATTATAAGGGAATCTCAGGTGATCTTTTCCTGGAGCTCCAACCTGGATGGCAGGTTGTAGAACAAGGTTCTGATGATCATGAAAGAGTAAGAAATAATGCAATTAATGCACCGGCTATATTTTTTGGTAAGGATATAAAACCCCAGAAAATAAACCGTACAATTGAGGTAACAGATATAGCGCCAAGCGTTGCATACAGATTGCGTATACGTTCGCCAAATGCATCTGTGGGTGAAATACTGGAAGAACTTTTTTAAGGTTATTATTTTAACCTACAGGTAATAAAAAATAAAAATCAATATACTACTATGGGATTTAACAAAATAATATCAAAAATTTTTGGTAATAAAGCACAACGAGATTTGAATGAAATCAATCCTGTTGTGAAAAGAATAAAAGAGGTATACCCTGAGATTGAGAAGCTTTCTAATGATGAACTTAGAAACAGAACGAAAGATCTGGAAAAACAGATACGTGATTATGTTGCTGAAGAGAAACAGCAGATTGAACAGCTTAAAGCAGGTTTAGAGGAAGTTGAACTTGACAAGCGTGAACCAATCTGGAATCAAATAGATAAGATAGAAAAAGAGATTAATGAGAAATATGAGAAAGTGCTGGATGAAATACTTCCTATAGCATTTTCAATAATGAAAGATACAGCAAGAAGGTTTACACAAAATAATGAAATTGTTGTTACTGCTACTGAATTTGACAGAAATCTGGCTGCCAGTCACGATTTTGTGAGAATTGAGGGTGATAAGGCAATTTATCAGAACAGATGGATAGCCGGTGGTAATGAAATTACCTGGGAAATGATCCATTATGATGTACAGCTTTTCGGTGGAGTTGTTTTACATAGAGGTAAAATTGCTGAGATGGCAACAGGTGAGGGTAAAACATTAGTTGCCACACTTCCTGTCTTCCTGAATGCACTTACTCATGAGGGTGTACATGTTGTAACTGTGAATGATTATTTGGCCAAACGTGACTCTGAGTGGATGGGACCAATGTATATGTTCCATGGGCTGTCGGTTGACTGTATAGATAAACATGAGCCAAACTCCGATGCACGCCGTAAAGCATACGAAGCAGATATTACTTTCGGTACAAATAATGAGTTTGGCTTTGACTACCTGAGAGATAATATGGCTGTTTCTCCGAAAGATCTTGTACAGAGAAAGCATAATTACGCAATTGTTGACGAGGTTGACTCAGTTTTAATTGATGACGCCCGTACTCCATTAATTATATCTGGCCCGGTACCAAAAGGTGATGATCAGCTTTTTGATGAGTTTCGACCACGTGTTGAGATGATTGTAAAGGCACAAAGAGAACTGACTACTCAATTACTTGCTGAAGCAAAGTCAAAAATGGCTTCAAGTGATCCTAAAGAGCAGGAAGAGGGAGCACTACTTTTGTATAGATCATATAAAGGTATGCCAAAATATAAACCTCTAATTAAATATCTTAGTGAGCAGGGTGTTAAAGCGGCCATGCTAAAAACAGAAGCTTATTATATGCAGGAGCAGAATCGCAATATGCATATTGTAACTGACCCACTTTACTTTATAATTGATGAAAAGCTTCATAGTATCGAATTAACCGATAAGGGAATTGATTTGCTGACAGGTAAATCTGATGACCCACAGTTTTTTATACTTCCGGATATTGCATCTCAGCTTTCTGAACTGGAGAATGCAAATATGTCTGATGATGATAAAGCTGCGAAAAAAGATGAGTTATTACAGAACTATGCAATCAAATCAGAACGTGTTCACACCATCAATCAGTTATTGAAGGCTTATACACTTTTTGAAAAGGATGATGAGTACGTGGTAATAGATAATAAGGTTAAGATTGTAGATGAGCAAACTGGTCGTGTTATGGAAGGCCGTCGATATTCAGATGGACTCCATCAGGCAATTGAAGCCAAAGAGCGTGTAAAGGTGGAAGCTGCTACTCAAACATTTGCAACAATCACTTTACAGAACTTCTTCAGGATGTACAGCAAACTGGCAGGTATGACTGGTACAGCTGAGACAGAAGCAGGGGAATTTTGGGATATTTATAAACTGGATGTGGTAGTAATCCCAACAAATAAACCGATTATTAGGGATGACCAGAACGACAGGATTTATAAAACTAAAAGAGAGAAATATAATGCTGTTATAGAAGAAATTGAAAAGCTGATCAATAATGGTCGCCCCGTACTTGTGGGTACAACCTCAGTTGAGATTTCTGAGCTGTTAAGTCGTATGCTTACTCTTCGTAAGATTAAACATAACGTACTTAATGCAAAACTACATCAGCGTGAAGCAGAAATTGTGGCAAATGCAGGTCAAAGAGGCGTTGTAACTATTGCAACCAATATGGCTGGTCGTGGTACTGACATTAAGCTGACTCCTGAAGTGAAAGAAGCGGGAGGTCTTGCTATTATTGGTACTGAGCGACATGAATCTCGACGAGTTGACAGACAGTTAAGAGGTCGTGCCGGACGTCAGGGAGACCCTGGATCTTCTGTATTTTTTGTATCACTTGAAGATGATCTTATGCGCCTGTTTGCAACAGAAAAAATTGCAGGCCTAATGGATAGAATGGGTTTTGAGGAAGGTGATGTTCTGGAACACAGCATGTTGAGCAGGTCGGTAGAGCGTGCACAAAAAAAGGTTGAAGAGAATAACTTCGGAATTCGTAAACGTCTTCTTGAATATGATGACGTGATGAACTCACAACGTGAAGTAGTTTACAAACGTAGAAGACATGCTTTGATGGGTGAAAGAATCGATAATGATGTTGCTAACATGATTTCTGATACATCGAAGAATATAGTTGAAATGTATGAAGATGACTACGAAAACATGAAGCTGGAACTTCTTCGTGTAATGGCTCTCGATATTCCTTTTAAAGAGGAGGATATGAAAAAAATGCGCACTGCTGAAATGGTGGAAGCTGTTAAAGAGAGAGCATTTGAAACATTTAAACGTAAGACAGAGCGACTTGCCGAGATTGCACAACCGGTTATTAAACAGGTGTATGAAAATCAAGGTGCAATGTATGAAAATATACTTATTCCAATTACTGACGGAAAGAAGGTATATAACATTGCATGTAATCTGAAAGAAGCATATGAAACTGGCTCAAAGGCTCTGGTGAGAGCATTTGAGAAATCGATATTGCTGCATACAATTGATGAAAACTGGAAAGAGCATCTTAGAGAAATGGATGAATTGCGTCACTCAGTTCAAACAGCTAGCTATGAGCAGAAAGATCCTCTTTTGATTTATAAGCTTGAATCATTCAACCTATTTGGAACAATGATTAACAATATAAACTCAAAATCGGTATCCGTATTGATGCGTGGACAAATTCCTGTACAAGATCCGGGTAGTGTAAGAAAAGCAGCACCGGAAACAAAAACTGATTACAGTAAATATCGTACTCAAAAAGATGAAATGGAAGCTATAACCAGCTCTAGCAACCAGAATAGTGGAGAGGATGATCCTCAACGTCAAAAGCAAAAACTTGAACCAGTAAGGGTTGAGAAAAAGGTTGGAAGAAATGAGTTATGTCCATGTGGTAGTGGAAAGAAATATAAAAATTGCCACGGTAAATAAGTTATCTGTAAAGTACTAAAATAGCGTGACAGGGGTTAAAATAACCCCTGTTTTTTTTGTTAAAATCAAAGAAAAGTAGTACTTTAGTCTGGTTAAAAAAAAGGTATCTGAAATTAGTTATTCAGATGAAATATAACTACATAAAGTTTTTTTCTAGAACGAAAAATCACATTCAAATATGATTGATCAGGAAGATAGAATCATCAAGATTAATATCGAAGATGAAATGAAATCATCGTACATCGATTACTCGATGTCAGTGATTGTGTCTCGTGCATTGCCGGATGTAAGAGATGGTTTTAAACCGGTACACAGACGAATACTATTTGGAATGTCAGGACTTGGAAATACTCCTGATAAACCGCATAAAAAATCAGCAAGAATTGTGGGTGAGGTATTGGGTAAATATCACCCTCATGGTGACTCATCTGTATATTTCGCTATGGTGCGTCTGGCCCAGGAGTGGAATATGCGTTATACACTGATAGACGGACAGGGTAACATGGGTAGTGTTGACGGAGATAGTCCTGCTGCTATGCGATATACTGAAGCAAGATTAAATAGGCTTGCTGAAGAGATGTTGCGTGATATTGACAAAGATACAGTTGATTTTCAGCTCAACTTTGATGATACTTTGTCAGAACCCACAGTATTACCATCCAGAATACCTAATTTGCTGATCAACGGATCTTCAGGTATTGCTGTTGGTATGGCTACTAATATGGCCCCTCACAACCTTACAGAATGTATTAACGGTATTATTGCATATATAGACAACAGAGATATAGACATAAAGGGTTTGATGAAATATATCAAAGCCCCTGATTTCCCTACCGGTGCCTATATTTATGGGTATAAGGGTGTTGAAGATGCATTTGAGACTGGTAGAGGACGTGTTGTCATGCGCGGTAAAGCAGATATTGAATCTGGTAAGACACATGATAAAATAGTTATTACAGAAATTCCATATCTGGTAAACAAAGCAGCACTAATTAAGAATATAGCTGACCTTGTTGCAGATAAAAAGATTGAAGGAATTTCTAATGTTAATGACGAGTCTGACAGGCGTGGAATGCGAATTGTTGTTGACATCAAACGTGATGGTAATGCAAATGTAGTATTAAACAAACTATATAAGTTTACTGCTCTTGAATCTTCATTTAGTGTAAATAATATTGCTCTGGTAAATGGCAAACCTGAACTGTTGAATCTTAAGCAGTTGATCTCATATTTTGTTGATCATCGTCATGATGTTGTCACACGTCGCACTCAATTTGAATTACGTAAAGCAGAAGAGAGAGCTCATATATTAGAAGGATTAATTATTGCTTCAGATAATATTGATGAAGTAATATCAATTATTCGTAGTTCTTCTAGTCCTCAAACAGCAATTCAAAGTTTGATGGAGAGGTTTGAACTTTCTGAAATTCAAGCTCGTGCAATTGTTGAAATGAGGTTAAGACAGTTGACTGGCTTAGAACAGGATAAACTACGTTCTGAATATGAAGAGATACAAAAACTGATAGCCCGTTTAAATGAAATCCTTAATAATGAGGATGTTCTGATGCAGGTTATTAAAGATGAACTGATTGAAATCCGTGAGAAATATGGCGATGAGCGTCGTTCTGAAATAATTTTCTCTGCAGAGGAGATGAGCATGGAGGATTTTTATTCTGATGATGAAATGATCATTACTATTTCACACCTGGGATATATTAAACGTACACCACTTGCTGAATTTCATACTCAAAACCGAGGAGGAGTAGGGGCTAAAGGCACAGATACCCGAGAAGAGGACTTTGTTGAATATATTTACCCGGCTACAATGCATAATTATATGCTTCTGTTTACCAAAAAGGGTAAATGTTATTGGTTACATGTATATGAAATACCTGAAGGAACTAAAAATTCTAAAGGTCGTGCAATTCAGAATCTTCTTAATATTGACCCTGATGACTCTGTAACAGCTTTTGTGAGAGTAGATAATCTTACTGATGAAGAATATATCAATTCGAACTATTTGATATTCTGTACAGAACAAGGTATTATTAAGAAAACTCAGCTTGAAGCTTATTCGAGACCGCGTCAGAATGGAGTTAATGCAATTACCATTAAAGAAGGAGACCAAGTAATTTCGGTAAGATTAACTAATGGTAATCAGCATATTATACTTGCAAATAGAAATGGTCGTGCTATCCGTTTTGATGAGAATGATGTTAGACCAATGGGAAGAACTGCTACCGGTGTTAAAGGTATGACTCTTGACGAGGATGGTGAGGATATCGTAATTGGAATGATTTGCATGAGTCCTCAATCAGAAAATTCTATACTGGTTGTTTCTGAACAGGGTTATGGTAAAAGGACTAAGCTAAATGATGAAGACGGAGAACCGATATATCGTATAACCCGTAGGGGAGGTAAAGGTGTTAAAACATTGAATATTACTGAAAAGACGGGAAAACTTGTTGCAATCAAAAGTGTTACAGAAGACAACGATTTAATGATTATTAACAAGTCGGGTATAACAATACGTATGAATATTTCCGATATTCGCATCATGGGACGCGCTACTCAGGGTGTTCGTCTGATAAATTTGGAGAAAAGAAACGATCAGATAGCATCAGTATGTAAGGTGGACTCAGAAGATACCGATGATGAAATAGTGGAACTCGATAAAAAGGAAGAAATAGAAACATTTGATGTTCAGTATCAGGACGTAGATGTGGAAGTGGATGATGACCAGGAACCTTTAGAAGATCAGGATCTTGATAATGACCTTGAATAATGAGTTTTTTAATCAGTAAAATGATTCAAATTAAACTTTTTGATTTTTATCAGTCAAATTCAACAAGTAAACAAATAAGAAAATAATTTTATTTCAAACACAAAAAATATGAATGTAATGAGAAAAATCCTATTCCTTACAATTATTACCTTTATTTCTGCGGGCTCATTACTCGCACAAAAATCTGCACTTAGAGATTCAAAGAGATCATTAGGTCGCGACGATTTTAACGAAGCAAGAACTCTCATTCAACAGGCTGCACAGAATCCTGAAACATCTAATGATCCTGAAACCTGGAAAATCATGGGGGATATAGGTAATAAAGTATTTGACAACGAAAGAACTAAAGCAATGCTTGGTCAGGGTGCAAATGATAAAGTGATGTATGATGGACTTATGGAGTCATATGCTCCTTATCTGAAAGCAGATTCATTAGCTCAGCTTCCTGATGAAAAAGGAAGAGTAAGAAACAGAGTAAGAGGAGATATAGCATCTATTTTGCAGGCTAATCATCCTTTTTATATTAATGGTGGAGTCTACTATAACGATCAAGGTAATTATTCTAAGGCAGCTGATTTCTTTGAAGTATACTGGAATATCCCAACATTACCATTGTTTGAAAAGCCAGAATCAACTTTCTCATTGGACAGCACATATCAAACAATTAAATATTATGCTATCATCACAGCTATTCAGGCTGAACAGCATGAAAGAGCGTTAGCAATGCTTAAACGTGCTACTTCAGAGCCATTCATTGAAAATAGTTCATACCAGGAAAGTGATTTATATGAACTTATGGCAAGTGAGTATATTAATCTGGGTGATTCTGCTAAATATTTAGAAACACTTTATGTAGGTGCAGAAAAATTTCCAAAAAGCAAATATTTTATTCCTAACTTGGTAAATGTGTTCATTCGCGATGGACAAACTGACAAGGCTATAGAATACCTTGAACAAGCTATAGCAAATGACCCTTCTAATGCATGTGATTTAAATAGCGTGAAGGGTGCATTATTAGCAGAAAGAGGTGATTATGAAGGTGCTGAAGCTGAATACAATAAAGCGCTATCACAGGATCCGAACTGCGAAAGAGCTCTTGAAGCTTTAGCTGTAAACTATATTCTGCAAGCACAAAACATAAAGGAAGCTTCAATTCAAATTACTGACAGACAGCAGCAAGTTGCTAATGATGAAAAAGCTGTTAAATTATATCAAGCATCATTAGTTCCACTAGAAAAATATGCAGAATTGCTTAAATCAAGAAATGCTAACGAATCTGAAAAGCAATCTGCATTACTGAAACTTAGAAATGTTTACTACAATCTAAGTAATATGGGAATTGATAAATCGAAAGAGATGGAAGCAGTTGAAAAAGAACTTAATCTCAACTAATTCATTTTTTCTCATGAAATAATAGAGTGGCATCGTTTTAAAAGCGGTGCCACTTTTTTCTTTATATTGATTTTGATTTAAAACATTCTATTAAACATAATAGGTATTATATTAATTTACTATACAATATTTATCCAAGTAAAAATTAGTATCTAGAATTACTTCAACAATTAATTGAATGTTCGTCTCATACATTTTTAGTACTTTTGTATTTCAAAATTTAGAGAATAAAAAAACCAATGGCAAATAATCAACGATATAACCGACGCGGTGTTTCAGCATCGAAGGAAGATGTGCATAATGCTATTAAGAATATTGACAAGGGATTATATCCTAAAGCATTCTGTAAAATTATTCCTGATTATCTCGCGAATGATCCTGAATATTGCAATATAATGCATGCTGACGGTGCAGGGACAAAATCTTCACTCGCTTACCTTTACTGGCGTGAAACTGGTGATATGTCTGTATGGAAAGGTATTGCTCAGGATGCTTTAATAATGAACGTTGATGATCTTTTATGTGTTGGTGCCACAGATAACATACTGGTATCATCAACAATTGGAAGAAATAAAAATTTGATTCCCGGAGAGGTTATCTCAGCCATTATAAACGGAACAAATGAGCTTTGTGAAGAGTTGTCGGAATTAGGAGTAAGACTGTATCCAACTGGTGGTGAAACAGCAGATGTTGGAGATATTGTTCGTACAATTATTGTTGACAGTACCGTTACATGCAGAATGAAGCGCTCAAATGTGATTGATAATGCAAATATTCAATCAGGTGATGTTATTGTAGGATTATCATCAACCGGACAGTCTACGTATGAAAAAGAATATAATGGAGGTATGGGCAGTAACGGATTAACATCTGCCCGTCACGATGTGTTTGCCAACTATCTTGCTACTAAGTATCCGGAGAGTTATGACAATTCTATACCTGAAGATCTGGTCTATTCAGGTAAAATGAATTTAACAGATAAAATTGAGAGTCTTGGTTTAGATGCAGGTAAACTGGTTTTATCCCCTACTCGTACCTACTCCCCTATTATATCACTCATATTGAATGAGTTAAGAGGTTGCATACATGGTATGATCCACTGTTCAGGTGGAGCACAAACTAAAATTATGCATTTCCTAGGTGAAGGACTCAAAGTGGTAAAAAACAATATGTTCCCTACTCCACTGCTTTTTAATTTAATTCAGGAGCAATCTAAGACTGAGTGGGAAGAGATGTATAAAGTATTTAATATGGGCCACAGAATGGAGATTTATTTACCTGAACAGTATGCTAAAGAGGTTATAGATATTTCTCATTCATTTAACATTGACGCTCAAATTGTAGGCTATGTTGCTGAGTCTGATACCAGAGAACTGATCATAGAAAGTGAACACGGTAAATTTATTTATTCATAACATGTCGGACAAATCATTACTAGATAAATTAGAACACTTAGTATCAAGATTCAAGGAAGTAGGTACTTTAATAACAGATCCGGAAGTTATTTCGGATATGGATCGATATGTAAAGCTTAATAAAGAATATAGTGATCTGCAAAAGATTGTTGATGTCAGAAATGAGTATAAGAATGCTTTAGACAGTATTGCTGAAGCTAAAAGTATACTAGAAAATGAGTCAGATTCAGATTTAAGACAACTTGCGAATGAGGAATTATTATTAAATAATGAGAAGCTGCCGAAACTTGAAGAACAGATAAAGATTCTGTTAATTCCGTCAGATCCTGAAGATTCCAAGAATGTTATAATGGAAATTCGTGCCGGTACAGGTGGTGATGAAGCCTCAATTTTTGCAGGTGACTTATATAAAATGTATACAAAATACTGTGAATCAAAAGGATGGAAAACCGAAGTAACAAGCTTTACAGAAGGAACCTCGGGTGGTTACAAGGAAATTATTTTCAAAGTTACAGGTGCAGATGTATATGGAACCTTAAAATATGAATCTGGAGTTCACAGAGTTCAGCGTGTACCGCAAACTGAAACCCAGGGAAGAGTTCACACTTCTGCTGCAACTGTTGCTGTACTACCTGAGGCAGAAGAGTTTGATATTGAACTGAACCCCGCAGATATCGATTTCCATACAGCCCGATCAAGTGGTGCCGGAGGTCAGAATGTAAATAAAGTGGAAACAAAAGTTCAGCTAACTCATAAGCCTTCCGGTATTGTTGTTGTATGTCAGCAGGCCCGTTCACAGCTCCAAAACAGAGAGTTAGCGATGCAAATGCTTCGTACTAAATTATATGATTTGGAACTTACTAAACGCCAGGGAGATATTGCATCTCGAAGAAAAACAATGGTATCAACAGGTGACCGATCGGCAAAAATACGTACCTATAATTATCCACAAGGCCGAATTACTGATCACCGTATTAACTATACCATATACAACCTATCAGCTTTCATGGATGGAGATATTCAGGATGTTATTGATAACCTGATGGTAAGTGAAAATGCCGAAAGAATGAAAGAGGCAGATCTATAATTTTAATCCACTATTTATACTATTATTAAGGGCTATCTACAAAAAAGAAATAAAATGACTAAACAAGATATTTTTAATCAGATAAAAAAGAAACAATCATTTCTGTGTGTTGGTCTGGATACCGACTTAACTAAAATACCACAATATCTGCTTGAAAATGAAGATCCAATATACACTTTCAACAGGGCAATAATTGATGCTACAGCTCCCTATTGCGTAGCTTTTAAACCTAACCTCGCATTTTATGAGAGCGAGGGTATTAATGGTTGGTTAGCATTCAGTAAAACAGTTGCATATATTCGTCAAAGATACCCTGAAATGTTCATAATAGCTGATGCTAAACGAGGAGATATAGGAAATACTAGTGAGATGTATGCGGCTACATTTTTTAATGAAATGGATCTGGATGCTGTAACAGTGGCTCCTTATATGGGTGAAGACAGTGTAAAACCATTCTTAGGTTATAGAGACAAATGGGTGATTTTATTGGCTCTTACAAGTAATCGTGGATCGCATGACTTCCAGTTTACAAAAGATGAAAATGGTGAACGACTTTTTGAGAAAGTACTAAAAGTTTCAAAAGAATGGGCAACAGAAGATCAAATGATGTATGTTGTTGGTGCAACCCAGGGTAAATTATTTGAAGATGTTAGAAAAATAGTTCCTGATCATTTTATTTTAGTTCCGGGTGTTGGTGCTCAGGGAGGTTCGTTAGAGGAAGTTTGTCAATATGGGATGAATAAGAGCTGTGGCCTTTTGGTAAACTCTTCCAGAGGAATAATTTATGCAGATAATAGTGAAGATTTTGCTCTTTCTGCAGGTAAAGAAGCCAGAAAGATACAATTGGAAATGAAAGCTTTATTAGAAATATATCTTTAATAGATAATACTTTTTAATATTACGATACAACTTTTTTCTGTTATATTCAGTTATATAAATAGTATTTCAAATAAAAATTATTATTTATGAAAAAAAGTATATCAAAAAATCATGTAAATGAAAAGATAGTTCGTATCGTAGCCGGTCAGGTTGTTTTAATTACCATATTACTGTTGCTTACAGAGTGGAGAATACTTGCTTATTTTTTAATTATTGATTTTGCATTACGTGCATTTACAACAATACCTTCACTGTTAGCTTTAAATGCAAAAGGTATTTCAAGAACATTCAATTTAACACCCAAACCTATTTTTGCACCTCCTAAGAAGTTTGCAGCTGCAATTGGATTCTTATTTACTGTAACAATAGCAGTACTACTATATATGGGTTTAATAACAGGAGCATATGTTGTAGGGGGTATATTAATATTTTGTGCCGCACTTGAGGCTTTCTTAAATATCTGCATCGGTTGCTATGTATTTAATTGGTTAGTTGCACCATTTATAAAAACCAGAGGTGTATAAAAAAATAATGAAACGAAAAATTATAAATGATCCTGTATTTGGATTTATAAATATCCCCGATGATTTTATTTACAATATAATTCAGCATCCTTATCTACAAAGACTTAACCGAATAAAACAATTAGGACTTGCTGCATTTGTTTACCCGGGTGCTCAGCATACCAGGTTTCACCATTCAATAGGCGCAATGTTTTTAATGGATGAAGCCTTGAAAACACTTAAGGAAAAAGGACATGAAATAACAGCAGATGAGTGGGATAGCTCGTTAGCTGCAATATTAATGCATGATATTGGACACGGACCATTTTCTCATGTACTTGAACATGCCCTGGTTACAGATATTCATCATGAAACAATTTCTTACCTCATGATGGAGCAAATGAACAGAGAATTAGATGGTAAGCTAAAAACTGCCATAGATATCTTCACAGATAATTATCCGAAGAGATTTCTTCATCAGCTGGTAAGTGGTCAACTTGATGTTGACAGACTGGATTATCTGCGAAGAGATAGTTTTTTCACTGGTGTCGTAGAGGGTAATATTGGCTCAGCACGAATAATAAAGATGCTTGACATTAAAGACGATAAAATTGTAGTTGAATCCAAAGGAATTAACTCAATAGAAAATTTTCTAATGTCACGACGTCTGATGTACTGGCAGGTATATTTACATAAGACAGCTATGGCAGCTGAGAAAATGCTAATTAATACGCTAAAAAGAGCACAGGAACTTTCAATTGATGGTGAAAAACTTTTTGCCTCACCTGCACTTTCATATTTTCTGTCAAAAAAAACCTATTTAGAAGATTTTGAGAATAATGGAGAAGGATTACGTAGATTTATAGAGCTTGATGATAATGATATATGGTCAGCTTTGAAAGTATGGACCAATCACAAGGATACTGTTCTATCAATTCTAAGTAATGGAATGATCAATCGTAAGTTGTTTAAGATAGAGATAACAGAGAATGCAGTAGATGAAAATAGAATAGATTTGTTTTTGGATAAATTTGTAAAAAGATACTCTCTGTCTCCCCATGAAGCATCATACTTTATTAGTTCAGATATCATAACAACAGATATGTATAATGAGAAAGATGATAGTATTGATATACTATACAAAGATGGAACAATAAAGGATATATCAAAAGCTTCGGATATGTTGAATATAGAACTACTTTCAAAAAAAGTAGTAAAGCACTATTTTGCTTATTTAAGGGACTAAGTATAGATGCAGAATATATATGTATTAAACACTATTCTGATTGATCTTTTGGTTTATCCTGAGCTGTAGGTACAAAAAACCATACTACAACAGCACCTACCAGACCTAATGACAAAATGACCATTCTTAATGTAATATCTTTAATGACAATAAAAGATGAAAACATAACCATTGAGGTCATAAATATTATAATACCTATTTTACCTTTTCTGGTTACACCTTTCCTTTTGTGATAGTTCCTTATACGTGAACCTAATATCTTATTATTTAAAAGCCAGTTGTAAAGTCTGTCTGAACTCTTTGCATACAAATAAGCAGACAGTAAAGCAAAAGGAGTTGTTGGAAGTCCCGGAACAATTATGCCAATAATAGCAAGAGCAAGTGATAAGGTTCCTCCAATTATATAAAGGCTTCTAATAATGCGACTCTTTTTTATCTGTGATTCTAACTTTTTCTCAGAAATTGCAACACTTACTTCAATAGAGTTAGATTTATTTTCGATTTTATTTTTATTCATCTTGAAACTGTGAAGTTTATGATACAAAGATAGCTATTTATTCAATTCTTACAATTCTGATGTCAATAGCTTTAATTAAATTTGGGAGCTTCGTAGATAACTATTATCTTTGTATAATTGTTAAGGTTATAAAAACTCCATTAAAGCTTATGGATTCAACACTAAAAAATAAGAAAACCCGTTTACTTTTTGTTTGTCTCGGTAATATTTGTCGCTCACCAGCCGCTGAGGGTATTATGCAAACATTAGTAAATAAAAATGGACTTCATGACATCATAGAAGTTGATTCTGCAGGTACCTCCGGATGGCATGAGGGGGATTTGCCTGATGAGCGTATGCGTGCCCACGGGGAAAGAAGAGGATATGATATTAGTAGCCTTGCAAGGAAATTCAGAAAATCTGATTTCGATAACTTTGACTATATAATTGTAATGGACGATAATAACTACAACAATGTAAAGTCATTGGCAAGTAATAAACTGCAAGAAGATAAAATAAAGAAAATGACAGACTTTTTAATTCAATATAAAAATCACGATGAAATCCCAGATCCATACTATGGTGGAGCTACTGGATTCGAACTAGTGCTTGATTTATTGGAGGATGCATGTGAAGGTCTGATGCATAAAATAATTAATTCATAATAAATTTATCCATACTTTTATTTCGATAAGATATAATAAAAAAACGGTTGAATTAAAAAATTCAACCGTTTTTTGTTAACCTAAACTTTTTAGTAAGTTACTTTCGGATCAAGTTTACCTGCTGTGGCAATCATTTCTTCAATTTGACCTAAAGAAGGCAGACGTCCTACTAGTTTTTTTGCTTCATTCACTTCCTTAATTTTTGCATAAAGGTTCTCAGCATTACGATTACGAAGTTCTTTAATTGTATCGACACCAGCTTCTTCAAGTAATTCTGAAAATTGAGGTCCGATACCATCAATTCTGAATAAGTCAGCATGGTTTGTCCACGTTAAAATATCTTTTTCATCAATTCCGGTTTCTTTAGCCAATGCAACTCTCCCTGATTTGCTAGCGCATTTTTCTAGTAAATCATCAACCGTAATTACACCTGCTGCTCTAAGTTTAGTACTATAAACAGTCCCTATACCTTCTATTTCTTCAATCTTATAAGCCATAGTATTCTTTTTTAATTGTAAGTATTTGGTTAAGTATTTAATATATTTTCAAATATAAATAAATTACTCTATAAAAAAAATTAAATAAGAATTTATTGCTTTAGATATAGGAAAAATACATGATTTTAAACTACGTAAAGTGAACTTATTGATTCATTGTTGCATACTCTCATAATAGCATCCGCAAACATATCAGCTACTGAAAGTATTTTTACTTTTTCAGATTTCTTAGAGTATGGAATGCTATCAGTAAAAATAATTTCTGTTAATGCTGAGCTATCTACCCTTGTTGATGCCGGGTCAGACATTACAGCATGACTTGCAATTGCTCTTACAGAATTTGCTCCTTGTTCCATTATCAGGTCAGATGCTTTAGTGATTGTGCCGGCTGTATCAACAATATCATCAATCAATAGCACATCCATACCTTCTACATCACCAATAATCTGCATATCAGAAATTTCATTTGCTTTCTTACGCAGTTTGTAGCAAATCACCATTGGACATCCCAGGAATTTGGAGTAAGCACTAGCACGTTTTGTTCCTCCCACATCTGGTGTAGCGATTACCATATTGCTCAAATCCAATTGTTTAATGTGTTCTAAAAATACAGCCGAAGCATAAAGATGATCGACAGGAACATTAAAAAATCCTTGAATCTGATCAGCATGCAAGTCCATAGTAATTAATCTATTGATCCCGGCAGCAGAAAGCATATCTGCAATAAGCTTTGCCCCGATGCTTACTCTTGGCTTATCTTTTCTGTCTTGTCTAGCCCATCCAAAATAAGGAATTACTGCAACAATTGATTTTGCAGATGCTCTTTTTGCTGCATCAATCATCAGTAATAATTCCATTAGATTGTCAGAGTTAGGAAATGTAGATTGGATTAGAAACACCTGTTTTCCTCTAATGGACTCTTCATATGAAACGGCAAATTCACCATCAGCGAAATGTTCAATAATCATATTTCCTAAGGGACAATTTAAACTATTGCACACCTTTTCGGCAAAGTAACGTGATTTGTTACCCGAAAAAATTTTAAAAGGTCTATCCTGCATTCTTTGTAATTTTGTGAAAACCAACAAGTTGGGGTTTTATGTTAATATTATATCGATAAACGTGTCTAAAACATTTGCAAAAGTACAAAATATCGACTGCAATAAATAATTTTTTACATGAAAGATATCCTGTAAATCTCACCTGAGTGAGCAGCAATTTTCAGTATTGAAGATTTATCGTTTCTAAATGATATATCCTCGCTACTTTTATTTAATAAAGGGATCAATAAGCCTTCGCTTTTATTATTAAAATGCATAAATGAAAATGCATGCATTGGGATTTCAACTGTACACTTTTTTTCTGAACTATCGAAATTTGCTACTACTAAAAGAATATCTTTTTCATATCCTCTCAGAAATGCAAATAAACGAGTAGAGTCAAATTCATTATTCTCGTAATTAGCCGGCATTAAATCATAAAAAAGTCCTCCAGAGATTGCATCTTCATCATTACATAAATTAATCAAGTTCTTATAAAATGTGGCAAGATCTTTCTCTTCCTGAGTTAATAAGTTATCATTCCACAAACCGTTGTTGTTCCAGCGCCTCAAAGTGCTCAAAGACCAATAATCAAAAATGCTTGTTCTTCCATTTCTTCCACTAAACCCTTCTTCATCCATCCCCTTTTCACCTAATTCCTGACCTGCATAAACCATTACAGGGTTAGTATTTATGCATGAAGTTACAATCATAGCTGCTTTACCCTTTGTTCCATTTTTCAGAAAATAATCCGAAGCTATACGCTGCTCATCATGATTCTCCATAAAATTAAGCATATTCTTTTGAATATCACCAACATTATTTAATGTAAATGAGATATCTGACGAAGGTCTATAGCCACATGATACATCTCGAAGTACATCATATAGCCCTACTTTATCATATAAGAAATCGAAACAGTTTTTATCAATAAATACCCTGTACATCGAGGGATTATATATTTCTGCTATAAAAATTATACCTGGGTGCTTAGCTTTTATTTGGGGGATAGACCATCTCCAGAAAGCAACTGGTACCATTTCTGCCATATCACATCTGAAGCCGTCGACTCCTTTATCAGCCCAAAACATTAGTATATCTTTCATCTTATACCAGGTATCTGGAATTGGGTCAAACCACTCTTCATTATTATTTAAATAATCAACACCATAATTAAGCTTCACAGTATCATACCAGTCATTTTGTGATGGTCTGTTTGTGAAACTATCATTTCCTGTTACTTTTGCTGGAAACTCAACATATTTATTTTCTTTTATATTACCATGACGATGCACTATCTCTAAATGCTGCCCCGGAAGATAATAAAAATTGTTTTGGGGAGAGAATGCCTTAGTTACGTCATCATTTTCCCCAAAATCTGATATATTTAAAGGTTTGCTAACCGACTTATAATTTCTGGCCACATGATTAGGTACATTGTCAATTATAACCTTCAGTCCAATCTCATGTGTTCGTTTAATTAACTGTTCGAATTCAGCCATTCTTTCTTGAACATTAACAGCTAAATCAGGGTCTACATCATAATAATCGCGAATTGCGTATGGAGAACCTGCTTTCCCTTTAATAATTTCAGGAAACTCCTTTGGTATACCATATACACTGTAATCAGTTGTTGAAGCGTGTGCAAGTATCCCTATATACCATACATGAGTATATCCGTTATCTTTAATTTTCTTTAGAATGTCTATCGTAATATTATTGAATTTACCACACCCATTTTCTTCAATAGTTCCATTAAAAACATTTGCAGAAGAGCTGTTACCAAACAGTCTTGGAAGCAACTGATATATGAAGTATTTTTTTTTCACGTCAATAATGTATTTTTTTTCTGATACTATCTATTTTAGCCTGTATTTGCTTTATTCTCTCATAATGTTTGTGGCATTTTTCAACAATATCCCATGATTCCATTTCACTCATTTTAATTGCTGCATGATGAAAGCCAATCTTAGAGATAGTATCCGTGTTATTTAAGTCGAACATGTGATACTTTTCAATACCTTTGACTTCAATCAATATATCACAATATGTTTTATCAAAGATAGTGTTAGAGTTTGCCATCAGGTTGAATGTTCTTTCCATTACAGTTCTTATATTATTTTTTTCAGGAGGAGGTATCATCAGTGATACATTCAAACCTATTACATATTTACACTTTTTCCTGATAACAGATACTGGAAAGTTTTTTAACAAACCACCGTCTACATATGGTTTCCCATGAATGTACTGTGGATTAAAAATTACTGGTACTGAGCATGATGCAACTACTGCATCAACCAAGTCATCACCATTTGAGAATGCTACAGTACATGCTCTGTTCCAATCTGTTGCTATAGCGTAGAATGGAATTTTCAGCTCCTCAAAACTCTTTGCTCTAAGATTCTTTTTTAGAAAACTATGCAACCCTGTACTTTTAAGTAGTCCTGCTTTTGGTATTGATAGCTCAATAAACTCCTTAAATTCTCTCTTCCTAAATAGCTCCTCAATTTCTTCAGGGTGATAACCGTCAGCGTAAAATACACCAGCAAGAGAGCCGGCACTTGTACCTGCTATTACATCAGGTTTAAGACCACACTTATCCAATACTTTAAGTGCTCCTAAATGTGCAAAACCTTTAGCACCACCTCCGCTTAGTGCATAGCCCAGATAATGGTCATAACTTTTTCCGAAGAGTGCCATATCAATTTTTTTTATTTATCCGATTCAATAATACAAATATGACATTTTTTTTATATATATCTCATTTATTACTTCTTGAATCTATATTCTTTTTAATTGCTTTGATTAATGTCTTTTAAAGTTTTATATTTGAAACTTTCTATAAAACTCCTCTTTTAGCTCTCTGATTGTTTTTTTAAGAACCGGATGTAAAACATCACCTGCAATTTCACTTAAGGGAATTATGACAAAGCTACGCTCATGAAGTCTTGGATGAGGAATAATAAGATCTGGTCTATTTATAATCAAATCATTGATCAGCAATATATCAATATCGATGATTCTGTCAGAGTGAATACCATTAAGACTCTTGCCCACTCTACCCATCTCTTTCTCAATCCTTTGAGAAGTTGCGAATATAGAATCAACATCTAAATATGATGTCACTTCGCAGACAGAATTTACAAAATTATTCTCCGAAATAAAACCAACAGGTGAAGAATAAAAAAAAGCAGAAGAAGATTTTATATCTCCTATCTGCTCTTCTATTTTTTTGTATGCAAATTCAATGTTTCTTTCTTTGTTACCCAGATTTGATCCAAGAGAAAGAAAAACAGAGAAAATCCTATTTTCTTTATCCTCCATGTAAAGAGTTAGTCAATTATAAGCATTGCATCACCATATGCTCCAAAGCGATATTTTTCTTTTACAGCAATATCGTATACTTCCATTATCTTTTCATATCCACCGAATGCGCATGTCATCATCAATAATGTAGAATATGGCAAATGAAAATTAGTTATAAGACTCTTAGTAAGAGTAAAATCATATGGGGGGAAAATAAACTTATTAGTCCATCCCTCTCTTGGCTTCAGATGACCATCAGTACTAACGGTAGTTTCAATAGTTCGTAATACTGAAGTCCCAACAGCACAAATATTATGCCCTTCATCATAAGCTTTATTTACTCTTTCACACAGTTCTTCAGTAATTATGATCTGCTCCGACTCCATCTTATGTTTAGACAAGTCTTCTACATCAATCATACGGTAAGCGCCTAAGCCATTGTGAAGAGTAAGGAAACCATACTCTATATCTTTCAGCTGCATCCTTTTCATTAATTCACGACTAAAATGCAACCCGGCTGCCGGAGCAACAACTGCTCCTTCTTTTTCTGCGAATATATTCTGATATCTTTCAAAATCTTCAGGCTCAGCTCCACGTTCCATATATTCCGGTATTGGAGTCTCACCTATCTGAAACAACTGTTTCTTAAACTCATCATATGGTCCGTCATACAGAAAGCGTAATGTACGTCCCCTGGATGTTGTATTGTCAATAACTTCAGCAACTAACTCCTCATTATCACCAAAGTAAAGCTTATTCCCTATTCTTATTTTTCTGGCTGGATTAACAAGAACATCCCAAAGATGCTGTTCCGGGTTTAGCTCTCTCAGCAGGAAAACTTCAATCTTTGCACCGGTTTTCTCTTTATTACCAAATAGTTTAGCCGGAAATACTTTAGTGTTATTAAAAATGAAAAAATCTTTTGGATTGAAATAATCCAAAACATCTTTAAACACCTTATGTTCCAGTTCATTTGATTTTTTGTGAACAACAAGTAGCCGTGACTCATCGCGATGATGTGAAGGGTATTTCGCGATAAGTTCTTCCGGCAAATTAAATTTAAATTGCGAAAGTTTCATACGTTAAAAAAATTCCTGTATCAATTATATTATTATGTGATCTTCTATAAACCGATCAATCTCATCCATTTTCAAGCAATCAGCAAGAGTAATATCCCCTACTCTTGTACGAACCAAACCTGTTAAGTGTGCACCCGAACCCAAAGCTTCACCAATATCTCTGGCAAGCGCTCTGATATATGTACCTTTGCTACATACCACTCTAATTGTTATGTTCGGGATATTGCAAGAAATCAATTCAATACTATCTATAACCAATTTTTTTGGTTTTAGTTCAATATTTTCATTTTTTCGCGCATATTCATAAGCTCTTTTTCCATCTACCATTACAGCAGAATAAACAGGTGGCACCTGATCAATTTCTCCCACAAAAAGCTTTAATTTGTCCTCTATCAACTCTCTGGTTATGTGCTCTGTGGGGAATACCTCATTAATTTCTGTTTCTTTGTCAAATGATGGAGTTGTAGCACCCAGCATTATATCTGCAACATATTCTTTAGTCTGCAATTGAAGCTCTTCAATAGATTTTGTTTTTTTACCAGTACAAATTGTCATTACTCCAGTTGCCAAAGGATCTAAGGTACCCGCATGGCCCACTTTAAGCTTCTTGATTTTCAATCTTCGACAAAGTTTTGCTCTAACAACACTCACTACACGGAACGATGTCCAATGTAATGGTTTATCGATATGCAATATCTCTCCTTCGATAAAATCCATTTAAATTATATTTAAGCTAATAAAGTGAATAGTATTGTTGCTAAACCAACTATTGAACAATATATTGCAAAATAAATTAATTTACCTCTTCTAACAATGTTTATCATCCACTTACAGGCAATACATCCAGAAACAAAAGCGGCGATAAATCCTGAAATTAAAGCAACATTAGAGATAGTACCAGTGACATCAACTCCCTGACTAAACTTTAATATATCAAGCATAGCCTCTCCTAATATAGGTGGAATAACCATTAAAAAAGAGAACTGTGCTAAATTGGCTTTTTTATTTCCCAATAATAGTCCTGTTGCTATAGTAGTGCCTGAACGAGATAAGCCCGGTATTACAGCTACTGCTTGAGACAAACCAATAATGAAAGCATCCTTATGATTTATATTTTCTTTCTGTCTTGGTTTATAGTAATGAGTCATTGTAAGTAATGCTGCAGTTATAAGTAACATAATACCTACAATCAGAACGCCTGAACTGAAGATTGACTCTACACTATCCTTGAAAAAGAACCCAATAATAGCTATTGGAATCATAGAAATTAGGATATTGATTGAGTACTTTGTTTCGGCATTCATTTCAAATTTAAACAAACCCTTAACAATCCATGCAATCTCTTTCCATAAGATAACTAAAGTACTCAGCACAGTTGCAACATGCACCATCACTGTAAACACTAAATTATCTTCTGGGTGAATCCCAAAAAGCGCTGATCCAATAGTAAGATGTCCACTACTGCTAACAGGAAGATATTCTGTCAGTCCTTGTAATATACCAAGTATAATAGCCTCAGGAACACTCATATTATATTTTTATTAAAAGTATTCCTTTTCACTATTTTTCTACTTTTACTTCTTTTATCTCTTTCTCTTTAGATGGGTATAATATACCAAAAACCATTAAAACAAACCCGATTAAACAAACTATAGGTGCAAGTTTTATACGTCTGGCACTGAATATATCCTGTTCAAATCCACTTTCAAATGTAGTTGAAGGTCCTGTCATTAATAAAAACCCCAAGATGATAATAATAACTGCAATACTACAAATTATCAAGTTTGTTTTGCTTAAAGCGATGTTTTTTTGAGACATATCTTAATATTAATTTTTATACATAGTAAAGTTGATCCGATTTCATTTTAACATACCTGTTAACTGCAAATGCTGTAGCAGCTGTTGAAATTGCTACCCCCAGTAAGATCACAATTGCAAAAATCATAATCATGTCTGTAGTAGAAATCAGCGGCTTAATTTCAACATATTCTCTGCTGAAATAAGTAAGCATCAGAAATATTATCCCATTTGCCAATATACCTGAAATCACACCAGTAAAAATATTGTTTCTAATAAAAGGTCTTCTTATAAAACCACCAGTAGCACCAACGAGCTTCATTGTGTTAATTATAAACCTTTTAGAATATATACTTAGTCTTATTGTATTTCTTATAAGAGTGAATGATATAAACATCAACACCACAGCAAGTATAAGCAAAACAGTCATTACCTTCGAAAGGTTATTATTTATCAGATCAATTGCTTCCTGCTGATATAGTAAATCTGTTACATTATTATCACTCCTGATTAGTTTACTTATTACCGCAATACTATCATTATTAGCATAATCGGAGTTTAAAAAAATCTCGATACAATCTTGAGCCGGATTAAAACCTAAAAGCTCTTCAGGATCTTCTCCCAAGTCTTTAATAAGCTGCTCCTTGGCTTCTATTTTGCTGATAAACCTTGACGATTTCACAAATGGTCTGGAATCCAAATCCTTTCTGATATTTGCAATTTCAGTGTCAGATATATCGGGAGAAAGCATAACACTAAAACTCATATTCTCCTTGATATACTTCGACATACCGTTACCCATGAAGAGTATCAAAATTGTTAATCCTAACAACACCAAAACCAATGAGATGCTGATAGTAGATGTAATCTTTGCATTTAAAAACCTGGCGGTGGATACTTTTTTCTTTACGGACATACAGTTGAAGTGAACTAAGCCTATTTCCAAACAATCTGCAAAGTAATAAAATTTATTGCATAAAAACAGGCTAAATGTGAATAATTATAGGAAAAAAACTTAAATTCCCTCTTTCCTAAATCTCTTTTCTCTCTGATGTATTTATTATAGGCTCTGCAATCACCTTTTTCTCCATCTTTTTACTTCTTATTACAGATGCTATTATAGAAACAGTTATCAAAGCAATTATGATAAATAAAGAAGTTAAGGTTGGAATATAAAATTCACTGTTTTGCGTATGTGCAAAATGGTTAATCATCATTTTACTTCCAATAAAAACCAAGATTATGCTAAGTGCATATTTCAAATAATGGAAATAGTCCATTACTCCCCTGAGAGCAAAGTAAAGAGATCTTAGTCCCAGTATAGCAAATATATTAGATGTATACACTATAAACATATTAGTAGAAATGGCCAGCACTGCAGGAATTGAATCTACAGCAAAAACCAGGTCAGTAAGTTCAATTACTATTAATGACATAAAAAGAGGAGTTGCAAAGTGTCTGCCATTTATTTTTTTGAAAAACTTTCCATCCGACATATCATCTGTAGTTGGAAAATATTTTCTAATTAATCTGACAAAGAAATTCTGATTTAAATCTTTTGCTGATTCATTCTCCTCCTGTTTATTTTCCTTAAAATTATCGAGTACCATCTTAATCCCCGTAATTACAAGAAAACCTCCAAAAACATACATTATCCATGCAAATCTCTCAATCAGGGCAATACCAGCAAAAATAAAAATAGCTCTGAACACAAGAGCTCCAAGTATACCCCAGAAAAGAACATCATGTTGATACTTTGGATCTATTTTAAATGATGAGAATATAAGGATAAACACAAAAAGATTATCTACACTCAATGATTTCTCAATCACATATGCAGTCAGAAATTCAAAAGCGAGCTCTTTTCCCATTATAAAATAGACTATCACATTGAATATCAATGCTAAAGAAATCCAGAAAAGACTAAGCCAAAGAGCTTTTTTAACACTTACTATTTCTCCTTTCTTATGAAAAACAAACATATCAAGAATTAATAGTACTACAATTAGGATTAAGAATCCTATCCAAAAAACGGAACTAGTTTCCATTATAAAATATTAAGTTATTGAAATTAAAAACAGAAATCTAACACAGCCCAGAACGAAAAGTTCATCTTGTCTTTAGATTCATTTCCTTAGCTTTCTCAAGCATAAATTTATATGCGGCATCATGTTCGTTAGGAATAATACCATCAAGTATGGCCTCTTTAATAGCTGCTTTAAGTATTCCCACCTCTCTTCCCTGGGGAAGATCGAATATTTCCATAATTTCATTTCCATCAATCGGTGGTTGAAAATTCCGAACACGATCTTTCTCTTCTATTTCCTTAAGTTTTCTTCTTACAATAGCGAAGTTATTAATGAAACGTCTTACTTTTACAGGATTCTTAGAAGTTATATCTGCTTCACAGAGAGTCATCAGATCTTCAATATCATCACCTGCATCAAAAAGAAGCCTGCGAACTGCAGAATCGGTAACCTCCTCTTCCACCAGCTGCATTGGTCGCATATGTAGTGATACCATTTTTTGCACATACTTCATTTTTTCATTCTGAGGAAGTTTCATCCTTCGGAATATTTTAGGTATCATTTTCTCACCAATGTAGTTGTGATTATAGAATGTCCATCCCAATTTTGGGTCCCATCTTTTAGTAACAGGTTTTGCTATATCATGAAGAAGAGCTGACCATCTCAACCAGATATTATCAGTTTCTTTGGAGATATTATCCAATACAATAAGAGTATGATAAAAATTATCTTTATGCCCTACTCCATCTTTTGTTTCAGCCCCTTTCAAAGCAGTTAACTCAGGAAAGATTATTTCAAGAAGTCCAGTAATTTCCAACAATTTAAACCCTATGGATGGCTTAGGAGACATAATTATTTTGTTAAGCTCATCAGCTACACGCTCCCTCGAAACTATCTTAATTCGCTCCTTATTGCGTGCCAGAGCATCAAAAGTATCGGGATACAAGTCAAATCCAAGTTGAGAAGCAAAGCGTATCGCTCTCATCATTCTCAAAGGATCATCACTGAAAGTTATATCCGGATCCAGTGGAGTTCTAATAATTAAATCTTTAAGATCCTGCATCCCATTGAATGGATCAATCAGTTCACCATATCTCTCTTTATTGAGGCAAAATGCCATTGCATTAATGGTGAAATCTCTTCTTTTCTGATCATCTTCTAATGTACCATCCTCCACAACAGGTTTGCGAGAATCAAATCTATAAGATTCTTTTCTTGCACCTACAAACTCTATATCGTAATTTTTATATTTAATCTGTGCGGTACCAAAAGTTTTAAAAACATTGATTCGTGTGTTTCTACCCAATCTTTTTGCAACAGCTTCAGCAAGCTCTATACCCTTACCTACAGTCACAACATCTATATCATTTGAACGGCGGTAAAGAAAAAAGTCTCTAACATATCCTCCAATGAGATAACACTCTAAGTTCATTTCATCAGCGGTCTGTGATATTAACCTAAAAATATCTTTATTTAAATTCGATCGTATCTCTTCTTGAGATATATCCATAATTCACAAATTATTTTACTGTTACGAATTGCAAAATTACAATAATTGAGCCTTAAAACAGCTTTTTATGATAAATAAATTTCGTAAGTTTGTGTAATTGTATAATGTTATAAATAATGCGATACTCTGTTCAGACCATAATTTTAATGCTATTAGCCGTTATGTTACCTTCATGTTTTGGAAGTAACAGAAGTGCTAAAGATTATCTTTCAGAAGCTGAGACAGCATATAAAGAGGGTAATTATCAATTGGCTAAGTTGAAGATAGACAGCATAAAAATCCTATTTCCTAAATCTTTTGATGAGATAAATTCAGGGTTTTCTTTAATGCAGGAAGTACGTATGGCCGAGAATAAAAGGAATATTCAGTTTTGCGATTCTATGCTAAGCGAAAACTATAAGCAGTTAAACGAAATGCTGACCATGTTCGATTTTATACGTGACGATCGCTACCAGGAATTTGGAGAATATTATCCAAAGATTTATCCTCATAATGCTTCATTAAACCGAAATGGCCTTCGATCTGGTGTAAGTGAAAAGGGATTATTATTTATCGAAAGCATTCTTTCCGGAACTACTATAAAACATAATCAAATAAGAGCAATATCTATCGATAACACCTTTGCAGAAACAGGAGTTGTAACTTCCGATGGACTTAACTACCGTTTTAACACATTAGATAAATCATACGAAATAGTTAGATACAGTGGAAACGACGAGAATGGCCTGGCACAGTTTATATATACAAATCGGGATAAACCAATTACCGTTAACTTCATCGGAAATAGAACCATAACAACTACATTACCAAATGATGCCAAGCAAGGAATTTCACAATCTTTTGAATTATCAAATCTACTGTTAAGCATCGAGCAACTAAAACTTGAAAAAGAAAAAAGTGAGGTATTAATACGTTACCTGGAAAGCAAAAAAAATTAAAAATCGGCTTTTCTTGTAAACTGTCATAAAATTACTAACTTTGCCTCCGAATTATTGGTGTTACCTGTTTCAAAATGGCTTCGAAACCGGTAATGAAAAGGGAATCAGGTGTAAATCCTGAACAGACCCGCTGCTGTAAGCTCCGCTTGCGTGCTGAACATATCACCTTTTGCCACTGAACATACTGTTCGGGAAGGCGTTCAGACACCGGAGTAAGTCAGAAGACCTGCCCATAATTTAAAAATAGTTACATGGCTTTCGGGGAATAAAGCATGAAAACGACACGAAAACTCTATTTATTACGTGATTCATTTTCATTATGCTTTACCGAAATTAATTCGGTATAGATGAAATTATTAAAACTTACATTTCAATTTGTATTTACAGCAATTGTGTCAATCAACAATTTATTTGCACAGAATATTGCTGACTCACTCTATCTGCCTGAAATAGTAATTACAGAGAAAACTGCAGACAGAGAAATACGCTCAACTACTCCATTTCAGATACTATCCAATGATAGAATACAAGCTCTGAATGCTTTACAGCTTTCCGATGCAGTAAAGCATTTTTCAGGTGTAACTGTGAAAGATTATGGTGGAATAGGAGGATTGAAGACTATCTCTGTCCGTGGACTCGGAGCAAGTCATACTGGTATAAGCTACAATGGATTGGAAGTAACAGATTTACAGTCAGGGCAAATAGATATTGGTCGTTTTTCACTAGATAATATAGAAAGTGTAACACTTAATAACGGTCAAAACGACAATATCTTCCTACCAGCTAAAGCTTTTGCATCAGCCTCAGGAATAAATATAAATAGTAAAACGCCGGAATTCAAAAACAAAGAAAAATTAAATGGTAGTCTTTCTGTAAAAGGTGGCTCCTTCGGTCTATTTAACCCGGCAATGAATAGCAGCATTAAATTTTCAGATAAAATTGCAGCTACCTTCAGCAGTGAATTAACATTGGCAAAAGGTAAATACCCTTATACTTTATATTATGGAGATGCAGGTAATGATAGTTCATCTGTAGAGCATCGTGAAAACAGTGATGTAAAGAACTTCCGACTTGAAACAGGTCTGTTTGCAGATTTCTCTCCCAGATCAAAGGCCAATATAAATATATATTATTATCAGTCAGAACGAGGACTGCCGGGAGCAACTATTTTCTATAATACAGATAGTTTTTCAAAACAGCGTTTATGGGATAACACTTTCTTCACACAAGGTCATTTCGAGCACTCACATTCAAATAAACTCCTGTTTCAGATTAATGCTAAATATAACAATGGATATTTAAAATATCTCGACCCCACTTTCCTGGGTGGTGATGGTAAGATAGAAGATATCTTCACTCAAAATGAAGTATATGGATCAGCTTCGGCACTATACAGAGCATTCGAGAATATCTCCTTCTCTTTATCGAGTGATATCACCCATGCTAATATGTTTTCCAACCGGAAATCATTTGCTGCTCCATCACGCTTAACATCACATTCGGTTATTGCAGCTAAATGGGTTGGTGAACAAATTATGGCAACATCAAGCCTGCTATACACACAAACATTTGAGTCAGTAAATATCGGAGATCCAGCCAGCAACAGGAGAAAACTCACTACTCACTTAAGTGTATCTGCTAAACCCTTCATCGATAATAATTTTAGAGTAAGAGCTTTTTATAAGGAGAGTTTCAGACTGCCAACCTTCAACGACCTCTATTATCCATTAGTAGGTTTTAGAGATCTTCAGCCTGAGAGTGCACATCAGTTCAATTTAGGAGTAACATATGGTAAATCAAATGGTTCTATTACCTTGGATGCATATCATAACCGAGTAAACAATAAAATAATAGCATATCCCAGTGGTAATCTACATCAATGGACAATGTTAAATATGGGAAAAGTACATATAAATGGAATTGATTTTTCAGCTGAAAGCAATATAAATATTACAAATATCGCTGATCTATTGTTGGGGTTATCATATTCATACCAAGATGCAATAGATAAAACTGACCGTAATAAGATCACCTGGAATCATCAGATTCCTTATACACCAAAACATTCAGGATCATCCAGGGCATTGATAAACCTCCCATGGCTTGATATTTCATATACACTTATCTGGTCCGGACAAAGATATTCAAACGCATATAACAGTAAAGAATTCCGAGTTAATGGATACACTGATCACTCTATTTCTTTATCTAAAATTATAAAAGCAGGAAAAGATAGTATCAACCTAAGTTTTGAGATACTAAACCTTGCTAACAATAACTATGAGATAATACTAAATTACCCAATGCCGGGACGATCATATAGATGGAATATCTCATATAATTTTTAAACATACTTACAATAAAAATATACAATTATGAAAAGAAAAAACTTACTCCTTACACTCACGCTAACAGGATTAATCATTCTTGTTTCTTGTTCTGACAACAATAATCCAATTGAACAGAAACCAATTAATAATAACACTATTCTTATACTTAATGAGGGAAATTTTAATCAAAACAACAGCACTTTAGCTAAGTATGATATAGAAACCGGTTCGATCATAAAAGATTTCTTTCGTGAAGTAAATATGCGTGGTTTGGGTGATGTAGGAAATGATATGATAAAATATGGTTCAAAGCTATACATCGTTATGAATGTGTCGGGAACCATTGAGATTGCAGATGCTTCAACCGGTAAATCAATTCGTCAGATTTCAATGAAGATGGAAGATGGGAGCAGCAAACAGCCTCGTCAGCTAATAGCACACGAAGGAAAAGTATATGTAACCTCATTCGATGATACTGTTACTCGAATTGATACAGTTTCCCTGGATATAGATGCTACAGTTAAAGTAGGTCTCGATCCAGATGGTATTGAAATAATCAACAACAAAATATATGTTGCAAATTCAGGAGGACTAAACTTTTTAGATGGATATAATAACACACTCTCAATTATAGATATTTCCAGCTTTACAGTAGAAAAAGAGATTGAAGTCGCAGTAAACCCAACAAATATTGGTAAAGACAACAGAGGTAACATATATATATCAGCACTTGGTAACTACACAGATATAGATGCTTCATTTCAGAAAATTACTACAGATGGAAGAGTTACAACAATTGAAGAGATCACATCACCCGGAAAATTCGTAATCTTTGAAAATAAAGCATACATCATTCAGGGTAGTTACGGCAATCCTTACAGTGTATTAGTATATGACTGTCTCACTGAACAAGTAATATCAGATAATTTCATAACAGACGGAACGGAAGTTGGCATAATTCATGGGATTGATGTGAACAAAGAGACCGGAGATGTTATCATCATGGAAACCGATTACCAGACACCGGGCACAGTTTACTGTTTCACAAAAGAAGGTAAATTAAAAAATAAAATAGCTGCAATAGGATTAATTCCAACTGCTGTAGCTTTTAACTAATAAAAAAAGCTGTACACTCGCGTGTGTACAGCCTATTTACTTTATTTATTATTTTGAAGAGAAGGCATTCCAAGTGATTGGCGTGCCTTTTTTTATTTTATTCTATAGTGCAATAAATCCAATTACCTGCAGCATTATTATTAGTAACACCATTGCTAGTGGGTAGGCCGAAGCGTAAGTCAGATTTGGCACATTACTATCGGTCATTGAACCCACAGCTGCCAGACCGGGTGTACTTGTCATTCCTCCAATTATTGTACCCAGCAACTCCAAAGCGTTTAACTTCAGTACATACTTACCAACAATGCCAGACAGAATCATAGGTACCAGTGTGATTACTATTCCAATAAAAAAGTAAAGTAAACCAAATGTCTGGAAAGTGGCAATTAGCGTTGCCCCTGCCGTTGTACCAACCTCTGCAAGAAAGAGCAACAACCCCAGCTGTCTTAACAACTGATTTGAAGTGTCGGACATAGTCCACAAAATACTCCCTGTTTTTCCTGCCTTACTTAGTAAAAGTGCAACAATAAGAACACCCCCCGTTAAACCAAGTGAGAAAGTGAATGAGTCAGAAAAAGAGAGCTGTATTTGTCCTGCCAGAATACCCAAAATAATACCCAAGGCAATAGGAAAAAAGTCGGTACTTGAAAGCTTCTTTTCATCATTACCTAAAAGCATACCTACCTCTTTAACATTCTCCTGCTCTCCTACTACAACCAACTTGTCACCGAATTTAATTTTAATATCAGGCGAAGGAGAAAGCATTACCCCACTACGTCTAATATAAGTTACATTGCAACTATAAACAGAAGTGAGATTTAATGATCCAAGAGTTTGGTCCACTATATTTTTGTTAGTTACAAGCAGTGATTCCGATACCTGATTATTTCCTACAGGCAGTTTCATATCTGTCTTTTCTCCGATTAAAAGCTCCAGCTGGCTTAACGAGTTTTCTGTACCAACTGCCTTAATAAGATCCCCCTCATACAGTTTGGTTCTAGCTTTTGCTAAAGAAATGACACCTTCATGAGAGTAACGCGAAATAACAGCACCTGTCATAGAACGTACCTGAAGCTTTGCAAGTGTTTTACCAAACACAGTTGGATTCTTCACCTTAAACACTGCCTGTTTAACTTCAGGATAAAATTCTTTATTTACCTCTTCAATTTTTTTAGCCTCTTTAGCCAGATCCACTCTGAATATTCTGGGAAATAACTTCACAAATAAAATAATTCCGATTACACTAAATGGATAAGTAATACCATATGCGATTGAAACCAGAGGAGAATCAGTAAGATCAGTTGCTGTAGCCAAAGCAGGAGTACTGCTCAATGCTCCTGAAATCAGACCAAGAACGCCCTCTGTATCAATATTAAACAGATAACCTAATCCTATACCAGCTGCACCGGAACTGGCAATGATAAGTACTGAAAGTATAAATATATTTTTCCCGTTCTTTTTAAATGAATCAAAGAAACCGGGACCCGACTGAATTCCAATAGTAAAAATAAAAAGTACCAGGCCAAAATTGCCCAGTACTTTAGGAATTTCAACACCAAAGTGACCAAACAGCAGTGCCACAAAAAGAACTGCCGAGGAATCCAGTGAAACACCCTTTATCTTAACATTTCCAAGTAAAAAACCGAGTGCTATAATTACGAAAACTGAAAAATATGAATTTTGCAGAAGTGATTCTAACATCAAATTATTATAAACTACATTAAAAAGTAAACAACATCTTCAAGTGCAGTGATTACTCATGAGTTATTTTACTGAAACCAGATAATGGCAAACCCAATTAATCAAGCTTCAATACTGCCAGGAAGGCTTTTTGCGGAACTTCCACATTACCTACCTTCTTCATGCGCTTTTTACCCTCTTTCTGTTTCTCCAGCAGTTTACGCTTACGAGATATATCACCACCATAACATTTTGCAGTAACATCTTTTCTAACTGCCTTTACCGTCTCACGAGCAATAATCTTCGCACCTATTGCTGCCTGTATGGCTATATCAAACTGCTGACGTGGAATTAACTCTTTAAGTTTTTCACACATCCTGCGACCAAAGGTCTGTGCGTTGTCAAAATGCGTAAGAGTGGAAAGAGCATCAACAGGTTCGCCATTGAGCAAAATATCCATTTTCACAAGCTTAGAAGGCCTGTAATCATGCATATGATAGTCAAAAGATGCATACCCTTTAGAGATACTTTTCAATTTATCATAAAAGTCAATAACTATCTCTCCAAGTGGCATATCATATATTATCTCGATTCGATTACCTGAAATGTAGTTCTGTTTTATCAACTCGCCTCTTTTTCCGAGACAAAGGGTCATTATAGGACCAATATATTCAGTAAATGTGATCACAGATGCGCGTATGTAGGGCTCTTCGATTCTGTCAATCAGAGTAACATCAGGCAGTCCACCCGGATTGTGTACCTCTTTTTTGTTCCCCTTCTTATCATAAACATTATATGAAACATTAGGAACAGTGGTTATCACATCCATGTTAAACTCACGCTCAAGACGCTCCTGAACAATTTCCATATGGAGTAATCCAAGGAAGCCGCATCTGAATCCAAAACCAAGAGCTACAGATGATTCAGGTTGAAAAGTCAGAGATGCATCGTTTAACTGAAGTTTTTCCAATGAGGATCTCAGATCTTCAAAATCCTCACTATCGATTGGGTATACACCGGCAAAAACCATAGGTTTCACCTCTTCAAAACCCTCAATCGCTTTATCTGCCGGACGTTTAACATGAGTAATGGTATCTCCTACCTTAACCTCTTTCGAAGTTTTAATACCAGAAATTATATACCCTACATCACCACATCTTACTTCATCTCTTGGCTCCATTCCTAAGCGCAGAATACCCACTTCATCAGCGTCGTACTCCTTGCCTGTATTTATAAACTTAACTGAATCACCCTTTCTGATAACACCATTAACAATCTTGAAATATGCAATAATACCACGGAAAGAGTTAAAAACGGAATCAAAAATAAGTGCCTGCAGAGGAGCTTCAGAATCTCCAATCGGAGCAGGCACCCTATTGATTATAGCTTTTAATATCTCTTCAATTCCTATACCCGTTTTGCCACTTGCCCGAATGATATCTTCTCTGGGTGTACCTAAAAGCTCAACTATCTGATCTTCTACTTCATCTGGCATTGCACTATCCAGGTCGATTTTATTAATAACCGGAATAATCTCCAAATCATGCTCAATTGCCATATAAACATTAGAGATAGTCTGAGCCTGAATTCCCTGAGCAGCATCAACAATGAGTAAAGCACCTTCACAGGCTGCAATCGAACGCGACACTTCATACGAAAAGTCAACGTGTCCGGGTGTGTCAATAAGATTCAATATATATTTCTCACCCTCATATACATAGTCCATCTGTATAGCGTGGCTCTTAATCGTAATGCCTCGTTCACGCTCAAGATCCATGCTGTCAAGTACCTGTGCTTGAAGATCTTTACCTTCAACAGTTTTGGTAAACTCCAGCAGACGATCTGCCAGAGTACTCTTTCCATGATCAATATGAGCTATGATACAAAAGTTTCTTATATTCTTCATCTATTATTAAAAATCTGCATTATTAGGAGTTCTTGGGAATGGGATTACGTCACGAATATTTGTCATTCCTGTAATGAACAGCATTAACCTCTCAAAACCCAAACCAAATCCGGAATGAGGAGCTGTACCAAACTTACGGGTTTCCAGATACCACCAGATTGGATTTGTGTTCATACCAAGGTTATTGACATGATTCATCAGCTTATCATAGTCTGCTTCACGTTCAGAACCACCTATAATTTCACCGATCTTAGGGAATAAAACATCCATTGCACGAACAGTTTTTCCATCATCATTCTGCTTCATATAGAATGATTTTATCTCTTTTGGATAGTCAGTAAGAATTACAGGACGTTTAAAATGTTTTTCTACCAAGTAACGCTCATGTTCTGATTGCAAGTCTGCTCCCCAGAAAACAGGAAATTCAAATTTATGACCTGACTCCTCAAGTATTTTTATACCTTCAGTATATGTTAGTCTCACGAAATCGTTTTCAACAACAAATAGCAATCTATCCACCAGCTCTTTGTCATACATGCTTGCAAGGAATTCTATATCATCCCTGCAGTTATCAAGTGCATATCGGATCAGGTACTTCAGAAAATCTTCAGCCAGATCCATATTGTCGTTGATATCATAGAATGCTACTTCAGGTTCAATCATCCAGAACTCTGCAAGGTGACGTGGTGTATTTGAATTCTCAGCACGGAATGTCGGACCGAAAGTATAAATTCCACCAAGTGCCATTGCACCAAGTTCACCTTCCAATTGTCCCGAAACAGTCAGGTTGGTCTGCATCCCGAAAAAGTCCTGTGAATAATCAACTTTACCCTCTTGATCCCTGGGAATATTATTAAAATCCAGAGTGGTTACTTCAAACATAGAACCTGCACCCTCAGCATCTGAAGCTGTAATAATGGGTGTATGGAAGTAGTAAAAACCTCTGTCATTAAAATATTTATGAATTGCAAATGACATGTGGTGACGCATTCTGAAGATCGCTCCAAAGGTGTTTGTACGTGGGCGTAAATGTGCTATTTCACGCAAAAACTCCAGAGAGTGTCCTTTCTTTTGCAATGGATATGTAGTAGGATCAGCCGGCCCGTAAATTTCCACTTCAGTTGCCTGAACCTCAACCGACTGTCCTTTTCCCTGCGACTCAACCAGCTTGCCATTTACATTAATACATGCACCTGTTGTGATTGGCTTAAGAAACTCTTCACCAAACTGCGCTATATCTATAACAATCTGTATATTATGAATGGTAGATCCATCATTCAACGCAACAAATCCTACGTTCTTATTTCCTCTGCGGGTACGAACCCATCCTTTTACATTTATCTCTTCTCCGAAACTGGTAAGCTTTAAAGCTTCCGATATTTTTGTCCTCTTAATCTGTTTCATAATCAACGATTAATCTCCCATTAGAGATTTTGTTGCAAAATATTTTTTATCTCTGCAGTAATAGACAGAAAATTTTAATGTTATTATTTATAAATTAATATTTAGTCAAAAGCTCCCATTCTGAGCATATTAACCTCTTGTTCTGAAAGATAACGCCATTTACCACGAGATAATTTCTTTTTCGTCAAACCTGCAAAATATACTCTGTCAAGCTTTAATACGCGATATCCCAGTTTTTCAAAAATTCTGCGAACGATACGATTTTTACCTGAATGAATCTCAATACCCACCTGAGTAAGATCTTCTTCTGTAACGTAACTTATAGCATCAGCATGTATCTCTCCATCCTCTAGCTCAATTCCATCTGCAATAGCCTGCATATGCTCCATTGCAACCGGTTTATCAAGCCAAACCTGATAGATTTTTCTCTTCTCGTATTTAGGATGTGTTAATTTGGAAGCTAAGTCGCCATCATTTGTAAGGAGTAAAACACCTGTAGTAGCCCTATCAAGTCTTCCAACAGGATAAATCCTTTCTGATGCTGCACTTTTCACCAATTCCATCACTGTTTTACGGTTCTCAGGATCATCAGTTGTAGTAACAAAGCCTTTAGGCTTATTAAGTAGAACATATACCTTACTTTCAAGCTGAACAGGTTGATTATGGAATTTAACTTCATCAGAACGAGTAATTTTTGTTCCAAGTTCAGTTACCACTACACCGTTCACTGTTACCACACCAGCCTGTATAAACTCGTCAGCCTCACGACGTGAGCAGATACCTGCATTAGCAATAAATTTATTAAGACGTATAGGAGCATTTGGATCTGCATTCTCCTTATATTTAATCTGCTTAAACGGTTTTTTCTTTTTAAGTTTCTTACCAGTGGAGCTAGTAGTCGTTTTATAATTTGAACTCTGTGATTGATTGCCCCAGCTGCGATTACCATAACCGCCACCACCTTGGCCTCTTTGTTGAGCCTGTACCCTTTCACCAACTCTTGGGCGTCTTTTTCTTACATTGCCTCCCTCACTATTACCATATGAACCACCTTGTGGGCGTTCTCCTCTGTTTTGGTTATAGGATCTTTCAGAATGATACCCCTCCTGTTGTGTTCTTCGCTCATTACCCTGATTATTTCTGTTAGGGGAAGCGTGTCTCTCATTGTGCGCACTATAGAAACTTCTTTTAGGGCGCGATTCTTCGTTGTTTGTTGTCATTGTTGCATTTAGTTTTGTCTTAATTATTAAACCTCACGGTTTTTTTCAATTTTAATAAAACAGTACCGGCCATCATGTAATGGAACAACCGGCATTGGATTTTCCTTAATTTGTATTTACATTACATTCAATAAATAATAATTGCTCTTTTTTAAATTCCTGTATAGGATTGAGGTGTAATTCCCTTAAGTTCATTTTTGATACTGTCACTCACCTCCAATCTATCAATAAACTCTGCGATACTATCTTTAGTAATATGATTATTTGTGCGAGTCAGTTCTTTTAATGCCTCATATGGTTTTGGATACCCTTCACGTCTCAATATAGTCTGTATTCCTTCGGCAACCACTGCCCAGTTATTGTCCATATCTCTATCTATCGCCTCACGGTTTAATAACAACTTATGAAGTCCTTTTGTTGTACTTTTAATTGCAATTATCTCATGTGCCATAGGTACTCCAATATTTCGTATCACAGTTGAGTCTGTTAAGTCTCTTTGTAATCTTGACACAGGCAATTTAGCCGCCAGATGTTCAAGAAGTGCATTAGCAATACCAAGATTACCTTCAGCATTTTCAAAATCAATAGGATTTACCTTATGTGGCATAGCTGATGAACCCACTTCACCCTCTTTGATTTTTTGCTTGAAATACTCCATAGAGATATATTGCCATACATCCCTGTTGAAATCAATCAGGATAGTATTAATTCGTTTCATTGCATCAAAGGATGCAGCGAATGCATCATAATTAGAAATTTGAGTAGTATATTCCTCCCTGATCAGGTTCAACTTTTCGAACAGGAATTCATTACCAAACTTTTTCCAATCTATCTCGGGATAAGCCACATGGTGAGCATTAAAGTTTCCTGTTGCTCCACCAAATTTAGCTTTGGCAGGAATATGTTTAAGCACTTCCAATTGATTAGTCAATCTGTATGAAAACACCTTCACCTCTTTTCCCAGACGGGTTGGAGATGCTGGCTGACCATGAGTTCTGGCTAGCATAGGAATATCTTTCCACTCCTCCGCCAAAGCATCAATCAACGAAATCAACTGCTCCATCTCTGGGATGTAAACAGTTTCCAAAGCATCACGCCACATCATAGGTGTGGCAGTATTATTTATATCCTGAGAAGTAAGACCAAAATGAATAAATTCCTTTTGTTCAGAAAGGTGGAGCTTGTCAAATTTCTCTTTAAGGAAATACTCCACTGCCTTCACATCGTGATTAGTGATCTTTTCAATCTCTTTAATATCTTGAGCATCATCCTCGTCGAAACCTTTGTAAATAGCTCTCAGCAGATCAAATTGATTCTCATCAACATTCTGCAAAGAATTTATACCCGCTTCGCAGAGAGCAATAAAATATTCGATTTCTACCTGTACTCGGTATTTTATGAGGGCATATTCAGAAAAAAACGGAAATAAAGCTTCTGTTTTATCTCTGTATCTACCATCAATTGGTGAAATAGCTGTCAGTCGGTTTATGTTCATTATATTATATACCTCTTTTCGATATACAAAAATAGTGATAATAATAGAGTCTTAAAAATTTTGATAAAAATAATTGAAATAATTTTGTCACATTCAAAAAAGAGTATATCTTTGCATCGCTTTTCAGGAAAACAACTACTCAAAGAGATGAGAAATTAAGAAAAGCAGTTATTAAAAAAAGGGCGATTAGCTCAGCTGGTTCAGAGCGCCTGCCTTACAAGCAGGATGTCGGCGGTTCGAATCCGTCATCGCCCACAAAAAAAATTAAAACACCTATCGATATTTCGGCAGGTGTTTTTTGTTTATATAGTTACCTGTCTGGCAACCTCAATCTTATATTTCTTACCTTTCAACTTTTGGTTTCTAATGTTATTCAAAAGCGTTTTAACCATAGACGCTCTGACAGCGGCAAAGGATACAAAGTCTTTCACTTCAATCAGACCCAAATCAGACATATCCAATCTTCCTTTTTGCAGAAAGAATCCCACAATATCACCTTTATTAACTTTGTTTTTCTTACCTCCACTAATATATATTGTCTGGTATTCCGGTTGCTGTGGCAATGGACCACCATCTTTCAGTTGCAGTATATCTAAACCTTGCGGGATATATTCGGGCAAAGCCTCTTCTTTATATATAACAATATATGCTGTACCGGAAGCATTCATACGTGCTGTACGTCCATTACGGTGAGTAAAATCTACATCTTTTGCCGGTAAATGATAATGGATCACATGTTTCATTTCCGGAATATCCAACCCCCTTGCCCCAAGATCAGTTGTAACAAGAAAATTAAGACTACCATTTCTGAATTGTATTAATACTCTTTCCCTGTCATCCTGATCCATTCCCCCATGATAATATCCGCAATTTATACCTTTGGAAACTAACACGCTGCTGATTCTTTCTGCTGATTCTCTATGATTACAAAATATTAGCGCAGCCTCAGAATTTATATTGCAAAGCAATTTAAAAAGTGTATCTATTTTATCCTTTTCGGGAGATACTACCAGTTTAAGTGAAAGAGTCTCATTTTGCACCTCATGTACAAAATCAAGAGTTACAGGAAAGTCCATACCAACAAATTCTGGTATCTCTACATCGGAAGTAGCAGATAGCAAAACTCTTTTTTCAAGATTTGACAACTTACTTAAAATAGCATTCATCTCCTCCAAAAAGCCCAGCTGAAGTGACTTATCAAACTCATCCAGCACCAATATTCTAATATTGCCCGTATCAAACGACTCCCTTTCTAAATGGTCTGTAAGTCGTCCCGGAGTACCAATAAGCAGAGCCGGAGGATTACTTAGGTTGTTTAGCTCCGTTTCGATAGAATGCCCTCCATAGCAAACATTTACCTTAAACTTTGTCGACATCTTCTTCCACACCTGTTCTATTTGCATAGCAAGTTCGCGTGATGGAGCAATTATCAAGCACTGCACTCCTTTTATATTCTCGTCAAGCAGTTGCAGTATCGGCAGTAAAAATGCAAGTGTCTTTCCTGAACCTGTAGGAGAAAGCAGTATAATATTTTTCTTATTCATTATCGTTCTCTGAGCTTCAAACTGCATCTTATTCAATGCATTAATACCCAGATTAGATAAAATAGTTGATTGTTGATTCTCTATATTCATGCAACAAAGATAAGACATTATTCCTCTGGAAAATACTTAATATATTATGATTGGTAATCAATATCATATTTTTCTTCAACTACTTGATTTATAGAAATTATTTTCTACTTTTGAAGACATGAATGAGATAGACAAATACATACAAAGTTTCCCCGATGAAATCCAGGAAATTCTATACAAAATATGAGGGATGGTTAAAGAATTAGCTCCTGGTGCAGAAGAAAAAATGGCTTACGGTATGCCTGGATATAAGACTAACAAAAGACCTCTTATCTACTTTGCAGCATATAAGAATTACATAGGCTTGTATGCTACACCTGAAGCACATGATGAATTTAAAGAGAAACTATCTGGATATAAACAAGGCAAAGGATCTGTACAATTTCCTCTTAAATGTCCTATTCCTTATGATTTAATTGAAAGAATTATAAAATTTAAGATTGAAGTGAATAAGTTGAAGTAGGAATTACTTAAATTGTAAATATGAAAATGGATAATTTTCACCCAACTACTTGATTTATAGAAATTATTTTCTACTTTTGAGTATGTCCTGTTAAAATAGTTCTAATTAAAAATCTGTAATTAAATGAAAAAGATATCTCGCCGTAGTTTTATTCACACCGGGTTTGCAGGTTTTGCAGGTCTCACGGTTGCCGGGAAAGGTTCATTTAATATCGATCTAAAACCCGAAGTCAAAATAGATAAAGTTAAATTAGGTAACAGCGGACTCACTGTTTCAAGAATAGCATTAGGCACAGGATCGGTTGGTGGCTCCAAATCATCCAATCAGACTCGACTGGGAATGGATAAGTTTGCTTCTATGGCACATCACGCATATGACAGAGGTATCACATTCTTTGATATGGCTGATTCGTATGGATCCCACCCATTTGTAGGGCATGCCATCAAATCCATGCCACGCGAGAAAATAACCCTTCTCACAAAGATATGGACATATGAAGATGGTTCTGATAGGAATGCTCCTGTACGTGAATCTCTCGACCGTTATCGCAAAGAAATAGGCACTGAGTATATTGATATTCTCTTAATGCACTGCCTGATACAGCCAGGATGGAGCAATAACCGTAAGCATTATATGGAAGGATTAGCCAAGGCAAAAGAAGATGGTATCGTAAAAGCAGTTGGCGTCTCATGCCACAATTGGGAAGCAATGGTAGAAGCTGTAGATAATCCATGGGTTGATATTATTTTAGCACGTATAAATCCATTCCAAAGCCATATGGACAATACCCCCTATATGGTGAGTGAACTCCTTGGGAAAGCAAAAGCGAAAGGGATTGGTGTGATTGGCATGAAAATATTTGGTGAAGGTAGACATGTTAAAGATAACGAAAGAGAGGAGTCTATCAAATATGCCTTAACCACCGGCAACACGCACTGCATGACATTAGGATTAGAGTCAATCGATCAGGTTGATGATGCTGTTGACAAAGTGATGAGGTTAGTTTAAATTATTTAAAATCTTTTCTTAATATTCTGATTGAGTTGAGTATAGCAATCAGAGAAACGCCTACATCGGCAAACACGGCTTCCCACATTGAAGCTATTCCAAAGGCTCCTAATATCATTATTAGAGACTTTACACCCAAAGCAAACACAATATTCTGAATAACTATTGCACGAGTAGAACGTGCAATCTGTATAGCCGTGGCAATTTTAGATGGATGATCGGTCTGGATCACAACATCTGAAATTTCTACTGCTGCATCAGAACCCATACCACCCATAGCAATCCCCACATCACTAATAGCTAAAGCAGGTGCATCATTAATTCCATCACCTACAAATGCTACTATGTTATCAGAATCTTTCTTCAATTTCTCAATATGATAAACCTTATCTTCAGGCAGTAGATCACCGTAAGAAAAGTCAATATTCAACTCATTTGCTAAATCATCAACAATCGACTTTTTATCACCACTCAGCATCACTGTAGTTTTTATACCTAATTTCTTCAGTCGCGATATTGCATTCCAAGAGTCTTTCTTCACTTTATCAGAAATTACAAAAAATCCGGCATATTCTTTATTTATGGCAACAATAACTACTGTCTCCTTTATATCATCTATTTTCTGTTCGTATTTGATCTTGTGAAGTTTCATCAATTTAGTATTTCCTGCCAATACATCTTTCCCATTAACCAAACCTTTCATCCCATGTCCGGCAATTTCTTCCACATTCTCTATGTTAAAGTCATATGGTAAAATATCAGGATGGTATTCTAACATGGCTTTAGCAATCGGATGATTCGATTTCGATTCAAGAGCTACAGCATACTCAATCATTTTTTCCTTATCAGGATAAACAGATTCAATTTTCTGTACCTGAAATACTCCTTCGGTTAATGTTCCTGTCTTGTCAATCACCACAGTATTAACTTTGGCAATTAAGTCGAGGTAATTTGCTCCTTTAAACAGAATTCCATTATGTGATGCTGCACCTATACCTCCAAAATAACTTAATGGAATAGATATAACTAGTGCACAGGGACAAGAAATTACCAGGAACACCAGTGCACGATATAGCCAGTCGGAAAAAAGATAATCAGAGACAATAAACGAAGGTATAATAGTTATTGCAAGTGCAAGAGCAAAAACAATTGGAGTATATATTCGTGCAAACCTGCGTATGAAAAGTTCAGTCTTAGACTTGCGTGACGATGCCTCTTGTACCATTTCGAGTACCCGTGCAAGTGAGCTATCTTCATATTTTTTCTCCACCCGTAAATCAATAACACTGTTAAGATTAACCATCCCTGCCAATACCGGTTCGCCCTCACGTATTGTTCTTGGGACACTTTCGCCAGTTAGTGCAGATGTATTAAAACTTCCTTTAGCAGTCAACATTTTACCATCCAAAGGAATCTTCTCTCCTGCTTTAACCTGGACAAATTCACCTATAGCAACTGATTCAGGATTAACTACTGATATTGATCCGTTTCTGATAACTGATGCACTATCGGGCCTAACATCAAGTAAAGATTTAATATTCTTTCTGGCTTTCTGTACAGCAGAATTCTGAAACATCTCACCAATTGTGTAGAACAACATAACAGCAACAGCCTCCGGATACTCTCCAATAAGGAATGCACCCAGTGTGGCAACTATCATCAGAGTAAATTCATTAAAAAAGTCCTTCTGAGCTAAAGCGGTGCCGGCATTTTTAAAGGATGGCAGAGCAACAGGTAAATAGGCAACAATATACCAAAGTAGACGCATATTGCCTTTAAAGAAGTCTGTTTTAAAGTAATCGAGAACAATTCCAAAAAGGAAAATGACAACTGTAATTGTAATTGGTATATAGGTTTTCCAATCAGAATTGCTTTCTAAGGATTCTCTATTTAAATCTCCGCAACAACGCCCTGCATCATTGTTACAATTGGTTTCAATATTTTTAGCGATATCTAGTGCCATATAATTATCAATTTACATAGCAAAGTTAAATTGATAATTACGCAACCAAGTTGCAAATTGCTAATGCTGTGCTCTGACTTAAGATTCGGAGCATTTATCGCAGAGACCTTTCATAACAAAATTGATGTTCTCAAGCAAGAATTTTTCAGGCAACTGAACCGGAGGAATTGAAACACTTTCAAGGCAGTATGTTTTATGACAATGAGTGCAATTAAAATGTACATGGAGTTCATTTAATTCGCATTGACAATCATCATTACAAACCGAGTACTTCATTGAGCCTGAGCCATCGTCAATACTGTGAATTACCAGATGGTTATGGAACAGAGTAATAGTTCTGGAGATTGTTGATTTATCAACAGTCTCTAATACAGCTTCAAGATCTGATAAGCTAAATGCCTGCGGATACTCCACCATTGCCTTAAATATCAATAGTCTCACTGCAGTTGGTTTAATATCCCTGTCTAATAGTTTCTGTTCAAGTTCTTTCATAATAATCCTCCAATAAGATCATAACAAAAATAGGACATTTTAAATGGAAATCACAATATAATATATTTAAGCAGGATATCCGATTGTTCAAGTTAATAGAAAAACAATTGTAAAATGTGTACTGTCAGGTCGTGTTTGTATAGAACACCTCACACAAACCTCTTATCGATAAACTTAGAGTTCAGTAATCTGGCAACTGCCATGTAGTTGGTTTTGAATACTATTTCATCGCCTACATGATATTTCTTTTTACCATCTTTGGTTTTATTTGAGCCTAAATCCACAACCATCATATCGGAGGTTATACCTACAAATTTTATATCACAGTCAAGTGCCGTCAGGTCTCCGTCATCCACATCAAGCATGCCGAAATCGAGTATTGCCTTAACTGTTGTTTCGTGACGGTCGGTTTCGCTAAAATCGGCTGTGTGTCCTATGTTAGCATCACTTAAAACACCTTCGGGTACAATCTTTTTCTTCTCCAGCTCAATAATATTTGCTCTAAATTCAAAAGTATCGGTGTGAAGATTCATAAACTGTTCATTCTTAAGAGGGCTGACCCCAAAGAATGCAGCTTCTCCTATCCTAAAATGGTTGATGTTTTTGGGTACTGTGCCCTGGTTAATAAGTGGGAGCGTAATTGATGACCCACCTGATATGAATTTCAAATCTTTATTGAATCGTGATGAAATCAACTCTTTATATATTGATAATTGAAGCAGTTTGTCGTAATTGGGCTCAATGCCATACATGCAACCAAGATTAGAACCCAGTCCGATTACATCAATATTTGGGAGGTCGAACACTTTTTCATAGAACGACATCAAGTTTTCTCTATTAACTCCTTCGCGCAGTTCTCCCAGCTCAATCATTATGATAACCTGGTGAATTTTTCCTTGTTTTCCGGCTGCTTCATTAAGAGCCATAATCGTACTTAGCGATGAGTTCAATGAAATGTCGGCATACTCTACAACCTCATCTGCATAAACCTCAGCAGGTGGTTTTATGTAGATTGTTCTCATATTTGGATTAACTGCTCTTAGATTTCTCAGGCTGGTTAATCGTGAATCACCTACTGAGTTTATTTTTTCAATTACATCATCTGTAAGTATATGTTTCAGAAACTCTTTATCTCCCGAAAACACCTTAGTTACAAGGCTCCACTGTATATTATATTTTTCAAAAAAATCGCTTAAACTCTTTATATTTTCTTTTATCTTCTCTGTCTGTATTACCAGTTCAGCCATAATTATTTTTTTAACCTCATTTCGAGATAAGGATTAGTAAAACCAAATTTCTCATACAATTTTTTAGCAGGATTATCAGCATCAACATGTAGCGCGATATCTCCGTCCGTTTTTTCAATAGTGAGTTCAATAAGCATTTTTCCGATTCCTTTACCACGATGGTTTTTATCAGTAGCTATATACACCAGGATATTCTCTGGGATATAACCATCCATACCTGTCCTGTTAACCACTACTGCAGCTCTGATTTCTTCTTCCTCCTTCAGAACCATAGTAAATCCGCCAAAAGAAGTAAACTCTTTTGTGGAATAATCTATTGCTCTTTCAATCTGATTTTTTGGGTCGCCATACTGCTGAAGATTATCGAATAAGAAATCGACAACTTCACTTTTTTCTCTCTCTGTAGGTTTACTCTGTTCGTTAAATATCTTTGTTTTTATCATAACTAATCTGCTAAAGTAGACAAAACAAATTGGAAAATGTTTATAAAATTGAATATATTTTCTATCATAACACTCTATAAACTCTATTTCAAGCATTTACAATGCATTGAAAATCACAATATTATCTCCGGCGATATAAATGAGACTTATTTCTTATTTAGCATATACTTGGTATGAAGATCGCTTATACATGGCTTATCTATATATAAGCCATGTATAAGTGATCTATAAGCGATCTTTGGACTAAGTATTGCTTATGTATTATAAATCCCCTTGAATAGTCCTTCAATAGATTTACACTAAATTCAAATTAATGTAAATTAAATAAAGGACGACAGATGGCTGATTAGTATATTATTTAGAAAAAAGATAACTTTGTAAAAACATACTTTTATGAGACTATGGTCATTACACCCAAAATACTTAGATACAAAAGGACTTGTTGCTTTGTGGAGAGAAGCATTGCTTGCCAAGCATGTTTTGGAGGGAAGAACTAAAGGTTATAAAAATCATCCGCAGCTTAACAGGTTCAGGAATTCGGGTGATGCAGTTAACTTAATTAATCAGTACTTGAGTGAAGTTTTGTTTGAAGCACAATCACGTAGTTATAATTTTGACAAGAATAAAATAGATTGGAGCTTCACTCCCGGTAGTTTAAACGTTACTAGTGGTCAAATGGAGTATGAAAGAGAGCATCTGCTTAAGAAGTTAAAAATAAGAGATCTTGAGAAACTCAATCAAGTTGAAAAGATATTATGTTTGGATGCACACCCATTGTTTAAGATTGTTGAGGGTGAAATAGAAAATTGGGAAATCGTCTGATACTTTAAAACAATTTCCCAATTCTTATTACATTCATCTTTTTACCGGTTAAAACTTAATCATCACTCCAATTGCCGGTAATACTGTGCCGCTAAAAGAATCAAGCTGCCTCAATAACTGTTTTTCGGGATCGGAGGGGTCATTCATTATCATTCCGCTTGCATCTTTATTTGTATAAATTGGTGGATTTTCCGACTGGAAATTATAAGCGTTCTGTACATCAAGATAGAAGTTTAGCATCATCTTCTTAAAATAATACTCCTTATCTATTCTTAAATCGAGTTGATGAGAGTCTTTCAGTCGTAGTGTATTATAATTTGCATAGTCGATATATGGCCTGTTGTTTACACTCCATGCATCTTTATTTGTAGATAGGTCCACATCAATTGGTGAGTATGGTGCACCTCCCACAAAGCGCCAACGCATAGAAATATTCCAGTTTTTTGGGAGATTGTAGCTGCCAAGAAGGTTTACCATGTGACGGGTGTCCCAGTTTGACGGACGATAAATTCCATCTGCTCCTGTGAATTCACTCTTGAAAAGCGTGTATGTTATAGTGCTATTGAGACCTTTATAATCAACAAGTTTTCCTGAAAATTCAATTCCATATGCCCTGCCTTTACCGGTTGAAACTATCTCTTCATCGCCAACTTGACCATAATCTGTTCCTTTTCCGGCAATACTCATTCCGTCTGTTACCGAGAGTGGGTAATTATTGTATAGCTTATAAAAACCTTCTAAGTTAAACCTAAGTTTAAAATTGAGCTCATAGGCAAAGCCTGCAATTGCCTGGTTGGAGATGATATGCTTAAGATTCTCATTTTTGTTTATAAACAGTCCTGAGGCATCCTTGTAGCCTAATGTTGTGTAGGCAGGGCGCATGGCGTAGCGACCAACATTAGCATTTATATCCCATTTATCTGTTAACCTGTATGAAGCTGAGAATCGTGGCGATACCTGATTCAGAGGGTTCTTCATATTATTGTTGAAATTATTTCCGATTGTGTTTAATCCTAATGAAAGAGATAAACGGTTGTTAAGATAAGTATCAGATGCCTGAATAAATGCCTGATATGACCATAGATCGAGTTTTGTATTATAGATAAGATCGTTTAAAGATCCATTGCTGAAAACTTTACGATTGGTTTCATTTTCATAGTGTGAGTATGCTACTCCGGCGCCAATCAGTAGTTTAACGGGCAGGTCGGGATAGCTTCTTTCAAATCTGAACTTATTCTCAGCTTCATCTGAGCGATAGTCTGATATTTTTGGTTGCGATTCATCATTATCAGGATATTTGAAGTTTTTGTTTCGCAGCATATTTCTGCTGAGCACCCACGTATCAAAATAATTATCGCTAAAATGCTTGTAAACAGCACCAATTGTATAGTTCCACTGCTGATAAACAGGTAGATAATCCAGAAGATAACGTTGTGACTCAGTGCCGTCTTCCTGTAAATCGGTATTAAGAGTCATATTATCAATTGCACCCAGACCAATTATTGAGAGCTCATTCTTTGGATCTATCTGATATTTATACTTAACCTGAAAATCGTTGTACGTAGGCAAGAATGGCAGACCTATGAACTTGAAAAGCAACTGAAGATATGACTGGCGAGCTGAGACGATAAATGTAGTTTTATCACCGATTGGTCCGTCCATAGTAAAAGCAGCATCTGATGCACCTATACCAAGTTGAGTGTGGATACGGTCGCGACTTCCATCCTTTTGCCTGATATCCATCACCGAACTTAAAGCATTGGGCCTGTTGGCAGGAAATGCACCTGTATAGAAATTAACCTCTCTCACGAAATCGGGATTAATAATACCCACAACTCCTCCCGAAGAGCCTTGTGTTGCAAAGTGATTGATGATAGGGATCTCTATACCATCGAGATAGAATACATTTTCAGAAGGACCACCACCTCTTACAATCAGATCGTTACGATTAGGATCGGTTGCCCCCACCCCTGGTAGCGATTGTAATGCTTTTGAAACATCACGGTTAACACCTGCTGCTTTCTCAATATCACTTACTCCAATAGTGAGAAATGAAACCGGACTTTCAATTTTTTTCAGATTAAAAGTTGGCCTGACCACAACTTCATCAATAAGTGTTGATGACTCGGGAACAGCAATATCGATAAAAGCAGTTTGGTTACCTTGAATTTGCACTTCTGCCGATAGTGTTGTTTCATATCCTACATAGCTAACTTCTAATCGGTAGAATCCAGGTCGATACACAATTTCATAATTTCCCTCTAAATCGGTTGTTGTACCATTAGTTGTTCCTTGAATTCTGATAGTAGCAAATTCAAGAGGTTCATTATTCTTTTGGTTATACACTCGTCCTTTTACTGTACCTGTTTGTGCAAAAGTTAACAGGCTCACTAAAAGAAAAAGTGAAGTCGTTAAATATTTATACATAAAAGTGTTTTATTATAGCTGTGTTAATTTTCACGTTACTACAAACAATAAAAGTACTTTTAAGTTCTTGTTATATATAGAGTATTTATGGTTATTTAACCATAGAACACTACATTTTTAATAATATAAATCACATCAAAATACAAACCACTTTTTAACCTAAGCCGGATTACTCGCAACCACTGTGTCGTAAGGTACTTTCATATCAAATAAAAGATATGTTCTGGATAAAAATAAAGTACAAAGGAGTAATGGAATAGTATACTGGATGATAAATTGAAATCATTTTAATTTTATAAACTAATGTTTTGTAATATCACTAATTTGATATCTATTTCTAGTTACATAAATTTCATAGGCTGAAAGTGAATAGTTTTAAGAAAATGATGTTTTGAATATTCAAAAATTTTATATTAGATAGTCATGTTTGAAAGGAAAGCGATACTGATTTCAGAAAATAAAATAACCAACCTAGATGATAATGATAATAAAAGATTGGTAATTTTTGTCTTGCAAGACAACAGGGTCGTAGGCGTAGAGACCATTGAAATGAATAAGGATTTATACTGTAAGGATGATTTGCTTATTTATTTATCCAGAAAATACATCAAAGTAATCTATCTTTCTACAATTGATGGCATTACCAACAGTAAGTGTATTAAGTTAGGTATTGAAATAAAAAAAGTAACTTCAATAGAAGAAGATAAACTCCTAAGTTCTCTTTATTTAATTCCTCCGTTTTTTTAGTTATATAAAATAAAGGAGTTCATTGGATTTAACCCAATTGAACTCCTTTGTTATTTTAAGTGCTTCATGAAGAATTTACTTCTTCCTCTTAGTTATCAGTTTAAATCAAAATCAACCTTAAGATGCTGGTCACTCCTTACGTAAGTTGAAACAACTTCTCCTGAAAGTGAAGCTGTTTCTTCGTTTGCAGTAATTAGCTGAGTTGAGCGGGGATAAAGTACAACATTTTTAGTTGCGCTACCATCTGAGAGGCTCAATTCAAAATAAAGGTCGCTTTTATTTTTTATTTCATAATAGTTGATCTTAGTACCATTGTTTCTGGCTTCTGTATAATGCGAAGGTTTCAGCTCCACGCATGCATTAAACAGGTCTTTTACATTCTCTTCTTTACCCAGGAGGTATTTACTTGCCCAGGCAACTGTTCTGCCTTCTTCGAGTGCTTCTCTGATTGATTCAGCAGTGCGTTCTCTTGCTAAAACAAGAGTCATTGTACGATGTACATACTCTTTACTGAAATCATAGTCATGTGCTGTAAGATTGTGTATATCTGTATTGCCCATTACTGTTAACCCTTTGTCAATACACCAGTCAAGAGCTTTAAAATGAATTCCGAATCCATTTACCACTTCAATTCCATGCAGTGCTTTATTCTTATACAGATCATCTACAAATGGAATCCACTCGTAAGAACCTTCTATGCCTGGCTGCCATCCAGGGTGATTCCAAAATATAAATGCATCTTGTTCTAAAGCCTTCATAACTGCTTCTCTGTCTAGTTCATTTGCTCTGTCTTCAATAAAATCAGATGGGTCGTTTATATATATAGCATTAAAATGGCCCGGAGGAGTATTCCTGGTTAGCTCTGTACCTTTTACTAAAATTATATTACTCCTTTCAGCAGTTTCTTTTAAAAGTTGAAATCCACGGTCAGGGTTTATTTTTACATCTTCTTTGTGTGGTGTATACTCAATATGATCAGTAATGGCATAGGCATCTAATCCCTCTTCCCATACTTCTTGATGGCGTACTGTTGGCCAAACCTGACCATCTGAAAAAACAGTATGTGTGTGGAAGTCGCATTTCAATACCTGAAATTCCCCAACATTTGGAATAAATACATTTTGTCTGTAGATAGGTTTTCGGTTCTCATCCAGGTATTTCATTCCCTCAACTTCTCGTCTCTGACCAAAAGCCAGTATCGGAATAATTAGCAGTCCGATTAACAATAGATTTCTCTGTTTCATATGATATTACTTTTTAGTGGGTAAAACTGTTTACAAATATAGAAATTCAAAATGAAAGTCAATTGTATATACAACTTAATTAGTCAATTATATTACAATTATATATACCGTAAAGTATATGCTCTGAACTTTTTCTGATTTTAAATGGATATATGAATTTTTGAGATTTTTGGAATTATAGACTTATAGACTTATAGAAGTTCCGGGCCGTCACAAGATAACTATTTCTATATCTAAACTCATAGAATAGATTATTTCTATTTGTTATTGAACCTGAAAACCTTTGCAAAACAGCTCTTTTTTCGTTATATTTGTAACAGCTCTAAATAAAAATATTAAAAAAAAGAATTATGAAAACATTAGATTATTTACAATTAGATTCTGAAAAAACAAAGAAAACAGTAGATGGTTTACAAAAACTATTAGCTAACTTACAGCTCTATTATACAAACCTTAGAGGGTTTCACTGGAATGTGAAAGGAACACTCTTTTTCGGAGCTCATGAGAAATTTGAAGAGTATTATGATGCAACAGCAGATCATATTGATGAAGTAGCTGAGCGTATATTGATGCTTGGTGGGGTTCCTGCCCATAACTTCAGTGATTATCTGAAAACTGCCAGTATTAAAGAAAGCGGTGTTTTAACAGATCCTACTGAGATGTTCAAGCTAGTTCTTGACTACCTGAAAGAGTTATTAGCTCTTGAACGTGAAGTCCTGAATGCTGCATCTGAAGCAGAAGATGAAGGTACAGTTGCACTTGTGTCTGATTTGATTTCTGGACATGAGAAAGATGTTTGGATGATAGCAGCAACACTTTCTTAATTTATGTCCGACTTATATAGTCGATTTCTAAAATAATAAAAGCTCTCTGATTAATTTTAGAGAGCTTTTATATTTTATCTTTTATCAATTATTGCCATAAACTGTTTACGATAGGTATCCCCTATCGGTATTTCTTTATTGCTTATAATTATTCTGTTTTTATTGATACTTGTAATTTTTTCCATGTTGATAATATATGACCGATGAACACGGATAAAATTATCATAAGGTAACTCCTCTTCCAGCTGTTTAAGACTCATCAGTGACAGAATAGGTTTTGGATCTGTAATTGTGTATATCTTGACATAATCTTTGAGTCCCTCAATGTAATCAATATCTTTATACAGAACATGAAGGTATTTGTATTCTGACTTTACAAATATTCCTACGTTTGATCTTTCTCTTTCTGAATCGTAACCAGATTTCGTTTTAATTTCAAACCAATTAAGTGCTTTCTTGGCTGCAATCATGAAATCCTCGAAAGAAAAGGGCTTTAGCAGGTAATCAAGAGCATTTACTCTATATCCCTCAATAGCATATTCACTGAATGCTGTAGTAAATATTACACGTGTATTATCACTGATTGTATAGGCAAAATCCATTCCATTTATACCAGGCATCTGTATATCCAGAAAGAGAACATCAACTTTTTCAGATGTTATATTCTGCATTGCAGAAATTGCGCTGCTATATTTTCCGGTAAGTTTAAGAAATGGAACTCTGTTCACATATGACTCTAATAGAGAAAGAGCCAAAGGTTCATCGTCGACTATCCAACAGTTTAGTATCATTCATCAGTTTTTTGGAATCAATTACCAATACAGTAGAGTAAACATCATTTTCGATTGTGGTTTCCCAATTATAACTTCCTGGATAAAGAAGTTCAAGACGTCTTTTAACAAGATCAAGTCCTATACCACTACCACTTTTATCCTTTTTGCTTTTTGGAAAATAGCTGTTTTTGCAAACAAACTCAACTTTTCCATCTGGATGCTCTTTTAATGTTACATTTATAAATGAAGATTTATCTCCACTTATTCCATGTTTAAAGGAATTCTCAAGTAAAGATATAAAAATTAGTGGAGGAATTAGTGTGTTTCTGCTTTCAGAATATGAGAAGTCGGCTTTAAGTTCCACATTATCTGAAAGACGTATACGCATGAGATCTAAATAATTACGCAAAAACTCCGCTTCCTGTTTGAGCGGAACATAGGTTTGATTATTATCATAAAGCAAATGTCTGAGAAGTTTACTTAAGTCCACTACTGCCCTTCGGGCTTTTGGAGGATCAAACTCTATCAGTGCATAAATATTATTTAAGGTATTGAGTAGAAAATGAGGATTTATTTGATTCTTAATATTTTGTAATTCAGCTTCAGACTTTGCTTTGGCCAATTCTTTTCTCTCATTGTCAAGTTCAAACCATCTTACAGTCATTTTGAAGGCTAAACTCAACCCTGTTATTAAAAACAAAGTAGTAGAGTTCCTAATTATATGCATTACAGAGATACCTCCCCATCGTCTTCTTCTAAACACTCTCATTTCAGGTATAAGCTTGTTTAACCAAATAGGCATATAGGACATAAGTAATGTAACACCTACAATTAATATAATATTACATATAATATACTCTTTTGTCTTACCTTTAAAGAGAAGTTTTTCAATAAGTACGAAATAGTTGATATAGAAAACCAACATTATGCCCAGCATATCAGGCAGAGACCTTAGAAATGGTTTCCAGTTAAAAATCTGCTCCTCATTTATAAAGAAGTAAGGGAGTATGAAAATTACTCCCCATAATAAGACATGAACAAATACACTGTTCCATTTTGTCTGATTATTTCTTTTAATTGTTTGATCCATCTTTATGATATATTTAAATTATCCTCCTCTTCGCATTGGGGGACCAAATCCACCTCTTCCAGGCATCATATCCTGACTTGATGCTCCTCCTTTGAAGATATTGAAGCGATATACAAAATGTACCATGAAATAACTTGTAAGTGTATTGGTTGTAGTATCTCTTATGTAGTTTGAAGTTACACTACGATTTATATTGCTTCGTTGTTGCAGAATATCATATACTTTGAAGCGTAATGTGCCATTCTTCTGTTTAAAGAGTGTTTTCTGAATTGAGGCATTCCACAACCATTCATTTTGCTGGAATCCATCTGCGTACCCTGAATTTGTGGAGTAATTTATATCACTCTCAATTGTAAAATCCAACGGGAGATAAATTGTTGCATTTGCGTTTCCACCATAATTCAGATACTCCTGATTTTGCTGACCCTCAAGGCTGTTTCTTACCTTATTGTAGTTGAAATTACCTCTGATACCCAAGTCAAAAAGATCAGATCTATAGTTCAGCCCTAATACCTCTCCTACATTCATTCGCTTGCTAAGGTTCTTTTCAGGAGTGATGTCATCTCGTGATATTTCATCACCAGTTTGCACAAAAGTACCAGTTAAACCATTAGTATGATTATAGCTCAGGAATGACATCGAGAATATAGAAAACTTAATATTTTTTAGAGGAACATTTAGTACCATACGCCCATTTGCATTCCAGTTGCCTGTTATGTTTTCATAAGTTCTTACCTTACGTCCTGTTTCTACATTTGTAGCAGTTAGTGAAACAACATCATTTGTCATATATCCTGCATTGGCAAACGCGTTAAATGAACTTGCCTTTTCCGGATTAGAAGATCTGTAGTTTATATTTAGTCTGTGTTCAAATGAGGGTTTCAAATCGGGATTACCAAAGCTAACATTCAGTGGATCAGACACATCAACTACAGGTGACAATTGTGAAACAGATGGCTGATCAGTATTTCCAAAATAACGGATTCTAAGATTTTGATTTCTACTCCATCTATAATTCAGCTGTGCCATTGGTGCATAGTTTATAACATCCTGTTTCAGGTCATCAATCTTTTGAGCACCGATAAATGTTTTGCTGTGAGAACTAGAAGGTTGCATTGAGAAACCAAACATATAATCGAACTTCTCTCTGACAGATCTGAAATTCAGCTCCAGTTCCTGTCTGACGAAACTATTCTCTAATCTTTTACTATATGTTGAATCGAGAACAGTATAGTTACCTGACTCATCCTTAGTTCTGGTATCTCTGTCTGATTCTGAGTTATTTTGTCGGTACTGGTATGCCAGCTGGAGAAAATTGTTCTTACCGATTGGTTCTACATAAGAGAGATAGCCTCTCCATGAACTATTGTCATTTGTATTAACAAAACGTTGATCAATGATGTCTGAGGGGCGTTGATCCCTGAAATATATTGTAGTTGACTCACTAGAACCGCTATTCTCAGAATTGCTCATATTCCCACTGATCTGAGCACTTAAAACCCTACCCTTTTTCCCGAGTTCACGGCTCATATCTAATCTACCACCTAAATTATTACCATCACCTTCTGACATGTATACTGACTCACCTAAATTGATTGTGTCACCAGTCATCTGCTGTATTGTATTGAAATTTCCGGTTTCATTACGTGAGTTATTATAAAATGAGACGTTTGGTCTGAAAATTATTGTTGTTGAAGTGTCAGGTTTCCATTCCATTCTTAAATTCATGTGGAAGTTCTGACTTATATTATTTCTTGTATTTCTTTCGCTTTCAAGGGTATTACCTGCACTCAGGATGTTTTGTGTAAATACTTCTGAAGTGACTTCTGTATCACCATAACCATACCTTACATTACCTCCTAACTTGAATTTCTTGGTGAAATCTTTACTAAAATTACCACCAATATTAGCAGAAGTGGTAATACCGTCACGACTACCAAATCCTCCACCACGGCCTCCAAATCCGCCCATACTTCCAAACATGGCAGTACCTAAATCAGAAAAGCCTGCATTATTTGTATTGTTGGTTCCTCCTATTATAGTATACTGGTCGTTATTTCTCATATAGTTTACCATAGCATTGGCCTCATAACGATCCTTGCTTCCATATCCTGCAAATCCATTTCCAAAAAGCCCCTCTTTCATTCCCGGACGAACGGTAAGATTTATAACATTTTCTTCTTCTCCATCATCAAAACCGGTCATTTGAGATATTTCAGTTCTCCTTTCCAGAACCTGTAACTTTTCAACCATCTTGGCAGGTAGATTTTTTGAAGCTACTTTTGGGTCGTCACTGAAGAACTCTTCACCATCTACTAATATTTTTGAAATAGATTTACCATTAACAGTTATATTTCCTTCACTGTCTATTTCTACACCGGGCATTTTCTTTAATAGGTCTTCTACTACAGCACTTTCAGTTACTTTATAGGAATCTGCATTATATTCCAGAGTGTCACCTTTTACAACAATTTCCGGCGCTTTAGCTGTTACTACTGTTTCAGATAAAAGGATATTATCAGCACTCATTACCAAATCTCCCAGGTTTGCCATAGGAGTTGAGGATGAAACTGAAACATTTTTATATAAATCATGGAAGCCTATAAAGGATACATGAACTATATATGAACCATTATTTACCGGAATAGAAAATTTACCATCCATTTCTGACGCCTTGCCAGTAACAAATGTACTATCAGATTGTCTCAGTACACGAATATTAGCTTGAGGAACAGGTTCATTTGTATTCTCTAAAAGAATTCTTCCCGTTATTCCACGAGTAATTTGCGACTGAGCTGTTAATCCAAAAGAGCATAACAGAATGGTTATAACTAAGAAATAAATTTTTTTCATAATAATAGTATCTTGTCCGTATAAACAGTTTTTTAAATATTAACCGAAACAAAAATAACATAAGAGACCTCTTTTAACAAATTAAATAGACTAACTGTTTGAATTCATCGACCAACAAAGTGTTTTAAACGTTAAATGGCTGTTTATTTGCAAAAAGAAATTACAAAAGATTTCCTAAATCGTAAATAATTCATAAATTTGTCATATAGAACTTAATTAAATTATAAATTTATCACTCTTTTTGAGTTAATCTAATCAATTTATATATGCTGAAAACATTAAAAAGTGAAGATTGGGTAGCAACCATTATAGGTGCACTCATTCTGGTCCTCGTTATATTGCTTCCATCTTTAATGACTAACAATATATCAATGTCTGCAATAATTGCAATACTCTCTTATATGGGTTACTTATTTATGGGTAATAAAGACAATGGGCAATTTTTGATATCATTTATAATAATATTTTTACTCGCTCAGCTGGCATCATACATTGCAAATATCAGCTCAATTAAAACCATAGGTTTGGAGTCGGTTTTCTTTGCAGTCCTGATAGGATTATTTATTAGAAATACCATTGGTCTCCCCAAATGGATGGCTTCAGCAGTTAGAAGCGAATATTATATAAAAGCCGGACTAGTTATTCTTGGTAGCTCTATACTTTTTAATGAGATTATGAAAGCGGGTGCATTAGGAATGGTTCAGGGATTAATAGTTGTATTTTCAGTATGGTATTTTAGTTTCTGGATATCAACCAAAGCATTCAGGATTGATAAGGAAATGTCTATGCTCCTTTCAAGCTCTGTTTCAATTTGCGGAGTTTCTGCAGCAATTGCAACAAGCGGTGCTATAAAGGGTGATCCTAAAAAGCTATCATTTGTTATTTCGCTTGTACTGATTGTAGCAATACCAATGATGTATTTGCTTCCATATCTGGCAAAATTAATGGGGCTCTCACAAGAAGTAGCCGGCGCATGGCTTGGTGGAACAATAGATACTACTGCTGCAGTTGTAGCATCGGGTAAATTTATCGGAGAAACGGCTGAACAGTATAGTGTTATTATCAAGTCCGCACAAAACGTTCTTCTGGGTGTTGCTGCTTTTATAATATCAATCTACTGGTCATACAGAGGAACAAACTCAGAAATCAGACCTACAGGAACTATTCTTTGGGACAGATTTCCTAAGTTTGTTCTAGGATTCCTTATAGCATCATTGGTTTTCAGTTTTGTGTTTGATGCAGAAACCGGAAAAGAATTGTCACGTATAGCAAACAAAGGTTCAAGAGGTTTACTGTTCTCACTTGCATTTATTTGTATTGGACTTGAAACAGATTTCCGGTATATCTTTAAAAAGGAGAATTCTAAATATATTTGGTCTTTTCTTACAGCTCAGATTTTCAACATAATACTTACTTTGTTAATAGCCTGGGCACTTTTTTCACAAGATTAAAAACAGATTACAGTTCTTTGGCAATTTTCAACCACTTGAAATTTGCCTGATCAGTAGAAACTTCACGCCAGGAATCTACATTAAATTCAAAGCAAGCGGTTGAAGCAGTTGGTAAATTGTCTAACTGTACTCCTAATGAGTTGATTAAATCAGTTAAGCCTGGGTTATGTCCCACAAATATACAGCTATTTATATTATCGGGAAGCTTTGAAAGTACATTCATTATCCAGCGTTCAGGAGCAAAATAGAGGTTTTGATCAGTCTGAATTTCATTTTCTGGATAACCAATACTTTTTGCGGCTATTATTGTTGTTTGATGCGCTCTTTTTGCTGATGAAGAAAGAATTAAATCAGGAACTCCGGCCTTTTTAAGAATAAATGCTCCCATATCATTAGCATTACGTTTTCCTCGTTCGGTCAGTTCTCTATCATAATCATCAATTGCCATAGTGTTTTGTTCTGCTTTACCATGACGGAAGATAATCAATTGTTTCATATACCTATGTTTAGTTACAGTTCATTAATAAAGAATCGACCGCAAAATTATGAATAATTTTTCATATAGATTCTATTTTATTTCTCTACTATCGCTATCTTCGAAAGTTTATTACTTTACTTTAATATTGTAATATTAAGAAACTATGAGAAAAATAACCAGTAGAACAATAATAGTTATAACTTCAATTATATTTCTATTATTAGCAGCAGGCTTTATTTACAAGATATTCTTCAAGCCCAGTTATATAAACAGTGGAAATTTAAGTGGTAACTTTTTAGGCATACTGATATTTGGCTTAATTTTAGGGATAATAATAACATTGCTTACTCATAGGGTAATTAATACAAAAAGTAAAATTGCTAACACTGTAACATCTTCACACACTGTTGTTGAAAGCATAAAAAAAGTGTTTAAGATTGTTGTGGCTGAAGGACAGTTAAATGAGATCTTTAATTATGAGAACACAAAGAAGCTTCTAAAATTTATTCCATCCACAAAAAAGGCCCTTGTTATAGTTAAAGCAAAAGTTCTTGTTGGCTATGATATCAATAAATGCCAGTGGGAAATAGATGAAGAAAAAAAAGTATTGAGGTTAATTAGTTTTCCAAAACCTGAGGTATTATCTCTTGAAACAGATTTTAATTATTACTACTTTGAGGATGATCTTTTTAACTTTATTGGTAGAAACGACCTGCAGGAAATTCAGTACCTTGCCAAAAAACAGGTAAAAAAAACTGTTCTGCAGAGTGATTTACTAAAAATTGCTGCAGACCAGATGAAGCTACTAGTAGGTGAAGTAGTATCTTTAAACAATTGGAGTATTGAGAACAGTCACTTGATAGAAGACTACTCTTACCCACCAGAGGAAGAGGAAAAAAATATCGAGCAGATTGAACCTCCAATACTTAACAAGGTTAATCTGCTCGATAAAGCAATAAATCTGTTTAAGCTTAAACCGGGAAGAACTAATCCCAACTTAGAATAACTTTTCCACACTGACCGGTTTCCATTACTTCAAATCCTTTCATATATTCATCAATATGGAAACGATGTGTTATAACAGGTGAGAGATCCAGACCAGAAATCAGCATTTGTTCCATCTGATACCAGGTTTCCCACATCTCACGACCATATATTCCTTTAAGTGTAAGTGCTTTAAAGATGATCTTATTCCAATCAACTGTAGTTGTATTTGGCAATATACCTAACATTGATATTTTTGAGCCGTTATACATATTGTCAATCATCTCTCTAAATCCTGCTGGAGAACCAGACATCTCGAGACCTACATCAAAACCACGCATACCCAGTTGTTTTACTGCCTGTGCAACCGTTTCTCCTTTTGACAGATTTACAGCTATTGTAGCTCCCATTTTCTTTGCAATATTCAATCTGTATTCACTAAAATCACTTACAACAATATAACGGGCTCCTGCAAATCTGCAAATTGCAGTTGCCATACTTCCAATAAGCCCAACACCTGTAATAAGTACATCTTCTGCGATTAAAGGAAAAGAGAGAGCTGTATGAGTAGCATTACCAAATGGGTCCATTATAGATGCTATCTCATCAGAAATTCTATCATCCAGCTTTACAACATTAGCTGCTGGTAGTGACAAATATTCCGCAAATGCACCATCCCTGTTTACACCTATTCCTATTGTATTTTCGCACACATGTAACTTTCCCCGTCGACAGTTACGGCAGTGTCCGCAAGCAATGTGTCCTTCACCCGTTACCCTGTCACCAATTTTCAGATTTTCAACGCCGCTTCCCATATCTACAATCTCACCTACATACTCATGACCAATTGTCATAGGAGTTTTGATTGTTTGTTGTGACCATTCATCCCATTTATAAATATGAAGGTCGGTTCCACAAATTGATGTTTTCTTTATTTTGATCAATACATCGTTTACACCAAATGATGGAATGGGTACTTCTTCCATCCATATACCCTTTTCAGGACGTAGTTTAACAAGTGCTTTCATATTATTCTATTACATTTAGTTTTTTACCTACTTTAATAAAGGCTTCGATAGCTTTATCAAGATGTTCTCTTTCATGACCTGCGGACAACTGAACACGAATTCGTGCCTCACCTTTAGGCACTACCGGATAATAAAAACCTATAACATAGATTCCCTCTTCTAAAAGCTCCTCTGCAAATTGTTGTGATAGCTTTGCATCATATAACATTACAGCACAAATAGCAGATTGTGTAGGTTTAATATCAAATTTAGCTTCTTTCATTTTAGAAACGAAATATTCTACATTCTCATGAAGTTTATCTTGTAGTTCATTAGTTTCTTCAAGCATATTGAAAGCTTCTACTCCTGAGGCAGCAACCATGGGAGGGATTGAGTTGGAAAACAGGTATGGACGTGATCGCTGTCTTAACATATCAATTATCTCCTTTCTACCAGTTGTAAATCCGCCAATTGCACCTCCAAAAGCTTTACCCAGGGTACCTGTGATTATATCAACTTCTCCTAATACATTATACAGCTCAGACACACCTTTACCGGTTCTTCCAACTACTCCTGCCGAGTGACTCTCATCAACCATAACCAATGCATCATATTTTTTTGCAAGTTCAAGTATTTTATCCAATGGTGCCTGATTACCATCCATTGAAAATACACCATCCGTAACAATAATTCTGAAGCGCTGTGACTGAGCCTCTTTAAGCTTTTCTTCCAAGTCAGTCATATCAGCATTTGCATAACGGTATCTCTTTGCCTTGCAAAGCCTTACTCCATCAATAATTGATGCGTGATTTAAAGAGTCTGAAATAATTGCATCCTCTTCAGTGAAAAGAGGTTCAAACACCCCACCGTTAGCATCGAAGCAAGATGCATATAAAATTGTATCTTCAGTATGAAAGAATCTGCTAATTGTATTCTCCAGCTCCTTATGATAATCTTGTGTACCACAGATGAAACGTACTGATGACATCCCGTATCCACGCTCATCCAAAGCCTTTTTGGCAGCTGATATAAGTCGTGGATGATTAGAAAGTCCCAAATAATTATTAGCACAGAAGTTTAGAACATTTTGTCCTGAATTAACTTTAATCTCTGCTCGTTGAGGAGTTACTATTATCCTCTCATTTTTGTAAAGTCCTGCTTCTTTGATATTATTTAATTCTTCTTGCAGGTGTTGTTGTATTTTTCCGTACATATCAATGTTTTAATAAGTTATATGCCTGTAAATATTTTTTTTATTGTCATTTATCTCTAATCTAATCTAACTGTTTACTCTCTTCTACAATTGATGTGGGTAATGTTTTCTTGGTTTTCAGCCCTAATTCTCTCAGTTTTTCTGCCTGACTAATTAGATTACCACCACCAGTTTTTAGTTGTGAGTAAGCTTTATCATAACTCCGTTGTGCTCTGCTTAGATGATTATCTATTTCAGAAAGAGAGGATACAAAATTGACAAATTTATCATAAAGTGCTGCTCCCCTTTCTGCAATCTCCAGTGCATTCCTATTTTGGTATTCCCGTTTCCATAAATCAGCAATCAATTTTAGTGCAGCGATAAGATTGGTTGGACTGATTAACAGAATATTTTTTTCATAAGCATACTGCCACAAATTTTCTTCGTGCTGCAACGCTAGTATATATGCAGGTTCATTAGGGATAAACATCATAACGAAATCAAGTGTAGATGCATATTCGTGGTAGCTTTTACTGCTCAGTTCATCAATATGCTTTCTAACTGATCTTAAATGATCCTTCACAAATATCTTTTGTTCATCAGGATTATCTGTCCCGATATAGTTTGAATAAGCAGTCAGAGATACTTTAGAGTCAATAATTACTTTTCTATCATCTGGATATGATATTATCACATCAGGCTTCATCCTTGCACCCTCACTACTTATAATTACCTTACCATCATCATCCCTGAGATGTTCTTGAATGAAATATTCGCGACCTTTTACTAATCCTGACCCTTCAAGTATATTTTCCAGAATCAATTCTCCCCAATCACCTTGAACTTTTGAATTACCTCTTAGAGCAAGAGTAAGATTGTTTGCCTCATTACTCAAACGATCATTCATTTCCTTCAGATTTTTAAGTTCCTGGCCAAGAGAAAAGCGTTCACGTGATTCATTTAAATAAACATCCTCAATTTTCTTACGGAAAGAATCAATATTTTCTCCAAATGGTTTCAGTATTGAATCCAGGTTCAGACGATTGATATTTGTAAACTTTTCCGTTTTCTCTTCAAGAATTCTTGAAGCTATATTTTCAAACTCAAGATTAAATTGTTTGTGTAATTCTGATATTTCAATTTTCTGATTTTCCAGTTTCTCCTGCAAAGAATTATTATCAGCTATGGTTGATGCAAGTAGACTATTTATCTCATTGTACTCTTTTGATATATTTTTAAGTTCAAGTCTGTAACGTTCAACCTCACTCTCCATATCTGAGAGTCTTTCATTTGATACAATTAAGTCAGTTCTAAGAGAGATATTCTTTTCGGTTAACTCTTCATAACTTCTTTTAGAAACAGTTTTTGACTTGATAACCAAAGAAGCAATTATCCAGGAAAATACCCCACCTATCGCTAATCCAATAATAAGATAATAATACACTCTATGCTTTATTTATTTAGAACATCTCTATAAATTTCTAACTGCAGGCTACATTTATCAGAGTTGGCACTTCTGCTTTTATATGCATTCTCTGAAACATTCTCTGAAAATGCCCTGTTTTTAAAAAATGAAGCTATTGCATCTGCACACATAATAGGATCCCCTGACTGGAAATAATACACTGTTTCTTTGTGTTTACCCAACTCTGGCATAGCTCCCGCAAATGATGCTACAGTAGGTGTTCCTACATGAATTGCTTCATCCAGTGCCATACAGTATGACTCCACGAAAGATGGAACAACATTGACGTTTGCATCACGCAGATTTTTCACTATTTCGTCTGCTTTCAGCGGGCCTAACCAGTTGACACTATCTTTAATCCCTAACTTATTAATTCTCTTTTTTATCCAGTTATAATAACCATATCCCAAGATACCTTGTCGCCCAGTACTTCCTGCAATATTGAGTTTAATTGACGGGAAATCCTTCTTTAGGATAGCAATTGCATCAATCAATACATGCAAACCCTTATATGAAACAATGGAAGAGAAAGTTGTAAACAATGAATGCGGTACACAAGAGTCGTAGTTCCATTTTTCTGCATTTATGAATTCTTCTCTAAGCAACATCTTTGTTTCATACAATTTTGCATCTTTATTGATGTTCCTTATATGGCTCCTGACCCAAACCGACTGAGTGGTTATAAAAAAGTGGTTTCTTATAATCTCTTTTTCAAATTTACCCCATCTTTTAAATGATCTTTTCTGACTTATAATTGAATCAGAAGATTTAATAAGTTCCCTCAAACCAAAAGATGCAATTATATCTTTATAGGTCAATGCTGTATAAAAATACTTATGAATCTCAGATTTCAATCCCTGTATCTCGAGTATCACTTTGCCAGAGATTAAATTACGGGCTTTAAGCAATCCCCAAAAAGACTCTACTCCCCATATATGTATAATATCAGGTTTTACCTCAGCAGTAATTTTCACAATATCTCTTATGATTGATTTACTTGGAAGACCACTTCTATTTAATTTTGATGAAGGAATTACCCATTGTGTTATGGATGAAAAATCTTCTCTTAGGGTGCTTTTAACTGATGATTGAGTTATGTTGTAGAGCTCTATTTCACCCGACTTAACCAGTTCATTTGCCATGGAGTGAGACCATGTTCCTGTTGCATCAGGTTTTTTATCGGTAAAATATCCTGCACCCATCCAAAGCACTTTGATTTTTTTATCCATTGTAAAACAGGGTTATAGAATCTAAATCATGAAGAACTACTTTATATTTTTTAAAACATGTCCCATTTTCTTTTTTTTAGTCTCCATATAAAAATGGTTATACTTATTTGGAGTTATCTCAAGTGGTACATTTTCAACAACCTTCAGACCATAAGACTCTAATCCAATTCTTTTTTTAGGATTATTGGTCATCAGTCGCATATTTCTAACTTCAAGACTTCTTAGAATCTGAGCACCAACTCCATAATCTCTTTCATCTGCCTGATATCCCAGATGAAGATTAGCATCAACAGTGTCATAACCCTGCTCTTGGAGCTTGTATGCTGCAGCTTTAGCCATCAAGCCAATTCCACGTCCTTCCTGATTTAGGTAAACAAGCACTCCTTTACCCTCTTTCTCAATAAGCTCTAATGCCTTATGCAGCTGTTCGCCACATTCACATCTGTAAGACCCAAAAATATCTCCGGTCATACAAGAAGAATGCATTCGAACAAGAATAGATTCATCAGAAGTCCACTCTCCCTTTATAAGCGCTACATGCTCTTGTCCTGTTGCAGTCTGAAGAAATGGGATCATCTTGAACTCCCCATACTCAGTTGGCAGCTGTACAGCTTCTCCACGTTCAATGAGAGACTCCGTTTTAAGTCGGTATTTAATCAAATCAGCAACAGAAACAATTTTAAAGTTAAATTTTCTGGCCATCTCCATAAGTTCCGGCAGACGTGCCATTGAACCATCCTCATTTTTTATTTCAGCAAGTGCACCTGCGGGATATAAACCGGCAAGACGTGCAAAATCTATTGTAGCTTCTGTATGACCAGCACGCCTCAATACACCTTTAGTTTGAGCTCTTAGAGGGAATATGTGGCCGGGGCGACCAAAATCTTCAGGTGCAGTTTCTTTGCGTGTTAGCGCCAGTATTGTTTGAGCTCTGTCGTATGCTGAAATACCTGTAGTACAACCATGAGTCAACAGGTCTATCGAAACAGTAAATGGTGTTGCATGTACCGATGTATTCTGAGTTACCATCAGAGGTAACTCAAGCTCTTCGGCTCTCTCTTTTGTTATTGGTGCACAAATTAATCCTCTTGCATGAGTTTCCAGAAAGTTTACTTTTTCAGGAGTTATGCATTCAGCAGCGATAACTAAATCGCCCTCATTTTCTCTATCTTCATCGTCAACCACAATTATAAAATTACCTTTACGGATTTCTTCTATGGCTTCCTCGATGGTGTCTAACTTAAATTCTTCTTGCATATTAAAAATCTTTTATGCTGTTGCTATTGTAATCAACTCCCTGTTTAACCGCTTGATTTCTTGTAAATCTCTCTTTATTCTCAATTCAAACGGAATAGAAAGGAGTCTTAAAATAATTCCTACCGGAAATAGATACATACAAACTTTTGAAAGTGCAGATCCTGTATCGAAAAGACGAGCATTCTTTATCAGTACAGGAAATTCTTCTGCTTTAGATAAAACTTCCGGTTTTCTGGAATTTGAAATATTATTTAGTATAATCTCTAATTTAGTTTTAATAGATAAAAGTTCTTTATCATACGATTCATCAGTCCAGTATTTTTTATAAGTTAACGGTAACTGATTATTGAAAAATGAATCAATATCATTCGTCAACTCATTTAGAGATACTGCGATCTCATCATATTTAGGTGTTTCAATTATAACACTTTTGACAGGATATTTCCTTTTTTCTCTTATAAAAAAGAACCTTTTGATAATGGTTGAATATGTGTCTACATTCAGTATAACTGAATCATTCATTGCTTTATATGTAAGGAATACTCCAATTGGTAGCAGAATAAATGAGCTGAACCACATTCCAAACCAATGTGCCCATACCCCGTCACGTGTCATCTTATAACCTACATTTTCCACAATATAGTAAATAATAAATAGAATTACTGATATAACAATGGGAGTACCTAAACCTCCTTTTCTAACAATTGAACCAAGTGGTGCACCTATAAAAAAGAAAATCAAACATGTAAAAGGCATAGTAAATTTTCTATGCCACTCTACCCAGTGCCTATTAATTGTTTTCTGCGTTGTTGTTTTATTTAATGATCTGAATAGAAATTCATTACTATTATTTTCTGCTTTTGTTACAGCCCCTTGCAAAATTGAAGATTGTTCGTGAGGTTCTTTGGAAACGAATAAAGTATCAGGGGATGGAACAATAATTTCAGGACTGACAGCTGTATTTATTATTGAATCTTTAAGTTCCTTTGGATAACTGTTTCTAAATGATAAATAGGAATAATTTTTCATCATGTTCCTATCCACTCTATTGACGCTATCCATTACAAGTTCCATTGAGTCTATTGAAGAAGATAACTCAGATAAGTTCTTTGACACATAGTTACTTGTAGAACTTCCCTCGATAACATCCTCACCCATTCGTGAAAAATTGGCATCGTATGGGATTAACATTGTCTTTTTACTGAAACTCTCTCTAGAGTAAGGTACAAAATCCTGATCATATCTTGAACTCCTTCCCTGATTGGAGTTTTGAAATTGCTGTCCATTATGCATTGTAAAGATCACCATTGTTTTGTCTTCCGAGCTGCTCATTTCAGCAGAGTCACAAACAATAACTCTCATATTGTTGAAACCACTGGCAATATCATAAATCATTACTTCATGCAACATACCGGTTTTCTGATCTTTACGCTCTACATAAAGATTATAACCAGGAATATCTTTATAAAAAACTTTTTCAGGAATATCAAGAGCAGGAGATGCCTGTCTGATAGATATTAATAGAGAGTAAAATTTTGTCTGTATTATGGGTATAGCATTATTCTGAAAGAAAAATGCCCCTATGCTAATACAAAAAACCAATATAATCAGTGGTTTCATAATGCCTAGCAAAGGTATACCTGCTGATTTTATGGCAAGTAGTTCCAGGTTTTCACCCATATTCCCGAAAACCATAAGTGATGCCAACAGAATTGAAAGCGGAAGTGCAAGAGGAATAAGGTTAAGTGCAGCATATAAGAACATTTCACCCAGGACATTCAGACCAAGACCCTTACCAACCATGTCTTCTATATATTTCCATAAAAATTGCATTAACACCAAAAAAAGGCATATTGCAAACGTCATCAGGAATATAGGAATAAAAGTCTTTAAAATATAACTGTATAACCTCTTTATATGGAAATCTTTTCTCATTGATCAGGCAATAATGAGTCACGTTTAACTATACGGCAAAGATAATAAAAACGTATGGATTTCTATACTCCAAGCCTTCTCTTCATTTCTTCAATTTGAGATTCCCATAAGATAATGGAATCCCCCTTTTCGTTAGGTTCGGCAAAATCAGTTATCTCAAGTGTCATTTCACCCGAAAGGTCAAGTTTTCTTAGTCTAAATTCAAAATAGACATCTTCATCGTCATCTAACCATCTGTATCTGATGTTAGTTTGTGGTTTTATCTGAATGATTTCAGCCTGACTCTGGCTCTTGCCCCACGTAAAGGTATAGATAGATTCGGTTTCGTCCATTGTTACATCATCGGCAAACCATTCTGATAGACCGTCTATTTGGCTAATCATACGCCATAAGCTACTCTGGGTGGCGTTTCCCATGAGAAACTCGATATGGAATTTTTCTTGTAACATGAATCAAATTGTAATTGAGACACAATATACAACTTTTTTTCATTTTTTTCTCATTAATGAACTAATTTTAGATTATCTATAACTATATATAAATAATAAAGGGTGAGCCACTAATTGATTCACCCTTTATTTTAAGTATTTTAAAGAATAAATATATTCTTGTAATTTTGTTTAGTTGTCCTGAATTGGAATATACTCTACAAAAGCTTCTATCGCTTCGTAGGAGGCAAGACCCAGTTTCCAATATAGATCCGCAGTAGCTCTATTTCTGTCTTCAGAACGTTGCCAGAAGAGTCTTTCATCATCTCCAAGGAATGGAGCTCCCTCCATCTGAGATTGGTGCTGAAGTATTGAATTCCTTTTTTGACGAAGCTCTTCCGGTGATAGTGGTACAGCCATTTCAATATGGTCAATCTCCCACTCCATCCATGCACCACGATACATCCATATTCTGCAGTCTTTATACCAATCTTCATATTTTAATATATCAATCGCTGCAAGAATGGCATCCAAACAAACTTTATGAGTTCCATGAGGATCTGCAAGGTCTCCTGCAACATATATCTGATGAGGTTTGATTGTTTCAATAAAGTCCTTAACAATATTCACATCCTTCTCTGAAATTGGATTCTTTTTTACAGTTCCTGTTTCATAGAATGGTAGGTCAAGAAAGTGAACATTTTCTTCAGATAAACCTACATATCTATCGGCAGAACGTGCTTCTTCCCTGCGTATTCTACCTTTAATAAACAGTATATCAGCAGTATCCATATCATCTTTCTTCTTATCTTTTAGAAGAAATTTACGTATCTCATCATATTTCTGGAACATTTTGGTGTTGTCAGGGTCAAATTTCTTCAGCATACTACGCAATACAGATGTATAACGTATTACCTCTTCATCACCTACAGCTATATTACCTGATGTTTGATATGCAACATGCACTTCATGACCCTGGTTAACTAACCTCTGAAAAGTACCACCCATTGATATAACATCATCATCAGGATGTGGACTAAAAATTATAACTCTCTTTGGATATGGATTTGCTCTTTCAGGACGATAAGTATCATCAGCATCGGGTTTACCACCAGGCCATCCTGTGATAGTGTGCTGAAGATCATTGAATATTTTGATATTTACGTTGTAAGCAGAACCATATAATGTTATCAGCTCACTCAGTCCATTGTCATTGTAATCCTTGTTTGTAAGCTTCAGTATTGGCTTATCAACTACCTGGCACAACCACACTATAGCTCTGCGGATAAGCTTACTATCCCACTCACAGTTTGTTACTAACCACGGGCGGCTAATTCTTGTAAGTTCAGATGCAGCTGCAAGATCAACATATATTACAGCCTCAGCATGTGTCTGTAATACTGAACCAGGAATCAAATCAGTTACCGGTCCTTCCACTATATCTCTGATACTTTCAGATTTCTGTTCTCCCCATGCTACTAAAGAAATTTTCTTGGCTGCCAGCATATCAGAAAGACCCATAGTGATTGCACTTACCGGAACCTTATCCAATGATCCAAAATTCCTTGATATATCAGATCTTGAATCACCATCGAGCATTACTAATCTGGTTTGTGAATGCAAACTGCTACCTGGCATATTAAAGCCAACATTTCCTTTAGTACCTAATCCAAGAATCAGATAATCCAATCCACCTTTTTCTTTCAGATTATTCTCAAACTTTTCGCAATTCTCAGAAATCAGATCTTTTTCTACTGTGGCATCAGGGGAGTAAATATTTTCCGGATCTACATCAATCTTGTTTAAGAAAGATTCTTTTAACATCTGCAAGTTACTATAAGAGAAATCCATAACAGGATAGAACTCATAAGTATTAAAAATTACAACATTTTTAAAACTAAGCCCCTCCTCCTTGTGTAATTTAACCAGCTCTTCATAAACAGGTGCTGTTGAAGTACCTCCACTAATTCCAAGTACAAACTGTTTTCCCTCTTTCTGCGATTGTTTTAACTCCCTGGAAATTTCATTGGCTATCTTTTTAGCAGCTCTTTTAGGCTCTTCGTAAATAGCTACAGGAAGCTTTTCATAGCGTGCCAGATTATACTCCTCAAAGTCGTTATCAGGTTTGTAGTACTTCTTTGGGACACGCTCAAGAGTAATTTTTGAACTAAGATCTAATCTCATAATACTTTTTGATTTTTAAATGATACCATTACTTATATTACATTTTCCTTTTTACTATCGATATTCTTTGTAACTCTGCCATAAATGTACAGAGCTATTGCAGAAATCAATCCGATACCTACAAAAACATACCATATATAATGTGCATGTTGTGTAGCAGCAGCATAACTCAGTGTATCTAACACTCCTGCTTCGTCTGTATACAGACGTGGGTCCGGACAATACTTATCAAGAAGGAATCCTGATAATCCAAAAGCAAAAAGGAAAGAAAAGAAGGAATGCAGATGGCTGAATCCAAGATACAAGCCCTCTTCCCCTTTTGGTGCCTGAAGTGAAAAAAACTCCAGGTAACGTGGCGAAATGAAACACTCGGCTATAGCTTGAAATGCAATACCTATAACCATCATAAATGCCACCGGATGCAAACCAAGCAAGTGATCTCCACCAACTTGTGTGCCTAAAGACATTACCAGTGCAGAAAAAGGTATTATCAGCATACCTATCATCATTGATTTTATTGCACTATATTTCTTCATCAGAGATGTTACAAAATTAACAGATATGAAAACCACCAATGGGTTAACATTAGCATACCAGCCTGGAGATGCATCTTCTCCTATCAGTCTAATAACATATTTAGGCATTGTTGCATACATCTGACTCTGAATCATCCAGAAACCACTAACTATAATAATTAGCAGAAGTAACCTTCCATTTAGCATAACCTTCATAAACGAACGGCCGACTTCCGCAAAACTCTTTCCTTCACCCTCTGTTTTAGAAGATTTATAAAAGAAGTATACAGAAATAAGAGCCAGTAGAGTCATTGCAGCTGAGAAGTAATTGAGATATACGAGACCCTGATCACCCATGCTTCTTCTTAGTGGATCAACAACAGTTTTACCAGTAAATGCACCAATATTCACCATCATATAGAAGATTGAATAACCACGTGCTCTGTTCTCAGGTGTTGTTTCTCTTGCTATGGTTCCGGAAATTACTGATTTTATGAAAGCACCGCCTATTACAACAAGAACCAGCGGAGCAATGATTGACCATCTTAAATGACTCTCATTAAGACCGGTGTATGTTGTCACCATACCATATTCAACCAGTCCGGCATTCTCTAACATAGTGGGCAATATCCCCAACCCCGCATACCCCAAGGTAAGCATTGTAAAGGCGAATATTATTGCTGACCGGAAGCCTATTTTATCTGCTATAGCACCAGAAAATACTGGAAGTAAATAAAGTGATGCTGAGAATAAACCGGCTATCAAACCAGCTTCAATATCACTGAATCCCCACACATTTGAAAGGTACAGCGTTATAACTATAAAAACGGCATAATATGCCAGTCGTTCAAGGAGTTCTACGAAGTTTGCTACCCAAAAAGGCTTAGAAAATTTTGCCATTAAAAAATAAATTATAGGTTTATATATTAATATTTTTAATTAAGCAGACAAAGATAAATAAAATCTGTCATAGAATAACATATAAATTACTCCAGGTCAATAACAGTTATACCGGCACCGCCAAATTGTACATGTTCGTCTTGAAAATTAGCAACACCATTAACAGTTCCAAGATATTCTCTGATAATCTGTCGCAGTGCGCCTGTACCGGTGCCATGAAGTACACGAACTCGTGAAATACCTAACTGTAATGCATCATCAATAAAATAAATTACTGCCTGCAATGCTTCATCACCTCTCATACCTCTTACATCTATATCCTGTTTGAAATTGAGTCTCTTCTCATGAATAAAATCACCTGTATTAGAAGCTTTGATCTCTTTCTTCAACTGGTTGTTACTCACTTTATCCAGTTTTTCAATATCTACTGTGGATTTTATCATACCAAAAGCTACTGTCGCTTTCCTACCCGATACATCCATTATTTCACCAATAGACGTCTGGCCTTTTAAACGAACATTATCACCTGGTTTAAGCTTATCATGTTTAATAGCTGCTGATGAAGATGATATATTTTTTCGTTTCTCCGTTTTATTGGTTTTTTTATTACCTTTTTCAAACTTGCTCTTTGATAGAGGTACACCATTAGTTACTTGAAGATTATTATCAGCAAAATCACCCACTTTATCTCTGAAACTATTGAGCTCTTTACGAATCTGTCGCGTTTTCTCTTTATCAGCTGCAGCTTCCTTTATCTGTTTAATAGTATTTTCAATACGTGCGTTACTTTCTGCAAGCAACTGTTCTGCCTGTAGCTTAGCCTGAGCCAGTATCTCTTTCTTCTGTTTATCAATATCCTCTAAACTACTTTCATATTTCGAGGATAGTTCTGCTAGTCTCTTATTTTCACGACGAATCTCATCACGCTTTCTTTCCCAATATCTTTTGTCTCTTGAAATATCCTGCAGATATTTATCCATATTGATATATTCACTTCCTACTATTTCAGAAGCATCAGCTATTACATCTTCAGGGAGACCAATATTGCGGGCTATCTCAACAGCAAAAGAACTACCGGGATTACCAATTGTAAGTCTGAAGAGTGGTTTCATCTCATGACGATCATAAAGCATGGCACCATTAACTACTCCTTCATGCTCATTTGCAAAATGTTTAAGGTTTTGATAGTGAGTAGTTATTATTCCAAAAGATTTTTTACGGTTAAACCTGTCAAGGAGGGCCTCAGCAATTGCTGCACCTATTTGAGGCTCTGTGCCGCTACCAAATTCATCAATCAGTAATAGCGATTTATCATTGCATCTCCTTTCGAAGAATTTCATATTCATTAGATGAGAGCTATAAGTGGATAGATCATTTTCAATTGACTGCTCATCACCTATGTCAATAAAAATATCTTCAAAGACACCCACTCTTGAATTCTCTTTTAAGGGGATCAGCAGACCACATTGAACCATATACTGGAGCATACCTACAGTTTTAAGGCATACCGACTTACCACCTGCATTTGGGCCTGAAATAACAAGTATTCTGTTTTGGTTTTCAAGTGTTATATCAAGTGGAACAATTTTCCTGTTTTGCTTCTTAAGTGCCAGATCAAGCAATGGATGTACGGCTTGCACCCAATCGATTTTTTGAGAATTTTCAATAGATGGCATTATTCCTCCAATATATAGTGAAAAAGAGGCTTTAGCCTGTATAAAATCTATCTTAGCTAAAAATTCATACGATTCAAGCAATTCAGGCAAAAATGTTCTTAGGTAATTAGTAAACTCAGTAAGAATTTTAATTATCTCTCTTCTCTCCTCACTCTCGAGTTCTCTGATACGGTTATTTGCCTCTACAACTTCCGAAGGTTCAATAAATACTGTCTTACCTGAAGCAGATTCGTCATGAACAATTCCTTTTATTTTCCTTTTATGTGATGGATTCACAGGAATAACAAGTCGGCCATCACGCATACTCGGTGTAACATCTTTATCAACAAAGCCCTCTGCCTGAGCCTTTCGCATTATGGAATTAAGGCTTCTGGAAATTCCATTAATTGTAGTTGTGAGTTCACGTCTTATTTCTGATAATCGAGTTGATGCGTGATCTTTTATTTGACCGAATCCATCAAGAATCTGATCAATTTTTTTAGTAATTTCAGGATATGTAACAATACCTTCTGTTAGTCCCAGCAAATGTGGATACTTAGGATCCTTATCGTCTTCTCTCTTTAGAAAAGCCACTATCCCGTTAATTGTTTGCAGAGATCGACGCAATTCAAAAAGTGCGTTCTGGTCTATCCAAGAACCTTCAATCCTGATTCTTATTAACACCGGCCTCATATCAAAAAAACTATCAACAGGAAAGTTATCCTCTTCCTCTTTTATCTTTACAAACTCTTCCGTCTGTAACAGTTTTTCCAATATCTCATCAAAGTCGGAAGAAAATTTCATTTCTTCCACTTTCTCTTTTCCGAGGGGACTAAAACATCGATCAGCAATCAGCTGACGAATCTTCTGAAAGTCTATTTTTTGTTCAAAATTATCAGGATATATCACAGTTATAATAACTAATACAGTTTCAAGCTTTTCTAAACACGCAAAATTACAATATTTAAACGAAAAACAAAGATTAGTTTAACTACTGAAGTATCAATTATAAAGGTTTCATTCGTATTCTGTATATCATATGTATATTATCCGCTTATTACCGGCTTATAGCAACTACATATAGTTATATACCGTTAATAAACTACTTATAAGCAATTGTCAGTTGTTTTATGACTATAAAATCACTATCTACAACATGCTAATATCAAAAGTTTTATGATCTGAAATCCAATTATCAGCAAATATCAGGTAAATAATGTTGCGTTTTGATTTGGCAAAATTAAAAAGTTGTACTACTTTTGCACTTCAAATTTGGCGAGATAGCTCAGTTGGTTAGAGCGCATGATTCATAATCATGAGGTCGGGGGATCATGCCCCCCTCTCGCTACTCAATAGAGAGGTTGATAAATAAAATATCAACTTTTTTTATACAATAATATGTGATAACTATAGTTTTCATCATTATAAATTTAATGTTAATAAAAAGGTATGTAGTAATAATAAAAAAGACCCCATGAACAAGGGATCTTTTTTTCAAACAGTTTACTACATAATATTTCAATCTTTTACACATCGCACTGAACCTGCAAAATCTTTATTTCCTTGATTAAATCCACCACTTGGCGAATCCTGCTGCATCCAGACAGCTCTAAACTGCAATCCCCCATCAGCCTCTGTTGATGTTAGCCAGTGTCCAAGTATTCTTAGATTAAAATAATAATCATCTGAACCTTGACGCGCACCTCCACCCCGGGCATTAAAACCAAACTCATTTGTTGTGCCGGGACTTGGGCTAATCCAGTAAGTATCTCCGGTCTCTTTGAGCTTATTAGCAGCATCATTTAATTCCGGGGTCCTTACAAAATCTGTCAACTGAACCCATTCCGCCTCACTTGGCAGATGCCAGCCATCAGGACATACTCCCTGAACTCCACTGGGGTTAGAGCTACTGCTTTCTTCTCCTTGCATTGCAGCAGGCCAGTTATAAAGTATTCCATAATTGACGAAATTTGCAATTGCTATATCCAATGTCTCCGGACCATAGTAACCATAGGCATAGTAGCGTGGTTCTGTAGTTGATCCATCTTCAGGTAAATTTACACTAGTTGGATCAGGAAAACCGGGGAAATACCTTAGATTCTCTGCCATCCATATCTGATCTCCTATTCTAACAGTACTATAAATCTGACCGTCACGTTCATCCAGAATTATGCCATTGACAATATTGGTAAATGCTAATGCAGGATCCAGTGAAGCATCGAATCTGGAAAAAAAGTGATAAGCTTTGCCTATATCAGTAGTAGCAGTCCTTGCCGGTTTGGGTACCACTGTAGTAAATTGTTGTCCTTCACCATAATTGATTCTTAAGTTAAGAGCAGGCCATATATCTTCTTCATTCTGAGAAGGTGAATACCACCCCCACAATTGAAGCGCATCACCAACATATAAAATTCCTTCAGTATCTACATTGAAAGGCAGAACATTTGAAAACGTAGTTCCTCCAACAAAAGTTCCTGATATCAGATCATATTTAGCCCCTTCTTCATCGCTTGCGTTTTGGTATGCATATATAGGTGAATCTGAAAAAAGCTCCACACTTGTAATACCCTCTAAGTCAAATGCACCTGTATTATCAATATAAATTTTGAAGAGAGAACCTACATGCTGAAAGTTAACAGAAATAGAAGGGCTATTCTTATCTATACCAGTTTCTGCGAATCTGATAAGCACAATATCGTTCTCCTCCAGCTGCAAAAACGCTCCACTCCAGGGAGCTGTAGTCAACTCTACTATACCCTCTTCACCCTCTATCTCTGAAAAAGTAACTCCTCCATACAGACCATAAAGATTAAATGTAGTCGATTCTCCATCAATTATTTCCTGAGGTATTTCAATTTCGAACTCAGCTGTTCTTCCTCCATTGCTTACAGCGGTTACTGTTGAAGTTTGTTGTATAGTATTTGTACCATCATCAAACACGAGATATATCACATCATTTACTTCCCAAGTGAGAATAACATCCAACTCGTTTTGATCCAATGCTAATCGTGTTTTTTGATTTTCACCGGGCATTCCGGCTTTTACCGATATTACTTTACCTTTAATTTCATTTATAGGCTGTTCAATAGTGACTGCTTCTTCAGTACATCCGGTAAACAGGATCATCAGACCTGCAAATAAATTAATTATTATTTTTTTCATAACTATTTGTTTATTTTTTAAAATATGAAATTACCAGACTTCTCCCGGAGTATCGGGACTGGATCCAGTCTGAAGAATATTCTGGTCTAGTCTTATATCAATAACCTCGATCATTGGTGCTTCATATGAAGCAGCACACTCAATTTGCACGTTTGATTTTGCTTTCATGTCATTTCTACTTTTTTTAATATTATTTTCACCTTAATTATTCTGTAATGTTAAACACATTATTAGCATTTATGTTTAGTTAAAACATAAATTTTTTCTACTAAATATAGATTTTCAATAAATTTCTTTAAACTCTCAAAAACTGAGTTATAAGTATACACTTAACAACTAAGCGATTGATTAATAAACAACTAGCAATTTACAAGAAACTGTCTTATTTTTTACATTTCTACGTCCTTAATTACCAATGCAATAGTAGTTAATTTTATTATAACTAAGTTTCAAATCTATGTTATTTTTTGTTAACCTTGTTAATGAAGCATTATTTTCTATTTGTTTTTCCAAAAATGTACATATATTTTGTAATATAGATCAAATTAATAAAAAATACTATTTTTGCTGAATGAATGATTCGCTTTTATATACAATTGCAGGCCACAATATCTTAATTGAGACAAAAGATCGGGAGGCTACAATAAAATTATTGCCTTCATATAATGATTTTTTTGCTGAAAAATCTGAAAGTAACGATTTGCTTTTTCATTTCAGAGGGAATCAGAATATTTTAGTTCCCGAGACAACGCCTGCTGAAGAGTTATTTATGGAAGGTATAAACTTTAGAGTGTACCAGACTAATGATGTTATAACCGTTAATATGAAAGTAGATGATTCTGGAAATATTAAGGACAAAGAGCATAGCTTTCAAATTTTAACCGACAGAAAAACTGTGATTAGTGATCTTACACTACAAAATAAATATGAGAGTCAGTTTCTCGCCTACTTTATCAGGGCAGCATTTGGTATTTTATCAGCATACAAAAGTACCTTAAAAATACATGGTTCAGTCATAGAGAAAGATGGTAAAGCACTTATCTTTCTGGGAAAAAGCGGTACCGGAAAAAGTACTCACAGTCGGCTTTGGCTCAAGTATGTGCCTGGATGCAGATTATTAAATGATGATGAACCTTTGATTCGAATTAAGGAAGATGGAAAAGTGAAAGTGTATGGTGCACCCTGGAGTGGAAGTACTCCTTGTTATATAAATGAATCTGCTGATGTATATGCATTTGTGCATCTTTACCAAAGTAAAGAAAACAGACTCTCAAAAATCTCAGGTTTAAAGGCTTTTACATCAATATATCAATCAAGTTCTGTTTTGCGTTCCAGCACAATGAATCGCAATCAGATTATTTCGATGGTAAATGACATTATTGATAAAATACCGGTTTATAGGCTTGACAACCTTCCTGATCGTGAAGCAGTAGGATTAACATTTACTTTAATCGGATGAGTCATTTTAATTAGAGCTAAATTATTATTAGAAAATAAAATTTATGAAGCTGAAAGACAATTTATCTGTACGAAAATTAGGTAATGAATATATAATGATATCGGAAAGTGGATCAACTTTAGACTACACAAGAGTTATCAGTCTAAATGAAACTGCAGCATACCTTATTATGAAAGTTGAAGGATCTGAATTCACTAAAGATGAGTTGGTAAATAATCTTGTGGAAAAATATAATATAGATATAAAAAAAGCTGAAAAAGATGTCCAGAAACTGTTGGACAAACTAAAGAAAGAAGGTTTAATAGATGAATGACATCAAAGGTACACTTCAATTTCTCAGGGTTACTTCAAAAGGCTTTAAGTCAGGAATTGGCTTGATCACCTTCATTGGATTAAGTGAAGTAGCTTCTTCTCTTGCATTTGTGTGGTTTTCGAAAACAATAATTGATGTTGCTACAGGTGAAAGAGAAGGTAACCTTCTGCAATATTCAATAATATTAGTGACGCTCGTGGTTTTCCAGATCCTGTTGCGTCTATGGGATATAAGGCTACGAAGAATGACAGAGGTCAGAATGGCCAATTCTATACGATTAAATGTTTTTTCTCGACTATTATACACAAGATGGCAGGAGTTATCTACTTTACATAGTGGAGACATGCTTACACGTATAATAAAAGATACGGATGATGTTATTAACGTAATAGTAACTACCTTTCCACTTGCAATTTCTGCCGGTGTTCAGTTTATCGGCGCTTTGGTTATACTATTCATTTTAGACCCAATACTTGCACTGATTCTTGGAATAGGTATGCCTTTACTGGCTCTTTTTGGGAGGTTATATTATACGAAAATGCGAAAGTATACTGTTGAGGTTAAGGAGAGCGAAAGCTTAATTACTTCCATGATGGAGGAAAGTCTGCTCAACCAGATTATTATACGTACTTTCGAAAGGCAGGAAAATGAGTTGAACAGACTGGAGAAACTTCAGTCTAAACTTCATAGAAGTGTTCACAAAAGAACAAATATTTCTGTAGTTGCAAACCTTCTAATGGGTTCCACTTTTAGTGGTGGATATATTACTGCATTTATTTGGAGTGCTTATGGTTTAGCAAAAAAGACAGTGTCTTTTGGCACAGTTACCGCTTACCTGCAATTGGTTAACAGAATACAACGACCACTATTTGACTTAATACGTTTATTGCCTTCGATAGTTTCAGCAAAAACAGCTGTAGAACGTTTAATATATCTTACCGGATTTAAACTGGAAGATATAAAAGAGAAAATAGTTCTTAATGGAAAAATAACATTGAAATTTGAAAATGTGACTTTTGCGTATACACCTGAATCAAAACCTGTTTTATCAGATTTTTCAATGATTGTTAAACCTGGTACTATGGTTGCAGTAATGGGAGAAACAGGTGTTGGTAAAACAACTTTATTGAGGCTATTACTTGCACTAATTAAACCAGATTCCGGAAAAATAACTATTTCAGACGGGAATGAAGATGTGACTATTTCAGAGCGTACACGTGCTAACTTTGTTTATGTTCCTCAAGGAAATTCACTTTTCAGTGGAACAATCAGAGATAACCTACTTATGGGAGATTTAAGTGCTGATGATGATGAACTAAAGAGGGTTTTAAAAATTGCAGTTGCTGAATTCGTGTTTGATTTACCTGAAGGACTAGATACTGTTTTAGGTGAAAATGGTTCAGGATTATCTGAAGGTCAGGCACAAAGAATTGCAATAGCAAGATCATTATTACGACCAGGTAAAGTGCTTCTGTTCGATGAAGCGACATCAGCATTGGATAATGATACAGAACGAGAATTCCTAAAAAACCTGAAAAGTGAAATCAGTGACCGCACAGTATTGTTTATCACTCACCAAAGAGAAGTTGCATCATTCTGCGAGCACACATATTATTTATCACCATTACCGTTTAACCCCTGATCCTCCAAATACCATTTATAAAGTCTGTATATTCCTTCTTCAAGATTTACTTGGTGTTTCCATCCCATTGAGGTTAATTTTGAAGTATCAGTCAGTTTTCTCAATGTACCATCAGGCTGCTGTGAGTTAAACTTTATTCTGCCTTTATAACCTATAACTTTTGCAATTAAATGAGCCAGATTTTTAATACTTATCTCTTCTCCTGTACCAATATTTATATGACAGTTTCTAATTTCCTGTTTTCCCTTAGCCATATCTGAGAAATCGATGTTATTCATAACAAAGATACAGGCATCGGCCATATCTTCACTCCACAAAAAATCTCTAAAAGGTTTTCCAGTTCCCCAAAGTTCTAGATAGGTCGCATATATTCCATACTTATTAAATGTATTTATTGAGTTTTCTAAAGTACTTTTTCCATCCAAATCGTCAAAAATTCTCCTTGTAAGATCTCTTTTTATACCACTCCAGTTATTTTCCTGTAAACATTTAGCTAAGTGTATCTTGCGAATCATTGCAGGTATTACATGACTCTCCTCCAAGTCGAAATTATCATTTGGACCATACAGGTTTGTAGGCATTACAGAAATAAAATTGGTACCATATTGAATATTGAAGCTCTCGCACATCTTAAGACCTGCGATTTTTGCAATTGCATATGGTTCATTTGTATACTCTAATGAAGATGTCAGAAGGCATTCCTCGCTAATCGGCTGTGGGCTATCTTTAGGATAAATGCAAGTACTTCCCAAAAACAGTAGTTTTTTAACTTTATGATTAAAGCTTTCAATAATCACATTGTTCTGTATTTGAAGGTTTCTATAAATAAAATCGGCTCTGTAAGTATTATTTGCAATTATTCCACCTACATATGCTGCAGCTAAAATAACATACTTCGGCTGTTCTTCTTTAAAAAACTCTCTAACCGCAGAGATGTCCATTAAATCCAGCTCACCGTGAGTCCTCCCTACTAAATTATTATAACCTTTTGATTTTAGTCTCTTCCAAATGGCAGAGCCTACTAATCCTTTATGACCTGCTACATAAATCTTACTATTCTCATCCATGGCATATTACACCTTTGCGTACTGATTAATTATAATTAGTTATTATCCCATATTTGTTCAAATTCAGATCTATCCTGCATTTTTATATGCATTCTTACCTAATAAAGTCATGAATATTATCTTGATATCCCAAAAAAAGTTCCACTTATCGAGATAGTCCATATCAAACTCTACCCTTTTCTCCATTTTCCACAACTCATCGGTTAAACCCCTGTAACCATTTACCTGAGCCCATCCAGTTATTCCAGGTTTAACAAAATGACGAACCTTGTAATGTTCAATAAGAGCTGAATATTGTTCTGTATGTTTCAACATATGTGGACGTGGTCCAACTACCGACATATGCCCCATTAGCACATTAAAAAACTGAGGCAATTCATCTATATTTGTTTTACGTAAAAAAGCTCCAATTGAAGTTATTCTGGCATCATTAACTTGTGCCTGTTTACTATCGGATTCTTTATTTACGGTCATTGTTCGGAATTTATAACACTTAAATGTCTTGTTATTAATACCTGTACGTTGTTGTACAAAGAAAACAGGTCCTTTGGAGTTTAATTTGATTAGAATACCTATAATAGGGAAAAGCCAACTGAAGATAAATATGATTACACCCAATGAAAAAACAATATCAAATAATCTTTTTCCTATACGTAAAGTAAGGTTGTCTAATGGTATTTCCTGAGGATTAAATATTTCGAAGTAACGTGAAGACTCTTTATTTTTAAAAGCATGCTTATTCCAGTATCCATTTGTCAGAATATATCTTAAACGTAAACCGGTTTCGTTACATATAGCCAGCAACTGCTTTGTATTTTCTTTAGTGAAATACTTAGGATTAGTAACAAAAATCATATTAATCCTATATTTCTCAGTGAATTCACGTAATTCACTTAATTTGCCAATAGCTTTATTTTTAGTTTTACGACCCTGTTTTAGCTGTTCAACATTATCTTTATCAGATATAAAACCCACAAAACTGTACCCTAATGAGGGGTTGTTTTCCAAAAGTTTACCCAGAACACGACTAGGGTTATCCAATCCAATTATTGCGACCCTGAAATGAGTATATCCTTTATTAAACCTATATTTCTGTATTGTATAGATAAAATAGAATACGACTACTTTCATAATATAAAAGATGGTTGTATATTCTAATAATGAACCTTTGTAATAACCTTTTGGAAGAAAAACTTCAGCCAATATAAATAGTGTCAAAAGTAGTACCAGAAAACGAATTGTAGTAATTCTAAGTCTGTCGCTAAACATATCAGTGAAAAAATAGTTTCTCTTGGAATACAATGAATATGCTATTAACTCCGAGATATTAGCATGAAGTATATATATATTGCGTAACTCCTCATATAGGTAATCTCGCATAGGGCTAAAGTAAAACACTAAGAGTACAGCAATATTTAATAATAATAAATCGAAGAAAAGAAAAAATACTTTTACTCCTGAATTGTCCGGTTCCATATTTAATTATTTTTCTATTTAAACATTCAGTTCATTGAAGTACCGGGAGGCATCTCAGATGAATTTCTAATCGTGATAGCCTCACGATTATTAGATGAAAGAAATTTTTCCTTAAGAATTTCATAAACAAATAAGCTATTACCAATAATATATCTTCGCCACATTCGACGTGGTTCACTTAAAAGCCTGTATAACCATTCTAATCCTGTTGAGATCATCCAATCAGGTGCTCTTTTTATATTACCGGCATAAAAATCAAATACTGCACCTATACAGCATATGTGACCAGCTTTCAATTCATCATAAAATTGATATGACCATTTTTCCTGTTTAGGTGCTGTCATTCCTACAAAAAGAACGTCCGGCTCAACTTCATTAACTGCATCAATCATAGCTTTATTATCCTCCTCACTAAAAACGGGTTTAAATGGCGGAGAATAGGAATATACCTGTATACCAGGATACTCTCTTTTTGCTCTTTCAGTTATTAGTTTTAATGTTTTTGGTGTGCTGCCAAGAAAGAAACACTTTCCATTAATACTATTTAATCTTTGCATCTCGTAGTGAAAAAGATCTGCACCTGCAATTTTTTTCAATTTTTCTCCTTTTAATATACGCATTGCTAAAACAACACTAATGCCATCAGGCAACAACATATCGCTGGCATATATAGCTTCGCGAAAAAAAACATCTTTTTTAAGCGTATTATAGGAATGAGCATTGAGTGTATTTATCAACTTTTTGGAAGAGTCAAGCTCAATAAGAGGACCATTATATAATTCGAAGTTACTTAGCATATTCTATTAGTATTATGTTTTATACTCTTTATTATTATATTGTTGCACTTCTAGTTCTTATCAGAACTCCATGAAAATGTGAATTTTAATGAAGCAGCACAATTATGTATCTCTTTAAACCTAATTAATCCAACATTTGGCTCACCCTCAACACCTGAAGTACCCAAATCAATAACATCATAGTCAAGCTCCTTATAGAAATTATATATCTTTGAATATAAAAGGTCCATTATTCCTAATGACCTGTTTTCCATATCATCGCCAACAAATATTCCCTGAGCTATTTTATCGTGTCCACGATAAAATACTCCCGCTCCCTTTTTCCTGCCATATATATCTTTAACCAGAAAAAAATCAACAGGAATAACTGACTTCACTTTAATAATGTCTTCCAAGCTCATATGAATTTTTCTGCCCTGTATTTCTCTGTTTCTAAAAATTATATCATATACATAGTTTATAGATTGCTCATCTGAAACTACATGGAAAGTGAGATTATTATTGATAGCTTTATTATAGTTCTGTAATACTGTGTTTTTCACCCAGGTACCATCAAACTTCTTTAAATCAATCCAATTAATTATTTCAGGAGTTGACATATTATAACCCAGTCTGTAAAAGGCATTAATAAATTTTGCATTCATATTAGTCTGATATAGATCAGGAGGAAGAGTAATTATTAATCCATCCAGATTATTGTCAGTAACATATGTTTTTAGATTCGACACAAAATTTTCCACCTCATTATACAAAAGATGCTCATGTGTATAATGAAATCCTGCAAATGGAGCTGAAAAAGGAGCACGAATTACATTATCTTTTATACCAGCAATTAGTCCTATTGAATTACATCCTTCGTTCATTAACCTTATTACCCTGTCAGCTTTACTCTTCACCAAATCTATAAAAGGCTCAGAGATATAGGGGTTTGAATCTATAGGAAAATGTCTCCTATACTTATCCTTTGACACCTCTACTAACATAATTTTCTTTTTTTTAATTTATAACTTGTTGTAAAATAGAAAGCAACCTCTTTTCAAAAATTTCAATTGTAAAATTTCTTTCATATTTTATTCTTCCATTAATTCCCATACGCCTTCGCAGTTCAGGTCTGTAAAATAAATATTCAAGCCTATCCGCCAAGGTATCAGCATCATCATATTTATCTAATAAATACCCATTATAGCCATCTTCTACCATATCGGGCATTCCTCCGACATTAGCAGTTATAATAGGTAGTCTATGCTGCATAGCTTCTAGTAGAACCAAAGGAAAACAATCACATTTAGATGGCAATACGAACACATCTGCCTGTTCGAAAGTCATAACCTTTAGTTTTCCATATCTTTTACCCAGATATTGAATATGCTCAGATAAACCTCTCTGTTCGACATATTTACAAAACTGCTCTTTTGATACATCTGCTTCACCACCAACAAAGTCACATCGAAAATAAATGCCTTTTTCATGTAATTTTGCACAAGCATCAATAAGCACAAATACTCCCTTTTCAAGCATCAGATTAGAAAAAAACAGTATATTAAAAGGTTTTATATCCGGCAGAGAAAGTAATTCTGTTGTAGGTTGATAATCCTTAATGCCATTAGGGCATATGAACACATTTTTATGCGGTACATATTTCTCTACATCATAATATAGGTTCTCTGAAAGCAGTATTACCTTCTGGTTTCTAAATACAAAACGATAGAGTAAATTATTAAACCATTTTTTATTTTCAAGAGTAATTCCTCTATTATGTATATGATACAATATCTTGACCCTGAACAGACGTAATAAGGATACTAACATCACATCTTTTCTGAAGCCTGCTCCTGTAGTAGTTAAAGCAAAGTAGCACAGATTAGGCCTTCGATGAATCAATTTTCCAAGCAGATGAAACCATGATAAAATGAATCTGAATGTCTTACTAGTTTTGATTTTACCAGTATCATCCACTTTTCTGGATAAGAGCAGATTTATATACCTTCCATGAAATTGACTATTTATTAATATGCTATTCTTGATAGTCTCTCCCACTATAGATGATCCATGAACCGGAGGTGGCAGGTGCAGCAAAAAAAGTATGTTTTTCTTTTTATTATTCATAGCATTCTTGAATATAAATTTGAATAACGCTGAATCATTTTATCTAGTGAAAATTTATTAATTACAAAATCGAAGGCTATCTCTCTTATTTTTCCCATGTCATATTCTCTCTTGTATATCTTATCGAAAATGGAATACAACTCATCATCATTATTAAGATGAAATCTTAATGGCCAGTTATCAGGTAAAGTTTCATCCAATCCAGGGGCAAAAGACGCAATAACAGGTGTATGAGCCAAAGAAGCCTCAATTGAGGTTAGCCCAAGACCTTCGAAATGTGATGGCATGAATAGGAAATCAAATGCATAAAGCATATTTGAAACATTGGGAACCGGATTATATAATATTAAATCGCTCCTCTCTTCTGCAAGATTAAATAATTTGTTTTTGTAAGTTCCATCTCCAATTAAGTGAAATAGAAAGTTATCCGGATATTTTTCTCCTATGTAATTCAATGCAGAGATAACTGTTTCCATTCCTTTGTAATCTTCAAAGCGACCACAAAAAGCTATATTAATTTTATTATTATCTATTTTAAATGGATGTGCTATTTTACCGGGTACTGGACAGCCGTTATAAATAATTTGTCTATCATCTGAAATTTGAAGATTATACTTTCTCCTGAGTTCTTCATATGCAACCATAGCGTAAGAAGATACAGAGACCACACTTTCATTGAAAAGTGCTGATTCAGTAATTTTTCCTAATAAATGGTGCGAACGCCAAAGTTGTGTATTGTGTATTGTACGTACAATTTTAGGGAAATTCAGTTTTAATAACCTGAACATCCTTAACAGAACAGATAAAACAAAATCGGGCAAGTCGGTATGAGAATGGATAATATCAGGTTTTTCCTTTCTGATATGCATAAATAGTTTTAATGGAGCAAAAATAAGACTTACACGTTTTTGCCCTTTAAAAAGCGTTGTAACCTTTATATTATCAGATTTAAGTTCCTCCTTTTTACTCTGTGCATAACTACTGTTAGTTGGATAAATTTCAATAAGTTCCAACTCAACTCCATCTCCCAGATATTTTCCACAAAACCTGGCAAGATTGAAAGCAACTAATTCTGCTCCTCCTAACTGAATCGACGAAATTATTTGATAAATTTTACTCATATGCTAGTTTCCCCCATTCGCTAATCATCCTTTCTCTAAAACTGCTTATCAAAGGTGGTCTTTCATTTATATTCACTTCATTCACAGGCTCTATCTGATTGTAAAACAATTCAAGATTTTTTAAAGTATCTTCTTCATCTAATGGATTGAATGTTATACCGTTATTTGAGTCTATTAATGAAGATGCCCCTGCGTATTTTGAGCAAAATACCGAAAGACCAAAAACTAAAGCTTCATTTACAACAGCACCAAAAGTTTCTGATAAACTGGGAAGTACAAATCCGGAAGAAGAGGCATACCAGGCATATAATTCATCAAATTGATATTTGCCTGGAAATAATACTTTATTATCTATTTTCTCATCTTCTACTATAGATTTTATTTTCTCAAGTTCACTACCTTCTCCTATTAATAAAAAGAGGCAATCATCTTTATCTTTAATAAACTGCGATACCTTTTTAAGAAATATATCTAGTGCTTTTTCAGGAATAAATCTCCCAACAAAAAGTAATACTTTCTTGCCCTTCAAATTATATTTGCTAATATGGTTCTGAGCAATCTTCTCTATTGTATCACTGTTTTTTCTCAATCTTTCAGGAAGTTGTAATATTGGTGAAATAATTAAGCTGTTTTCTTTTAAATTAAAATTGCAGTGATGGAAATCTGCCACCTCTTTTGACATTACAACTAAGAAGTCTAGTATCTTTAACGATTTATCTCTTGCAATTTTCCTTATTTTAGATTGTATATTTATACATATATCCAAACTATCATCAACAAAAGTTCCTACCTTCTGCTTTACCAATCCCAATTTCTTAAGCAATAATAGATACTGAGTAGTAAAAGAATACTCATAACCTAAAATAATATCTGGATCTACTTGCCTGATTTTTTTATACATTCCAAAACGAAATAGCCTGCCTTTATACCTCGGTCCCGACAACAAATAAGAATACTTGAAATGACACTGTTCTGATATTTTATTTTGATCGATATTAAAATTCCACATCTGATCAAAAAGCAATACCACCTCCAGATCAAATATTTCATTAAGAATGTTGAACTGATCTATCCTGTATGTAGCAAGAACAGGATGAAAAATCAACAACTTCTTTTTTCCTATTTCATTAATATTGGACATAGTGATATTTTTTTATTCTTCTTGCGTTGATAAATTAACCAATCCCTTAGCTTCTTTTTCCTTAACTCTAAGTTTTTCAACTAAATATTGCTGTAAACGGACATATCTTACATCAAAAATGCCACGTACCCAAACTGCAACTTCGATATCTGTCATATTTCTGAATGAGTAGGAGTAGCAGAGCCCCAACATTGTCATTATCATAAAGTAATTGAGGGAAAAGTCACTGATATCCTCCACCCATGAAAATAGCCATCGGAAAGCAACATATGTACCCAACAATTTGGCATAAATACTTTTTGACCTATTTACAGCCAGATATGTTGCTCTGAAGAAAATAATGGTATATAGGATTACACCAACTAAACCTGTCCAGGTGAAAATATTAGCTAAACCTACTTCATTTTGGATTCTTTCATGTCTTCCTGTCAATTCATAACCATAAATGCCAAATGTAAAGGAATCATTTCCACGCGCAGGAGTTCGGCCTAAAAACCAATAATTATTGTTTATTGCTGACTCAAGCACTTCTTCGTAGATAAATGTCCTTGTATCTGTAGTAAAATCTAGTTCTTCTATTTCTCCCATATTATTTACACCTTTTGTTTTATATTCTCCTTTGATATAATCCTGCATATTAAATACATTGAATACACCAGAGACACCTAACACGAAGAGAGTAACAGGAACAATAAACATTGTTAAGCGTAAAGTCTCAAAAATATTAGAAGGTAGCTTTTTATGAATATAGTACAATAATATAAACAAAAGAGGAACACCGAATTTGATTACATTACTTCTGGCACCCAGATCAGCAACTAAAACAACAACTGTTGCAGCAATCAGAAGTATTTTGGCTCTCTTTGTAAGAGCAGGGAAAAAGAGTAATAGGAATGCTACAGGAACCAGATAAAAACCATATGCATCTGTTCTTAAAAGTGCAATAAACAGCAGAAAAAGAGGGAACATATATTTCATATAAAATGATAATGTAGATTGAACTATAGATTTATTTGTTGCAGCAATAATCACAAGAGGTAACATCAAAGCCATAGTATTTCCTGTTAATGCTTTCCAATCCCAATACATCTCTGCTGCAAATGCACCTCTGATTATACATACTGCATTCCAAAGCAGATATATCCATATTAGTATCATATTATCCTCATTCCTTTTGTCATAAAAAGAATATCGAGCTAAAAAGAATACAGCAAGTATCATAATAGATATACTCCATCTTAAGGGGGTGCTATCCAATGAGTGAAGGAATGGTATTCCCGGCTTTACATAAGGTAATGCAGTATATAGCGTCAGAAAAAAAATAGTAATAGGGATGAGACGACTTATAATATGTTTATTTACTGTTGTCATAGGATTTTTTAATTAATAAGTTTTCACACCATTTAGTCTCATATACCAATAATACAAACTTAGTTTGCGCAATATTGAATCACCTTTAAGTCCAAAAAAACCTCGGTATTTAAATCTCAGCCAATTCTCATAATATATCGATAAGTCAAATGGGTTAAGAATATTAAGGTTTTTCATTTGATATTTTTCAAAAATCCTGAGAGCTTCTTTTTCTCTTGGACCATTTTTCTTCATATCTCTCGAAACTGCTTTACTATGTACTCTGTAAGCAACTGTTGTTTCATCAAGATGATAGATCTTATAACCATTTTCAAGAACTCTGAACAGAGTGGACATATCCTCATATATCCTGAATTCCTCGTCACAATACCCAACAAGCTTAAACAGATCCCTCTTAATAAAGAATGTAGGTGTATTCAAAAATATAGGCCAACGTGAGTAATATTTCAACTGTTTTTTTGCAGTTGAGATATTTGCAAACATTTCTTGCCCTTCATTTACTACAATAGATCTGACTAGATTACTATTTTCATCTATCTCGCAAACATTTGAAAAAATGATCGACGCACCAGGATTTAAATAAGTAAACTCAATGTTATCTTTTATAAAATTATTCAGAAGTATATCATCACCTGCAATAACTTTCAACCACTTACCACTACATTCCCTGAGACCTCTATTACAGTTTTTAGATATCCCAGTATTTACAGGTGTAGTTATTAATTTTACATTTGCAAATCTATCTCTGTTTTTATCTATCCACTCTTCAGTAATCTCCACTGTTTTATCAGTTGAACAATCATCACTAACTATTAACTCTATATTATTATATGTCTGAGACTTAATACTCTCTAATGTTTCTTCTATATAGTTAGAATTATTGTATGTTATTACAACAATCGAAATCAAAGCATCTTCATTTATGACCATAACTCTATTTTTTTCTAAATTTACTTAATACCCCATCTAAAATTTCTTTAATTCCAATCCTGGATTCCAGCTCTTTATATGAATACCATCCGGAAACTAAAATCAACAGTATACCGAAGAGATAGGTATACGGCTGTCTGACTAAATTTACCATAGCAAATCCTAGCATTGCCAAAAAAAACTGTATTGCAAAAATCTGAATGAAAGAATAGCTGAATGAAAATCTATATTTATGCCTTGCTATTATAAATACCTGTATAAGATAGAATACATAAGAAGCAAGGAAGGATATTCCAAGCCCGTTTAGCCCCCAATAATGATAACCAAGCAGACTAAATAAGAGGAAATAAACACTTCCAAGAAATTCATTCCAGAAATAGAGATTTCCTGCTCCTTTTGCAAGGAAAACAAAAGCAATTGCCCAACTGACAGCCTTAAAGAAAATACCTAAAGTTGCCCAGTATACCATACCTGTAACTGATAAAAATTGAGTAGAGTAAAGAATAATTATTGCCCAGTTTACAAAAATGATAAAAGCAATGAGTATTGGTGCCAAAATAAGTAGAGCTATTTCGGACTGTTGATTTATCAGTTGTTTGCTTTTTTCATCATCTGCTGATACAACAGATAGTCTGGGATAGTAATCAGTACCCATAGCTGTAAAAATCATTCCCACATAGGTATTAATGATTGTAAAACCGGCACTGTATAAACCTACATCGGCTACATTTCCTGTTCTATTAATAAAAATTCTTAGTAAATACGCTGCAATAAGTGTTACCAAACCACTTAAACTAATCATGAATCCCATCAGCATCATACTTTTACCTTCTGAAACTGTTTCTTCATACGAAACTTTTGTTTTCTCCAGTTTGACTTTTTTTGCGAAATACCAGGAGAAAAATAGTGTAATCAACGAGGTGATGATTATTACAGGAACAATTCCTTCAACACCGTACTTGTAGTATAAAGGTATTGTAACCAGCAAACCAACAAAACTACCATACACATTTGCCTTAGCCAGATTTTGAAGACGTCTTAGAGATTGAAGAAGAACCAATTCACCGGTACTTAATTGATTAAAAAGAAGCGTCACTGATATCCATATAAATGCTAAAGTGTAATCCCTATTCCCGAATGTAAACTCACTTAGCCATGGAGAAAATACTAGTGTTACTATTGCCCCCAATAAACCTGTTAACCACACTAAGCGACGCATTACTGTAATAACCGATGATATTCTTGCGTTATCGTTAGTTGCAGTAGCTTCAGAAATATTTTTTATAGCGCTGGTACCTAAACCAAAGTTTGTTAGACCTGTAATCAGTCCGGTTGTAGACGTCAGCAACCCTACTATACCCATTCCTGAAGGACCTAGTAAAATTGCCACAAACTTTGAGCGTACCACAGATATCAGAATCTGGAAAAACTGAACTCCTCCAAACAATGAAGTTGCTTTTACTATTTGTCTATATGACGATCTTTGCTCCTGCATTTTGATAATCATCTTAATTAAATGAGTTTATCACTTCAACCACCCGTTTAACTTCATCATCAGTTATAATCTGACTAATGGGCAGACTTAACACCTCTTCATGTATTTTTTCTGTAATTGGATATGAATAGTGATTCCACTCTTTGTATGCATTTTGTTTATGTGGTGGAATCGGGTAATGTATAATTGTTTGTATTCCATTTTCAGTTAAATGTTTCTGTAATTCATCTCGTCTGGAAGAACGAATAATAAAAAGATGAAACACATGTGCATCCCAATCATTTATTATTGGTAAGATTACATCTTTATTAATTATATGGTTAAGATAATAATGAGCTACCTCTCTTCTTCTAGCTGTGTCTTCATCCAGATAATTTAACTTAACACCTAGTATAGCTGCTTGAATTTCATCTAGACGACTGTTATAGCCCTGGTAATCGAAAACATATTTTACAGTAGATCCATAATTAGCCAAAGATCTTACCTTATCTGCAAGAATTTTATCATCTGTCGTTACAGCACCACCATCACCCAAAGCACCTAAATTTTTTCCTGGATAAAAACTATGTCCTGCAGCATTTCCTAACGATCCCGTTTTTTTACCCTTAAATTTACAACCATGCGCCTGTGCGTTGTCTTCAATTAATTTCAGGTTATATTGTTTACAAATTCTGCCAATCTTCTCAGTATATGCACATTGTCCATAAAGATGAACTATCATAATACCTTTAGTTTTAGAAGTGATTGCTGATTCAATCCTGTTTTCATCAATCTGATAGGTATTAATATCGGGCTCCACTAATACAGGCACTAATCTATTATCTGAAATTGCTATTATTGAAGCTATATATGTATTGGCAGGCACAATTATTTCATCTCCCTCCTGCATAACACCCATCTCAATGTAGGCACGTAGAATAATTCTTAGTGCATCTAACCCATTTGCTACACCTATACAATATTCTGAGCCTGTGAATTGAGCATATTTTTTCTCAAAGCTATTTACCTCTTCGCCAAGAAGATACCAGCCTGAATCTATCACACGTGCAGCTGCTGAATGAATTTCAGATAAATGTTGATCCGTAATTTTTTTAATGTCAAGAAATTTAATCATTACTACTATGTTTTTAATTTGTGTTCAATTCCATTAGCATCTTTTTTTTCCATATCCAGGATAATGCCTTCTGCGGTAATAAAGCCTCTCTGAGTAGCTGGATTACCATATAATAGCGAAAATGGCTCAACATCTTTTGTTACTACACTCCCCGCTCCTATAAATGCATACTCACCAATAACTATTCCTGGAAGAATAGTAGAATTAGCACCTATAGTTGCACCTTTTTTTATTATTGTTTTTTTCAGATTCTCTAAGCTATACACCTTTGATCTAGGAACCAGCTCATTGGTAAACGTCACGTTAGGACCGATAAAAACATTATCTTCAATAGTAATACCATCCCATATCTGTACACCATTTTTAATAGTAACATTATTCCCTATAATAACTTTGTTCTCAATAAATACATGTGAGCAAATATTACAATTGTCTCCTACAATCGCCTCTGGAAGTATGACACAGAATTGCCAAACTTCTGTATTTGGTCCGATATTCTTGCTTAGTACATTAGATAAAGCGTGTATCATCTTATATATTCTAAAAAATCATCATAATCTCGTAAATAATCATCAGCATCATATGGGTGTGAAGCTAGTACCAAACAAACTGATCCGGAAGAAAAGCCTAATTCACCTGCCCATATACCCGGTGGTATATGAAGTCCCATATATGGCCGGTTTAGAGTAACAATTCGTTTTGTTTCCCCATCATCTAAGAGAATATCAAACGAACCACTTACTGCTATTAAAAACTGATGGCACTCTTTATGAGCGTGTGCCCCTCTCTCTTCACCGCCAGGAATGTCATATAGGTAAAAAACTCTGTTTACCTCAAATGGTATTGATTTACCATTCTCTATAACACTCAAATTACCTTTCTCATGATGATGTTTATCAATCTCAATCACGGAACAATCATATATAGTTACACTTTTCATATTACCTGATCTTTGAATAAACTATAATTATATATGTAATCTGAAAGATCAAACTTTGTAGATGCTAGTATCATTGCTACAGAATTTGTTGAGAAGTTAACCATTTGCCTCCAGATGCCATTAGGTACATATAGGCCGTAATATGAACGATTGAGTGAAAATACTTTTCTATCACTTCCATCATCAAGAATCACATCAAAACTACCTGAAAGTGCTACAATAAATTCTTCATTTTTGCGATATGCATGACCGCCTCTTACTTCACCTCCAGGTACATCATAGATCCAATAAGTTCGTTCTATTTCAAAAGGAATCTGTTTTTTCTCTTCAATTACAGATAGATTTCCCCTTGCATCTAAAATTTTTGGGAGATTAATAATTTTAGCTTGACTTAATTCCATACCAATCTCATGTTTATATTCCACCTTAATTATATATTATGTTTGTATGTTTGATTACTAATAGCCGTAACCATATTTTTTACCAAATCCGTAACGATACTCAGCCGCGTCTAAATTGATTGAATTTAAAATAAAATATAATCGTTTTAATTTTCCCTCTTTATAATGTCTTCCTGCATCTTCAAGATATTTTTTTGGTGTATATTCAGATCTAGCAATATAAAGATTTATATCAGCTAACCTACTCAGTAAGAATCCATCTGATACCAGTCCCAATGGAGCTGTATCAATAAAAATAAAATCGAAATCACTCCTCAGATCATTGATCAACTCGTCCAAAACGGGTTTTGCCAGCAATTCATTAGGATTAGGAGGAATTGCACCTGCGGTTATTACTGAAAGGTTTGGATGCAAACCTGAGGGTTTGACTAACTCATCTTTGGACATTCTCCCTGAAAGATAAAGAGTCATTCCCTCTTTACTATTTAATCCCAGTTCTTTTGCAAGCTTAGGTTTTCTGATATCCAAATCAATCAATAACACTTTTTTATCAATCATTGCAAGACTCATTGATAAATTTATAGAAGTGAAAGTTTTACCATCGCCGCTTATACTCGAAAGTACATTTATGACTTTATTTTCCTTTCCGTTTGTTACAAACATTAGATTTGCACGGAGAAGTCTGACCATTTCGTTAAAACTATCATTACCATTTTCAGTAATCAATGTTCGCTCTGTGGCAACTTTGTCATCTGTTTGAGAATCTTTAGCATTTCTAATTACTCTTGGTATTTCACCTAATACTGGTACAGTAGTTATCTTCTCTAGTTCTTCTTTTGAAACTATTTGATAACGCAGTAACTCTTTTACCCTAATTATGATCACAGGAATTATTATGCCTATAACTAAGAATATTCCAAGTATCATTAATTTGCGTGGAAAAACTATTCCGGTAACTCTTATATTGTCAATAATCTTTGAGGTTGGTGCTACAGATGCCATATTCATGTATTTCTCTTCTTTTTTCTGGAGTAAAAACAAGAATAGATCCTCTTTTATATTTTGTTGACGCATTATGTCAGAATACACACGTTCCTGTTGAGGTATTGCACTTACTCTTGCTCTATTTTGATTATATACTGAAGCAACATCTCTATATTGAATCTCAAGATTGTTTTTCTCGTTTTGAAGACCAGTTTTTATAGAGTTAAGCATGGAGGATAATTGATAGTTTATGTCAATCATCGACTGGTTACTGCTTGATGCAATACGTGCCAGTCTATTCCTTTCTAAAACTAAATTATTGTAAGAGCTGATTTGATTAACTAAAGTTTGATTACTGATACCAGAACTTGTAGGAATTAGTTGCTCATGATCATTAATATTCTGGACAAAATTATTCAAATTAGTAACTATACTTAGTTGAGACTCAATATCCATCCTCCTCTGTCCTACTGATGCCATTTGTGAGTTATACAGATTCGCCTGGGATGCTATATCTGTAAGGCCCTGGGACTGTTTAAAGGTTTGTACCTGACTTTCAACGTCACTCAACTCTCCACTTAATTTGGCTAGCTGATCCTCAATAAGTTTTGATGTTTTATCTGCTAACTCAATCTGATCCTGAATTCCTTTTTCATTATATGTATCAATGTAATTAATCAGAAACTCTCTTCCTAAAGCAGGATTGGAACATATAAGTGCAATCTTGGCTACAGAAGAAGTTTTCGACGTTAATTGTATATCAAGGTTTCCAAGAAACATATTAGCTACATCTGCAGGTCTATAAATCATTATATTTAGCATTCTATCCATTGAATGAATAGAAGATGTTGTAGATATTTCAATATTTCCAAATGGTAAATTGATAGTGCTATCACCAGGAGATAAGCTAAAGTGATATTTACTTTTATTGTACTCAACCAGAAGATCGTAATTACCTGTATGGTAAGTTTTTACATTAATATTTATAACATCTGTAAGTTTATCCAGGTCACTATCAGCCATTCTTATTAAAACCGGACTTTCTTCACCATACAAACTTTTGGTTTTTCTGGTTAAGAATGGAAGTGTATTATCTTTTAATCCAATTTTTCGAAGAATACTCAGTTGACTTAATTCTGTATAAAAAGCATATAATCCAAGTTCTCTTACAACACTTTCTACAATCAATGTTTTCTTTAGTATTTCAACCTCATTATCAGCATTATTCCTTCTTGAGACTATCCCCATCTCTCTGAAAGTAGTTACTTCAGAAGCTCCTCCTTTTTGATCATCATTGAACAATATCGCAGTTTCAAGTTGATATTTAGGCAGAGAGTAATAAATAAATGCTACAGCTAAAAAAATACATATGAATAAAGAAAGCAGAAACCATTTCCAGTGGATTAGATATTTCATAAGGATGCCAAGAATATCTATTGGTTTATCGGCCAGCTTATTAAATTCAAGTTCCACTTCGGAATACATGTTCATAATACTATTTATTAATCAAATTGTTTACTAATTTATCTGGTTATCCCAAATATTGTAACTGCCATTGTTGCCAGTGAAATCAATACAGATAAGGTAGAGATTCTGTGTGTCTCAGCTGCTCCATATTTTGATGAATTTGCTCTGGATTGATTGGGTTCTACATATACAACATCATTTTGCTCAAGGAAGTATCCAGGAGAATTAAAGACATTCCTGTCATTTAAATTCAATGTGTAGACATTTACATTACCTTCAGGATCTGCTCTTAATACTTTGACATTATTACGTTTACCATATATTGTCATATCATTTGCCAAAGCTAATCCCTCAAAAATTGTTAATTGTTCATTAACAGATTCATACTTCCCGGGTCTATTGACTTCACCTAATATATTTACTGTGAAGTTTAATATTCTAATTGTAACTACCGGCATTTCTCCAGTAAAGAAGGGTGCAAGCTTAGCAGAAATTTGTTCTTCAAGTTCTTTTGTGGTCAATCCCTTAACCGATAAAGTACCAAATACAGGGAAATCTATATTTCCATCATTGTCCACAAGAAAGTTTTGTAAGGTTTGATTGGCATAACCCACCATTCCCTGTGGCTGTGGCATCAATAGATTATATCTTCTTGATGCTTCAGGCTCACTACTTACAACTGTAATTGATAATATATCCTTAGATTTAATCCTGGCATCAAAAACACCCTGATTAATGTTTGCTATTCCTGACTCGGCATTCTGCAAATATGCAATATCTCTAACCTGAGTACAAGACACTGAAAACGTAATGAACAAAAACAGGTAAATTAGTTTCTTCATTTGTAGTGCGCGTTTTAAAAATTATTATTATTTCAATTTCATGTATGCCTATGACATGAAATCTTCGTAATTTTGCAGAACAATATCCAGTATTGTCTTTTAGTTACGAAAAAAATTATATGACACCTCAATTATCTTAACTAACTTAGTTAAGCATCGCAAATATAACAGCCCAAATTACAGAAGTTCGAAGAAAAAATATTACATAAACTTACATTCGGTTGTTAAATATTTCTGAGACCCTTTGTAGGACTTGGATAAAAGAATCTGTTAATTATAATCTTTCTAAATAACATTTTTTCCTTAGTTAATGCCAACTAATTCTTACTAAAATGAACAAATTAATTGCTATTTGATTGTTTTTTAAGATTTTGGCAAGAAAATAATTACTATTTTTGCAGCGGAAATCAATATGTAAATACTCTGTTTTTCTTGAAGTATTTGTACATAGATATAGTACCACAAGTTACTTTTCTAATTTAGAAAATTCAAAAATAATAACGAATTTCTTCTTTGTTTATTTGTATAATAAACACCACAAGAATGCATGAATGTTTAAGTAAAACAGGTTTGCTACAATATTGTATTTATTTTTTTTAAACAAACTCACACACACAATGAAAAAAAGAAACGTCACTGCACTACTAAGTATTGTATTCCTATTTATATCACTCCAGATGTCATTTGGACAAGGAGCAAGATATACCGGGACATACAAAAAATCTGCGCCTATACAACATAATGGCGTAAGCAATATTGTTATAGAAGGAGTAGAGATATCAAATGAAAATAGTTATGCGATAGTACTCTACAATAGTCAGAATGTAACAATAAGGAATTCAAAATTTGGTCCAACGCCTTTAAAAACAGCGATTTACCTTTACAACTGTAAAAACATTACTATTATCGATAATACATTTAATGATGTACAATCGGCACTAGTAGCATCCACTTCTCAGGGTATCAAATTTGAGTATAACGATGTAACTAACGTTGTTGGTAAATTGAGAGGCGCAAAAGAAGTTGGAGTATTGGCTCAGTTTATACAGGTAACCGGAGCTGGAAACAGTGTAAGTTACAATGTAAATGAGAATTTCCCTGGTCAGAGCGATCCTGAAGACCTTATTAACATCAATCAGTCAAGCGGTACAGCCCAAAGTCCTATTGTTGTTAAAGGCAACTGGATCAGAGGTGGTGGTCCATCGGTTTCAGGTGGAGGTATCAACCTTGGTGATTTAAACGGTGCATACCAGGTAGCTGAAGATAACATTTTGGTTAATCCGGGTCAGTATGGTATTGCTATCTCAGGTGGTCATGATATGGCACTTAAGAACAATACTGTATATGCTAAGAGAGACAACTTTACAAATGTTGGACTTATTGCCGTAAACTGGTATGAAGGTCAGGCATACAACATTACTGTAAGTGGTAATAAAATTAATTATACCAATAAGGATGGAGCTCAGAATAGCTGGTGGATATATCAGAATGTTGAACCTGTTGCAGGAAAATCTACTAATGAATATCGTCCTGATATAACTGAATCTATTTTACCAAAACAAATTATTGGTAGAGCTAGAAACGGTGTTGTAACACCACCTCCTACTACACAACCAGAGCCGGATCCAACTCCTGAGCCAGAACCAACTCCTGGACAGGACCCAACTCCTAACCCAGGTGTTGATGATGGATCAAAAATAGTTAATCATCCTTCTATCAGAGTTTATAAAGATAGATTCAATAGAGTATGTATTTTAAACATTGGTAGTATTTATCCGGGAGCAACTGTTACTGCTACAGTTAAAAGTCATAACTTAGCACACACGCAAAGATTAACCGGATATCACACCGCTATTAATTATACTGTTCCTTCAGGAATGGTAGTGGATGTTGTTGTTAAAAACGGCAATAGAATGAACTACACACAACTTTCATTCTAACCATCAAACAAACACTTTCAATATAACAAACTACAAAATATGAATAAGATAATATATTTATTTGCTATCATTGCTACAATGGTAATGATTGCATCTTGTGAAAAAGAGGATTTTCAAGATAACAATATTGAAGAGCAATTCTCAACATCAGTTCCTGGTAGCTGGGAGGTTAAAGCATATTTAAATGATTCAATTATTTATGACACTTTCAACATATTCACCTCAGGTATATCAGGAGACTCAATTGTAATAAATGACACAATCGTAAACTTCTGGAATTTTCAGGTTAAAGCGAGTGTTGATGGTAAAAGCAACACTTTCCAGACTAAACTGTCAACAAACGAGTTAGTTAATGATTTTGCTATTGGCGTAAAAATACCAGTAGGGAAAATTATTGATTCAGATAGCATCTATATGGAGATGCAATTTGAAGATGACATAACTCCATTTGGCAACACATACCAAATTAAGGGTCATAGAGTTAAATAAACTAATTTATTGTCACATGTCAAATTCTTCAACTAACCACTGATCATTGTCTTCATTATTAACGACTTCTTTAAGTGTATCCAACAACTCTTTTTTATTTAGGATATTAAGTTTTTTGTTGATGCGATGAATTGTGACAAAAACTGAATCAAGTGTTCTATTAGTTATTGTAGCAATATCTTTGGTTTCCATATTATTTACGAGTAATCCACACAAAATGACTTCTCTATGAGATAAAGTAGGGAAAGCTTTTTGGATTACTCGTAATTCTTTTTCATAATATACAATATCGTCAAGCGTAAGTTGCTGATTCTCGTCTCTGAAATATTTTTTCATCATAGAATCAAGCATGTTTTTACCAGTTCGATTAAGATACGGTTTCAGTTTAACAATTTCCTCTTTAATATTATATAGTGATGATATTGATGCAACTGAGTATTTTTCAGAAGCTTTGGTAAAATGTATAATATATATATCACCAAGAAAAGGGTTTGTAATATGAGTAAGTGAGTAATTCATAATCTCATGTTTTCCATTAAGAAGAATAACATGTACTTTCTGATTTGTAATGACACCCATGACCTCATTCTTCAATATATCTGTAAAGTATGGATTCATTTTTTTCCATGCCTTTAAGTCGAAAGTCTCATCCTCCCTCATACCTAAAGTATCATAAGCACGTTTATTTAGTATTACATCATTAGAGCTTTCAAAAAAAATTGCAGTAGGATAAGGAATCTCATTAATATCGACTATTATTTTATCTCTTGATTGGATATTTCTACCCAACCTAAGCTCTACTTTTGGAGAGTTCATAGTAAGCATTGATTTTTAAAATTTGTCACAAATATATAATTATTGTGTGATAATATATTATAGTACAAATAAAAAAACCTTACAAAAACTTAGTTAATAAATATGTAGTAATTTACTACTCTATAAATCAACCACTTACAAAATTTAAATTTTACCATGTAAGTAATTGTTTTTAATGGTATAAAAAATAAAAGCCCGGTACAAAAGTACCGGGCTTAATAAGTATTAAAGTTTTTTTATTCCAGCGTTCTCTATATTTTCTAACTAAATATAAGTTTTACTCTTCTATTTTCTCTTCTGTAGCAGGAGCTTCTTCAGCGGTAGCTGTATCCTCAGTGGCGGTTGTCTCTTCAGTTTGCTCTTCAGGAGCGTTTGCAGCCTCTTCTTCCGCTTTCTTTTTCGCCAAAGCTTCAGCACGAGATTTATTTACCTCTTTCTCTGCTTCCAGTCGCGCTTTTTCTTCAGCACGTGCTTTTTCTGCATCTTTGGTCATAGCAGATTTTTCTGAGTTCAATTTGTTGCTTTTCCATGCTTCAAATCTCCTTTCTGCTTCAGCTTCATCAAATGCGCCTTTTGCAACACCTCCCAAAAGGTGCTTTTTCAATAGAACACCCTCATTTGATAGTATATTTCGTACTGTATCAGTTGGTTGTGCTCCTGTTTGCATCCAATACAAAGCTCTATCGAAATCTAAAGTGATTGTAGCAGGATTTGTGTTCGGATTATAAGAACCTATCCTCTCAATATACTTTCCATCACGTGGAGCTCTGCTATCTGCAACAATAATTTGGTAGAATGGATGATTTTTACGTCCTCTTCTCTGTAGTCTTAATTTAGTTGCCATTTAGTAGTTCTTTAATGAGTTTATATTGTATTTGCGGCTGCAAAGATAGTAATTAATTACATCTCTTCAAAGCTGATCCTCTCATTTTTATCTTAAATCAAGTAAATAGAGTTTTCAGACTATCATTTGTAATAGTATCAGTAAAATTACCCTCGTATGAATTCCCCTCAAACATAATATTTAATGTTATAATTATCAGTCAATAATAATATTTTTTATGTAAACAATTTTCTTATATTTGTAAAAAAATATTTAACCATGACTGCCAAGAAGCATAAAGGAATTAATATAATTCACCTCTTGTGGATTCCGGCAATTTGCTTTTTTGCTACCTGTTTTCATAATTCTACAAATTACCCATACCCTATAGAGAAAGCTATAAATCTGTTTTTCATAGAGAATGAGAACGATTCTGTTATTAATATTTTAAATGATAAAAACTTGTCAACTGAATATCCTCAATATGATGTAATAAGGGATATTTTTATTGCTGCAGCTCTCTCTGAATCAGGGATGGCCGATAGTGCCAGGATAATTTTAGCTAATATAGACAGTACAAGTTTGAATGAAAATGATAAATACTATTTTAACTTTACTCATGCATTGATTGAATTCAGGCTTGACAATTTACAGGAATTTGCTAAAATTGCTACGCCACTACTTTCTTACGAAACCATAGATCCCAGATGTCGAGCTTTAATCCAACGACAGATTGCCAGATCATTGTACTATTATGAAGACTTTGAAAGTGCTATTCAAATGATGATAAATTCAAGCAATCTTTTTGGTGAATTAAAGTTAGATAAAAGTGTAGCAATAAATAAGAAATTTCTCGCAAGTTTTTATACTCAGCTCGGAAGTTATAATTTAGCAATAGAGAATCTTTATGAAGCAGAAAAAACTCTTAAAGAATATAATGATTTAGAAGAACTATATTATTTATATATAGTAGGTTTAAAAACTTACATCTCATCGGAAAAACCCGATTCTGCCCGTTTCTATGCCGATCTTGCACTTATAACAATAAATGACACATTGAGTAATCAGAAACTATCCTCAATATACTATTACATTGGTATGATCGAAAAACTTGATAGTAATTATAATGATGCTATTGAGATGTTTGATAAAGTCTTAAAAGTGGATAACAATTTTTTTGGTGCAAATATAAGAGAAATTGAGACCTATATAAGACTAGCTTCAATTTATAATTTAAAAGGAGACAGTAATAAAGCTGCAGAAAATGCAGTAACTGCACTAAACAAAATAGGTAGTGATGGAAGTACATACTTAAAATACGAAGCATACAAAGAACTCTCTGAGGCCTATTACAAAACAGACCCTATTTTAGCTTATAACTATCTTGATTCAGCTGAAAATAATCTTATTAAGTATCAGGAATTATCATCTAAGAGGGTTGCAGACTTTGTTAATACACAAGATGCGTTAGAAAGTGCATATAATCAAATTATTGAATTGGAATTAATAAAAAAGAGAAATAAAATCATCCTGATTCTGATTCTGGTTATTCTAATTGTAATAATTATTAGTTGCTTGTTAGTTAATAGTCTTAACAAAAAGGTAAAAAACAGCTCTGCTGTATTAGTTAAAAAAAATCTGACACAACTAAAATATGAAGAAAAAGTGAACGATTTAATCAAAAAACAGATTAATTCCAGTGAAAACAGATCAGATATTTTATATGAAAAATTTAATAGCTGGTTAGAAAAAGAAAAAAAATATCTTCAACCGGATATAGATTTAAACATGGCCGCACGAGAAATAGGTACAAACAGAAGTTATCTTTCAAAATCGATTAATCAGCATGGTATTGGATTTAATGAAATCATTAACAGATATCGTATACGTGAAGTTATTAGAATATTTGAAAATGAGAATGAAGAAAGGAATAGCTATACCCTGCAAAAGTTAGCAACAGCTGTTGGGTTTAATACAAAGTCAGTCTTTTTTGATTCTTTTCGTAAAGAAACAGGTATGACACCAGCTCAATTTAGAGAAAATATTCAATATACAAAAACTATTAAAGATTGATAATATCTATCCCGTGAACATACTTACTAAAAAAATGTTATATCAATCAAATTATAAAAATGTAAATATGAGTATCATTTTGTAAAAAAAGTCCAAGTTTGTAAATATCTCCACATTAAGGTGTCGTTATTTTGCAAAATGATAACTTTTTTATTCAACTATAGTTTTTCATTATTATATTAGCAGCATGAAAATCTCAGCATAACGGAATTAAAAAACCCGATTATCAATCTATTTATACCTGACCATGTCCCTAATATGCAACATTAGGTCCATTATATTACACATATAGATTAATATCATCAAAAATGATAAGTATAAGATTCACTTTACTCAGAAACCTGGTGCATAAAAGTACATATCTAATGTACTTTTTATTTGCATTAGCTTGCACCAAAAACGGGGGTGATGATAATACTTACATACCTGGTAATACAACTAAATATTCTACAATAGATTCACTAGTATCCAGCATTTCAAAAGATACAGTTGCAATGACAAATTATCTTAATCTAACAAAAACATCTGGTGATATATATGCTGAAATGAAGGTATACGAAAAGATAGGACAGTATTATATGAAGAATTATAGCTTTTTAAAAGCTATTGAAAATCATCAAAAATATTTAGAAACGGCATATAAATTCAACGATACAACATATATTATCAAGGCATTAAACAGAGTTGCAGCTGACTACAATGAAATTTCGGCTTATAATGAATCGGCTGAATACTATTACAATGCACTTTTAGTATATAATCAATACAATTCAAATGGCTTTAAAAATATTGAATTAGATAAAGCAAGCACTCTTTGTGGCCTTGGTTCTGTCTACTTAAATTTAAATCAGTCAGATTTAGCATTAGTACACTTTAATGAAGCTCTCAAAATAAACTTAAAATATGAAAATAAAGAGGGACAAGCAGTTAATTATAAAAAGATAGGACGTGCACTCGAAAAAGTAAATGATTACGATTCTGCATATTATTACTATCATAAGGCTTTAGAATATTTTATTGATCTTAACTCCGTCTCCGGTATGAGTGCTTGTTTTAACCGAATAGGCAATTTATATTTAAACACAAATAATTATGAATCTGCAAAGGTTTATCTGGAAAGTGCCTACAAAACCTTACAAGGTACTTCTGATATAAAGAACTGGTTGGATGCATGTATTTCTCTTGGAAATATATATAGTAAATTAGGTGAATTCAGTAATGCAGAGTTCTATTTAAATGAGGGATTAGAGTATTCTATGAAACTAAACTTTCCGGAATACCTTGAAAGAGTTTATCTTTTGCTATCAGAAATTCATAAAAAAGAAGGTAAGACTTCTTTAGCTTTGGAAGAACTTATTCTGAGCGATCAATATGCAGCATCATTCAGGGAAAAAAAAAATGTATATAGAATAATGCAGTCTAGACTTGAATACGAAAAAGAATTAATTGAAGCTGAGAAAGTTTCACTGGCTGAACAACATACGATCCAGGAGGAGAAAAAACAGATGACCATTAATGTTTCGGCTATTGTTATTATCTTATTAATATCACTACTATTTGTCTTACTTCAAAATCATAAACTAAGAATAAGAAGAAAAGAGTCTTTATATCAGCTTGAAAAGGAAAAATCAGATTTTTGTTTAAATGTATCACAGGAATTTAAAACACCTGTATCAATAATTATTGGTCTAATTGATAGATTAAATACCAATACCTCCAAAGAGCAAAATAACAGTGCAGAATGGGAAATCTTAAACCGACAGTCAGAAAATCTTGAACTATTAATTAATGAACTATCTTCAATAGCCAATCTGCAAGAGTATAAGAGTCAAAAGAAAATGGTTTACGGCAATATTGTTGCCTATTTCCAATATTTGTTTGAATGTTATGCAGTTCTAGCAGAAAACAAAAAAATCGACTACCTGTTTTTAAGCAGTGTAAAAGAGCTTTATATAGACTATATCCCTGATTATATACAAATTATTCTTAGCAGCTTATTAGGAAATGCTATAGGACGTTGTACTGAAAATGATAATATTACAGTTAAAATTGATCTTGACAAGAATAAAAAACACTATTTAATAGAGGTTTCTGATACAGGGAATAGTATCAAAATTGATGAATTAAATTTTAAAGATACAGAACAATATAAATTTCATTCCGGACTTTCAATCACAAAGAATCTTGTAGAAAAATTAAATGGAAAAATTGATCTAAACAATGAAATAGATGGAAAAACAATATTTAATGTAAGGATACCAATTATAAATATAAACGTAAATCAAAGTCATGATAGTATCTCAATTCACAAATCTTATAATTTGAAAGACTCAATTGAAAATAATTTATCTAAGAAACAAGATCTAAAAGACAAACCTATTGTTTTAATTATTGAGGATAATAGAGACATGAACTATTATTTAACAACTATTCTGAAAGATAAATACAATGTTATTATTGAAGCAAATAGTGAGAAGGGTATAATTACAGCTAAAAATAAAATTCCAGATATAATTGTTTCAGACGTATCACTCCCTGGAATGGAGTGTTATCGCTCTTGCAAAGAAATTAAAAACTCTCACATAACTAGTCATATTCCGATAATTCTTCTTACTGTCAGCGATTCAAAAGAAGAACGTGTTAAAAGTATAAAATCAGGAGCTGATGCATTTCTGGTAAAACCGGTTTATGAGGCAGAACTTACCGCTGTGATCGACAGACTTCTCTCAACAAGAAGGCAGATAAAAGACAAATATTCTCCAATTAAGCAATTAAACACTCAAGGTGTTGTTAATGATAAAGGAAATGAAGCCAATATTGAATTTATTAATCGTGTAACAGACCTTATATATAAGGATATAACAAACACTGAGAATATTATTGACAATATTGCCTCTGAAGTATGCCTAAGCCCTTCTCAATTGAATCGTAAGATCAAAGCAATAACTGGAATGACTACCTCTAACTTTGTTTTAAAAACAAGATTAAACAGAGCAAAAAAACTACTCACAGTAACTCAAAAACCTATTGGAGATATAGCAATGGAGTGTGGTTTTAATGATTTCGCCTATTTCTCCAGATCTTTTAAAAAAGAGTTTGGAATGACTCCTACTACTTTCCAACGTCTTCCCCACTCTGCTAATTAATTAAACAATTATCTTATAAGAGATACTACTTATTACAGGAATAACAATAAAAAAGCGCTGTAATAAATATTACAGCGCTTGTCAGTGATCCGCCTGGGGCTCGAACCCAGGACCCCATCCTTAAAAGGGATGTGCTCTACCTGCTGAGCTAGCGAATCGCCCTGATGCTTTCTTTCAAAAGCGAGTGCAAAGATAAAAGCTTTATTTTTAATTTGCAACCCTTTTCGCGTTTAAATTGCTCTTTTTTTAACTTAAAATATTTAGTAGTCTAATTATTAGAAAGATATAAACAAATTATTTTTTACAGTCATACACTGTTACTAATAGATAAAACTAAATATAAGTTTTAAAAAAAGAGTATCAATACCTGTAGTGTTCCGGCTTATATGGACCATCAACGGATACACCTATATAATTAGCCTGTTTCTCTGTTAAGACAGTTAATTTAACCCCTATTTGTTCCAGATGGAGTCTGGCAACTTCTTCATCCAGATGCTTTGGAAGACGATATACTCCAACTTCATAGTTATTTTTCCAAAGCTCAATTTGAGCTAAAGTCTGATTTGAAAATGAATTACTCATTACAAAAGATGGGTGACCTGTAGCACAACCAAGATTAACTAATCTACCTTCTGCAAGTAGAAACAGGGAATTTCCTTCGGGAAAAGTATATTTGTCAACCTGAGGTTTAATATTTATATGTTCTATACCTGGATAGTTTACTAAAGCATCAACTTGAATCTCGTTATCAAAGTGTCCAATATTACATACTATAGCCTGATCTTTCATCTGCTTCATATGTTCTATTGTGATAACATCACAATTACCTGTCGTTGTGACGAAGATATTACCCTCTTTAACGGCTTCTTCCATTGTTGTAACCTCAAACCCTTCCATAGCTGCCTGAAGGGCGCAAATAGGATCTATTTCGGTCACAATAACCCTTGCGCCATAAGAGCGCATAGAATGTGCACAACCTTTACCAACATCACCATAGCCAAGGACCACCACAACTTTTCCTGCTATCATCACATCTGTTGCTCTTTTGATACCATCTGCAAGAGATTCACGGCATCCATAAAGATTATCAAACTTTGATTTAGTAACAGAGTCATTAACATTAATTGCTGGAACTAGTAATTCACCCTTTTCCATCATCTGATAAAGTCTGTGTACTCCAGTTGTAGTTTCTTCAGAAATACCTTTCATTTCTGCAATTGTCCGATGCCATCTTAGATTATCTTCACTCAAAATTCGCTTCAAAGTATCAAGAATAATCTGCTCCTCACGATTACTTCCCTTTCTTTCAATAACTGAAGAATCATTCTCGGCCTGATAACCTAAATGTACTAGCAGAGAAGCATCACCACCATCATCAACAATTAAATTTGGTCCTTTACCATCTGGAAATCTAAGAGCCATTTCCGTACACCACCAATACTCTTCAAGAGTTTCTCCTTTCCAAGCAAAAACCGGTACACCTGCTGCTGCAATAGCTGCGGCTGCATGGTCTTGTGTAGAAAAAATATTACAGCTAGCCCAGCGTACATCGGCTCCTAGTTCAACTAAAGTTTCAATAAGAACCGCAGTCTGTATAGTCATATGAAGTGATCCCATTATACGAGCTCCTTTCAATGGTTTTTCAGATGTATACTTCTTTCGAATAGCCATCAAGCCGGGCATTTCATGCTCTGCAATTTCTATCTCTTTACGTCCAAATTCTGCTAATGATATATCTGCAACCTTGTATGGTAGATCAGAAGAAAAATCCTTATTCATTTTGATTATAATTTATTTATCGATTTTTAAGTATGCAAAGGTACTAAATTTATAGATTGTTTCTACCTTTGACTTTAAAGAAAGCAATTGAAAGAGTAAGACTTAATGAAAATTATATATTCAAATTATCTGCCTTTTAATAGATTTAAAGCTATTAATTTATTCGGAATTGTATTTGCGCGAAGGCAATATTTCCCTTTAGATAAGCGCGCAATTAATCATGAATATATTCATACGCGACAGATGTTTGAACTTTTTATCGTTGGGTTTTACATCTGGTACATTTTAGAATGGTTGTATAAATTAATTATTTATAAAGACAGACTTATGGCCTATAAGAAAATAAGCTTTGAAAAAGAGGCATATATCAATGATATAAACCTGGATTATTTAAGAGAAAGAAAGCTGTTTTCTTTTATTAAGTATTTGTGATATGCAAGAATATCCAACAAACTAATAACATTTAAGGAGCATGAAAAAAATATATATTACAATAATAATTTTAAGCATAGTATTATTCAATATGTGTGCTCAAAACAATAAGCAAGATAAACAAATGGTTCAAATAAATCACGCAACAACTATGAAATTCAATAAATTAACCCCAGAAGAAGAAAGAGTGATAATTTACAAAGGTACTGAAGTTCCATTTACAGGAGAGTTGCTAAATAACAACGAAAAAGGTATCTATGTTTGTAAAAGATGCGATACCCCACTATATAGATCCGAAGATAAATTCGATGGTCATTGTGGATGGCCATCTTTTGATGACGAGATTGAAGGAGCAGTTAAAAGAGTTAGAGATGCTGATGGACGCCGCACTGAAATTATTTGTAATACATGTGGTGCACATCTGGGACATGTTTTTCTTGGTGAAGGATTTACTCCGAAACAAACTCGCCACTGCGTTAATTCTATCTCTATGAAATTTATTCCAGAAGGAGAAGAAAATGATGTAACTGCTTATTTTGCATCAGGTTGTTTTTGGGGTACTGAATATTTCTTTATGAAAGCACCTGGAGTTAAGGAAACTACCGTTGGTTTTATGGGTGGTCATGTAGATAATCCAACATATGAACAGGTTTGTCAGAAAAATACTGGACATCTTGAAACAACTGAAGTAGTTTATGACCCCAGGGTAACTAATTATGAAGAAATGATTAAATTGTTTTTCGAAACACATGATTTCACTCAAACAAATGGACAAGGTCCAGATATCGGACCACAATATCTTTCTTGTATATTCTATTCTAATTCTATAGAAAAAGCAATTGCAGAAAGATATATAAACCTGCTCACATCTAAGGGTTATAGGGTAGCTACAATGCTTAAACCTGCTTCAACATTCTGGTCAGCTGAAAATTATCATCAAGAGTATTATGAAAATAAAGGAGGTACTCCTTATTGCCATAAATACACTAAAATATTCTGAAACGGTTGTAATAGTAATAATTTCTATAAACTTTTTTAAAAGCGTAAGTGTTTTATATATATCGTATTAAAACAAATAATATGATTAACTAAAAACTGGAAATTATGAAATTATTACGTTCATTATCAATTCTAACTCTGATACTCACACTAGGATTAGGTGCAGTATCATGTAACAATGTTAATGATGCAGACATCCAACAAGCTGCTCAAGAAGCATTGAATGCAAATCCTGATTTAACAGGAGTAATGGTAACCGTTCAAAATAAAGTGGCTACTCTTACCGGAACCGTTCAAGACGAGGCCACAAGAGCATACGCTGAAAGCGCTGTTTCGGGAGTAGAAAATGTTGTATCTGTTATCAACCAGATAGTTGTTATACCACCAGCACCTGATTTCTCAGCACTTGATAGTGCTATTAATGCATCTCTAGCTGATGCGCTTAAAGATCATCCTAAAATTTCTGCTACCGTTCAGGATGGTATAATTACTATAAATGGTGAAATCAAACAATCGGAACTTCCAGTATTGATGGAAAAACTTAATGCTTTGAATCCACAACAAATTATTAATAATGCAACCATAAATTAATAATGATATGACATTAACTGAAAAATACAAAGAACTAGTCGACGTTGCACTTAATAATAACTTATCTGTTAACGATACTGGTAAGGTTTTAAGGATCGAGGGTGAAGTAGCAACTGCAAGTATCAAAAACAAGTTGTGGGAAATTTATCAACATATAGATCCACAATTTAAAAATAATGATGTAATACTAAATGTAAAAAGTAAAATTAGCGCAGGCGACAAAGTAAAGGTGGTAACCAGAGAAAGCAGGCTAAATATTCGTCAAGGTCCTGGAACCGATCAACCCATAGTAGGTAAAGCAGAAAAAGGAGATATTATTACGTTAATAAGCAAAACTAATGATCAATGGTGGCTGGTACGTGATAATGACGGTGAAGAAGGATACTGTTATTCTCAGTATCTAGAACCCATAAACTAATCTTTTCAACCTTATCTTATTATTCATAATTCTTACAGGAGGAAAATTTATATATTTCTTCCTGTATTTTTTTC
>NZ_CTEJ01000002.1:1502500-1662500 GCF_001282625.1 Lascolabacillus massiliensis
CATCCCCGTGTATTATAAGCAGTCTCGATTTCAGCCTATCAACCTTATTCAATAAACTTGATTCTTCGTAACCTTCCGGATTCTCCTGAGGCATATCCATATATCTCTCACCATACATAACTTCATAATAGCGCCAATCGGTTACTGGTCCCCCCGCAACACCAACCTTAAACAGATCAGGATATCGAATCAGCATATTTATAGTCATAAATCCACCATAACTCCATCCATGAATTCCCATTTTGTTACTATCAACATAGGGAAGAGATTTCAGAAACTCAACACCCTTCAACTGGTCTTTAGCTTCTTCAACACCCAACTGCCTATGTGTCACACTCTCAAACTCAAAACCACGGTATGCAGTTCCACGGTTATCCATTACAAAAACAAGATAACCTTTCTGAGCCATGTATAGCTCCCATCCACCAGACCCGTATCTCCAGCGGTTGTTTACCATTTGTGAATGAGGACCACCATATACGTATACAGCAACCGGATACTTCTTAGTCTCATCAAAATCAGCGGGTTTAACCAATCTGTAGTAAAGATCACTCTCACCATCGGCCGCTTTTATTATTCCAATTTCTACAGATGGAACATTATAGCCCTCGAATGGATTCTTTGAAAAAGAGAGAAGATCAGACTTCTGATTACGTGTGTCAATTAAACTCAGTTGTCCTGGATTATCGTGTGCCGAAAGGCGATCAATAAGATATCTGCCTGATAAGCTTAATGTTGCAGAATGAGTACCAGGAAAAGAACTGTGCTGTGTAATCTTACCATTCTTTAAGTTAACACTATGTATGTGACGTTCAATAGGATTTGGATTAGTAGATACAAAATATAGATTACTTCCACTATTATCAAAACCTATAATATCAATCACCTCCCACTCACCTGAAGTAAGCTGTTTTATCAAATCCCCGGAAGTATTATATAGGTAGAGATGATTATATCCATCCCTGTTACTTTGACAAATAAACTGATCCTTGTTACTTTTTACGAATAAAATAGGATTAAGAGGTTCAACATATTTGGTATGCTTCTCATCAAACAGCATCTCTTCAAGATCACCTGAAGTTGAATTGTACCGGTTCAATCTCATGTGATTTTGCTCCCTGTTTAGTTCTGCAATATAAATATGTTCACCGTCAGGACTCCATGAGATATTTGTCAGATAATGATCATCGGGCTCACCTGTTTCCAGAAAGTTAACCTGATCAATGTCGATATCATAAACTCCAACTGTTACCTGATGACTTGTCATTCCCGCCATAGGGTATTTCTGAGGTTTTAATTCGGCCACTCTGGCTGACATGTCGACAATGGGATAGGAGGTAACCATAGATTCGTCCATTCGGTAGAATGCAACTTTATTACTCTCTGGTGACCAGAATATCCCGCTATTTATACCAAATTCATTTCTGTGTACAGACTGCCCGTTTAATATATCCTCGCAAACATCATTGGTTATCTGTTTTTCAATTCCATTTTTATCCATCAGAAAAAGATTGTTCCCTTTTGTGTAGGCCAGCAACTCATTATCAGGTGATAAAATGTGGTTATCACTCGATTCCGGATAACTGAAGTAAACAGTAACAATCTTTTTATAATAATCAAAAACTCCTACACCATTGCCGGTATAAAATCTTACTGCAGAGCTGCCATCTGAAGAGAAAGTAATAGAAGTTACTTTACCTTGATCTTCATTTATTTTAGCTCTAATATCTTCATATGAAAAAAGGAATGACTTCTCTCTTAATTTTGCAGGATTTCTATAAATCCATACAGAATCATTTTCAGTTTCTATCAGGCTGTTCCCACTCCAAAGATAGTTAACCGGTATACGCGGAACATAGTTTCTATACTCATTTCCACCCGGGATGAGTTGTTCCAGGGTTAATAAGTCTGTAGATTGTGCATTAGTGCCAATAGAAAAAGTCAGTGCAAACAGTAAAGTAAATAACGAGAGTCTTTTCATTGTATTAAAAAGTTTTTTCCGAAAGAGTCTTAACAGTCCTATTATAGTTCTCAATAATATCTTTTACAACCATCGAAGCAGGTATTATTTCTTTTATATCAGATGCAATCTGCCCAATTTCCAGCTCACCTTCATTCAGGTCACCTTCAAAAATACCCCTCTTTGATCGTCCCCTTCCCAGATATGCACGCAACTCTTCAGCTGATGCACCTTTATCCTCCATTTCCTGCACCTGTTTATAGAACTCATTCTTTATCAAACGTACAGGAGTCACCTTTTTAAGAGCTACAATGGTATCACCCTCGTTGAGATTTATACATTTCTGTTTGAAAGCATCGCTGGCTGAACTCTCTAATGTTAGAGCGAAGCGTGTTCCCACCTGAACACCTTCTGCACCAAGAGCCATAACTGCAGCCATTGACTCACCCGATGAGATGCCCCCTGCAGCAATTAATGGCAAGTCAGTAGCCTTTCTTACCTGAGGAATAAGTGCAATTGTTGTTGTCTCTTCTCTACCATTATGACCGCCCGCTTCAAAGCCTTCTGCCACAACTGCATCAACACCCGCCTCAGTAGCTTTCATTGCAAACTTAGAGCTCGATACCACATGAGCCACCAATATACCCTCATCCTTTAGTTTTGATGTCCATGTTTTCGGGTTACCTGCTGAAGTAAATACAATTGGAACTTTCTCTTCAATAACAATTTGCATTATCTCCTCAATTTGAGGATACATAAGAGGTATGTTAACGCCAAATGGTCTATCTGTAGCTTTTTTACACTTCTGAATATGTTCACGCAACGTGTCCGGATGCATCGATCCCGCACCAATTAAGCCCAATCCTCCGGAGTTGCTTACAGCCGATGCAAGTCTCCATCCACTGCACCACACCATCCCGGCCTGGATTATAGGATATTCTATCCCAAAAAGGGAGCACACTCTGTTTCTGTTCATTATATTGTAATTTGATTTATTCCCGGTAATTCTGAATTATATCTTTTTCAGGTGCCACACTATTGCCGGAGTGCAAAGATAACAATAACTCCATTTTATTAGAACTCATTTTTATTTTGATTTTTTTTAGTAGCTTTGTATAAACTTCTAAATATAACTATAGATTATATGAACGTCCTTATTCTTGGATCCGGTGGTCGGGAGCACGCTTTAGCTTGGAAAATCCGAAAGAGCAGCTACTTAAACAATCTCTACATAGCTCCAGGTAATGCAGGAACAGCTATGCTTGGGACAAATGTCCCTTTCAGTGTAACAGATTTTGCATCAATGAAGGAATTCTCTTTAAGTCACGACATAGACATGATTGTTGTTGGCCCTGAAGATCCTCTCGTTCAGGGAGTCTATGATTTTTTCCATGATGATGAGGATATATGTCATATTGCTGTAATTGGTCCCTCCCGCGATGGAGCTCAACTGGAAGGCAGTAAGGATTTCGCCAAGAAGTTTATGTTCCGTAACAACATCCCTACGGCACTTTATAAAACAGTTACACTTGATAATATTGCTGAAGGCAACTCTTTTCTAAACACACTCCATGCACCCTATGTGCTTAAAGCAGATGGATTGGCTGCAGGAAAAGGGGTTCTGATAATTGAAGACCTGGATACTGCAAAACAGAAGTTAAAAGAGATCCTTGACGGTAAATTCGGAACAGCCGGCAAGAAAGTAGTAATAGAAGAGTTCATGTCAGGAATTGAGTGTTCAGTATTCGTACTTACTGATGGCACTTCATATAAAATACTTCCTGTTGCCAAAGACTATAAACGTATAGGTGAGGGCGATACAGGTTTAAATACCGGAGGAATGGGTGCAGTATCTCCAGTACCTTTTGCTGATGATGAGTTCATGGGAAAAGTGAGAACAAGAATTGTTGAACCAACAGTAGAAGGTCTCAAAAAAGAAAATATTGATTATAAAGGTTTTATCTTTATCGGACTGATTAATGTGCAGGGAGAACCTAAAGTAATTGAATATAATGTTAGAATGGGAGATCCTGAGTCAGAAGTTGTAATCCCTCTGATTAAGTCAGACCTTCTCGACCTGTTTATTTCAGTAACTACAGAGACATTAGATCAGAAACAGCTCGAAATTGATAATAGATGTGCAGCCACCATCATGATGGTTTCAGGAGGATATCCTGAAGCCTATGAAAAAGGGAAAATTATTACGGGCCTCGATACTGTTACAGACAGCATTGTCTTTCATGCCGGCACATCAACACTCGATGGTCAGGTAATCTCTTCAGGTGGGCGTGTATTGTCAGTCACATCATATGGCAACAGTATTGAAGAAGCCCTGGAAACTTCATATAAAAATATCGAGAAAATAGATTTTGATAAAAGCTATTACAGAAAAGATATTGGTTTTGATCTACAATCCGATATTTAAATAATCAGCTGATGCATCCTGTTGTAAAATCCTTTCGTAACAATTTCGTTGAGGGACGTTTTGCTATAGTGCTTACAACCCTTTTCGTAATTGTAATGAGAGTTGTGCTGTTTTACAAAAAGGGATTACCTGAAATTAGCGTTGCAGACGATAACTACCTTTGGGATTATATATCACATCTGTTTGATAACCCCTTAATATCATTCATATCATCCACTATATCTGTAATTATAATTTCGTGGTTGCTCTTCACTATCAACAACAGATACAGCATCATCCGTTCTCGCTCTAATCTGCCATTTATAGTACCACTATATTTCCTGAGTCTGCACCCATACTGTTTGGTGATGACAGGCAACTATATTGCAATAATATTTATCCTTTTCTCTTTCATCCCACTGTTAGAGTCCTATCAGAAACCAAATTCATATCTCTACTCATTCAGGTCATCCGTTCTCATAGCGGTAGCATCTCTTTTTCAGATTTATGCACTCTTTTTAATCACATTATGGTGGATAGGTGAAAGAACAATGCGAGGTCCCCAGTTACACTCTTTCCTTGCCTCAATATTTGGTGCCTTTCTTGTATATATTTCACTGTTTTCTTACTGTTTTGTTATTGATGATATTCAGGCATTCCTGTTTCCTTTAGCCAATCTGATAAAATTCTCCATACCTGACTTACCAACATACAATATTTTTGAATGGTTGTCAGTAGTATTTATTGCTGTTTTCTATATCATAAACATAATCTTTAGTGCAAACGAGTATGCGCGCGACAAAGTGATCACACTTAACCTGATGCAGTTCATGATTTACCTTATCATCATTTTGTTGCTATTGCAGATTGTATATTGGAAAGAGACACTCTTCTTTATGCTCCTATCAGTATCCATGTTATCTCTGATATGTTCATATTTCTATTCCAGGACAACATCCAAAACGCATATCTACATTGCATATTCAATGATACTTATATTGCTCCTTTTTTATCTGTCGCATATTTTCCCTGATACATTTCTGATAGCCCAAAACCTAAAAACAATATCCACTTTTCAGTTGTTTATTTAGTGTGTCCAATTGAATATCAGATAAATAGTTATGGAGGTGATTATGAAAAGGATAACAATTAATGGTCTGTTTTTACTTCTAACCATTCTACTCTTTTCTGCTTGCGGAAGCGCACAAACAGCAGCAGAAAAAGCACAATTAGCTGAAGAAATTGAAAATGCTGTTCAAATGCCAAACTTTACCTTCGAGGCAACTTATGCATATCCATCCGGATTCAAATCAATCTACCTTTCTCCCTACTATTCAGTAAAGGTCTCAGCAGATACTGTACAAGCCCATTTACCATATTACGGTAGAGCCTACACTGCTCCCATGGATCCTCGCGAAGGTGGTTATTTGTTTACAAGTACAGATTTTGAGTATCAGATTAATCCCGGTAAAAAAGCCGGCAACTGGTTAGTGAATATTCTTATTAACGATCTCGATCGACAGGTAGTGTTCAACTTTGATATATTTGAAAACGGAACCGGGCGGTTGAGCGTAAATGATGTCAACCGCCAGGCGATTTCGTTTCAGGGAAATGTAACTGCTAATTAAGAACAGTTAGTTTAATTTTTCTTTCAGGCTCTCAGGAAGATAGAAAGTATCATTCTTATCGATATAAACCACAACAGAGCCAATATCAAATGGTTTCCCGTTCAACTTACCCACTGAAGAGAAAGCCTTAACTTCCAAAGTGTTTTTCCCTTTTTTGATATTAAGAACAGGAAATGCGGGATCACTTTTGTCGGTTTTCATTGTCATACCATTAAAAACTTCAGAATGCTTTACAAAGATTCTGTCCGATAGTTCCTGCAGACTAATATCAAGTCCGGACACCTTTTGCAGGTACTCATTAACCTGAACATTGGTAAGATGTCCCTTAGGAGTATCACCCTGTGGGTGGTATGCAGATAGAAGCACCTCTTCACCGGTGTGCCCTCCTGTTGTAAATCCAAAGCACATGCGTGAGTTCAGTATATTCAGGATATTATGTGCCATATTGTTGCTTGTACCAACCTTTGTATAATCACCCTCCTGATAATTACGAGAAGATAGGAGAGTCTGGAGCTCCTCGTCAGTTATATCAATCCCGGTATAATCTCTGAATACATTTTTAATATTAGCAGGATCAGTTTTTATTAAAATAGACTCGAGTCCGTTTGCACTCAATTTAATACCAGAAACAGTTTCAAACAGCTGATCAATTGAAAGCTTGTCATAACCAGGGCATTCTCTTGAACCAATAGAGAATCCGCTATTCCCGTGATCTGCAAGAATAACCACTGCAGTATTGCCATCCTTCTTAGCAAACTCAATTACTTTCCCCACAGCCTCATCAAAAGCCAGGTACTCATTAATCATAGTCGCTGCATCATTAGCGTGAGCAGCCCAGTCAACCTGACTACCCTCAACCATTAGGAAAAATCCATTCTCCTTTTCAGAAAGAATTTCAAGTGCTTTTGTTGTCATCTCAGCAATAGAGGGTACTCTGTCAGGATTTCTGTCAATATTATATGGTAATGCTTTTTCACCAAACAGAGCCCATACTTTACCATCACCATCAAAATTAAGTAAAGCATCTTTATCATCCTGAATAAGAGTAATACCCTTGTTATTAAAATGTTGCTTAATATCATCAGTGAGGATACTGTTTCCGCCCCCAAACAGCACATCCAGATTCTGATAAGCTATTTGGGGTGCTATAGCATTATAATTGCCCCTGTTATAATAGTGTGCTGAAAAGTCGGCAGGCGTAGCATGAGGAAATTCACAAGTCACAACAAGTCCCACAGCCTTATTCTTTAGCAATTTAGATGCTTCAAGAATTGTTGCTGCAGGCTGATATGTACGATTACCATCAACAGGAAATATATCATTATCCGAAACCTCCGGATGAATAGAAACATTACCGGTTTGCTGTAATACACCCGAAGCGTAAGTCGACCCGGTTGGCGCCGAGTCACCAATAGGTGCATTAGAGGAGAATGTTGTTACCGTTCCTGATATATAAGGATCAACATTGAGCCCTTCTCCTAATCCGTTATAATGCTTAAACCATCTGGCAGCAGAGTAAACACTAAGTGATGTACCATCAGGAATCATCACTATTACATTTTTAACTGGACTTACTTCTTGAGAAAAAGCTACTATCGGGAATATTAGTAACAGCAGCAGAAAATTAGATATCTTTTTCATTTTAACTATTTTGTTATAAACATTCATATGGTGAACGCACAAAGTTATAAAAAAGTTGAACTTTATTATCAAGTTCGTAAATATGATTGTTTACCATAATTATGGTATATGGCAAACTACTTGATTTTCCTTATATTTGTATCTCTAAAAATTCAAAAAACAGAAAAAAATTAAAATCAAAATATAATGAGCGACAGAAAGCCACTGATTCTTATAACTAATGATGATGGATATCAGGCAAAGGGAATTGCCGAGTTAATAAATGCGATGAAAGGGTTGGGGGAGCTTGTAGTCTTCGCCCCCGATTCGCACCGTTCAGGCATGTCTAGTGCCATAACAACAGCTCATCCGCTACGTGCCAGAATCTATCATCAGGAGGAAAACCTTACAGCATATATGTGCAACGGAACACCGGTTGATTGTGTTAAGCTGGCGCTAAATGAGTTTCTGGAGCGAAAGCCCGATCTTTTAGTTTCAGGTGTCAATCACGGTTCCAATGCAGGAATCAGTGTATTGTATTCAGGAACAGTAGCAGCTGCACTTGAAGGGTGTGTATCCAATATTCCATCAATTGCATTTTCATTGTGCGATTTTACACCTGATGCCGACTTCACTTACACAGCCAGAATTGCAGAAAAGCTTGCAAGGAAAGTTTTAAGCGATGGACTCCCCAAGGGAATTTGTCTTAATGTGAATGTACCTGTAGGAGAGGTAAAAGGAATAAGAATGACTACACAAACTCAGGGTAAATGGGTTAATGAATACCAGCGCTCTCAGGATGGTATCGGAAGAGACGTTTTCTGGATGACAGGCAATTTCGAAAACTGGGAGGCAGATAACGTAAACAACGATGAATGGGCATTAGCCAACGGTTATGCTGCAGTGGTACCGGTGAAAATAGATATGACTGCACATGATCTCATTCCTGAATTAAAAGAGTGGGAACTTTAATAGACTCCATCTTGTTCTCATATAAAAAGGTTTATCTATGAAATATTATATAGTAGCCGGCGAAGCATCCGGAGATTTGCATGCATCCAACCTAATGAAATCATTAAAACAGTTGGATAAAGAGGCAGAATTCCGCTTTTTTGGAGGAGACCTCATGAAGTCTGCCGGAGGTACACTCGTAAAGCATTACAGGGAGATGGCCTTTATGGGAATCATCCCTGTTATAATGAACAGCCGCACTATATTAAAGAACCTCTCTATTTGCAAAAAAGATATAGCTAACTATAATCCCGATGCTGTAATACTTGTTGATTATCCGGGTTTCAACTTAAAAATTGCAAAGTATGTAAAGACAGAACTGAAGATACCTGTTTTTTACTATATATCACCAAAAGTATGGGCCTGGAAAGAGTATCGTGTAAAATCATTCAAGAAGTATGTTGACGAGATGCTTTGCATCCTGCCATTTGAGGTAGAATTCTTTAAAAAGCATAACTATGACGTTCATTATGTAGGTAATCCCACTGTTGATGCTATTGCCGGCAGAGATCATAAAGATGAAACTTTCAGCGATTTTATAAAATCGAATAATCTTCCTGACAAACCAATAATAGCTTTGCTTGCAGGAAGCAGGAAACAGGAGATTGCCGGAAATCTCCCATTAATGCTGAAGTCTGTAGAAAGCTATGCAGATGGATACCAGTTTATTATAGCAGGTGCCCCAGGTATAGATCGCGAATTCTATAAAAACTATACTCTATCCAACCCGGATATTGTTGTACTATTTGATCAGACTTACAGAATTCTCGCACAATCAGATGCAGCGCTGGTGACCTCCGGTACAGCCACATTGGAAACAGCAATATTAAATGTTCCTCAAGTTGTCTGTTACAGCATGCCTTCACCCAGACTCTCAAGCTGGGCGTTTAGAAATATACTCCATACGCCATATATCTCACTTGTAAATCTTATTTGCGGGCAGGAGGTAGTTAAAGAGTATTTTGCCGCTACATTCACAGTAGAGAATGTGCGGAAAGAGCTGGGGCAGATGCTGCATGTGCAGAAGTACCGACAAAACATGCTTAACAACTACAAGGAGATGCGTGATATACTGGGAGAAAGCGGAGCATCAGACAGAGCTGCACAAATTATTTACTCAAAAACAAATTAATATTTCTTACATATTACATCTGTTATTCCTCTTTTTTGTTTACTTTGCGTATAAGAGCAACAGAAAATTTAAAACATTAATCAAATGAAAATCGGAATTCTTTCATCAGGTGGAGATGCACCCGGAATCAATGCTACCATTCGCGGTGTAGGTAAAACAGCCATCAATAACTATGGCATGCAAGTGATAGGTATTCAGAACGGATTCTCAGGTCTGCTATACAAAGATATTGTAGAGCTAACTGATGCATCACTTTCTGGAATCTTGAATTTAGGTGGTACTATACTGGGTACTGCAAGAGAGAAGGTATTCCGTAAAATGATTACCTCTCCCGATGAGAAGGACAGGGAACAGATTAAGGCAGCCTATCAGGAGCTTGGACTCGATTGTCTTGTATGTATTGGAGGCAATGGAACACAGCGTACGACATACATGCTGTCGCAGCTGGGATTAAACGTTATAGGTGTTCCAAAAACTATAGATAATGACGTTTATGGCACTGATGTAACCTTTGGATTTGATACAGCTGTAAATATTGCAACAGATGCTATAGACCGTCTGCATTCTACAGCCAGCTCACACCGTCGTGTTATGGTTATCGAGCTTATGGGTCATCATGCAGGATGGATCACACTTTATGCCGGTATGGCAGGTGGAGCAGATATAATATTACTCCCTGAGTTGGGGTACAACATGAAGGTTATAATCGACAAGATAAATAAACGTATGGAGTTGGGTAAAGCATACTCAATTGTTGCAGTTGCTGAAGGAGTGGAGCTTCCAACAAAGGAACGTCCGGCAACATATTTTGCCAGAGAGATTGAGGAGCAGACAGGGTATGAAACACGTGAAACCGTTTTGGGTTACATACAAAGAGGCGGATCACCCTCGCCAAGTGATAAAATTCTCGGTACTCTATTAGGCGGTCATGCAGCTGACCTTATACATGAAGGAAAGTTTGGTCGCATGGTAGCTAAACTAGGCAATAAAATATCTGATGTACCTTTATCAGAAGTTGAAGGGAAACTGCGACTAATTACTCCTGATACAGATCTTGTGGTTCAAGGTAAAAAAATGGGAATCTCTTTCGGGGTTTGGTAAAACCCCTTAAGATTCCATATCGTTATCTTCCGACTCAGTCTCAGATTTTATTGATTCTATCAGAACGTCCTGCAAATCATTACTTTCTCGCAATTTCTTAATTGCCATTTTTGCAGCTTTCTGATGAGATTCTTTCTTTGAGTAACCTTTACCTGAGCCAATCTCTACATTACCTACCTTAACACAGGATACAAAAACCGGGTTATTTTGTGAGTCGTATGACGAATCAGTCACCTCAAAGATAACATCAACCCTGTTTTTCTGTCCCCATTCAATTAATCTTGATTTAAAATCTACCTCACTCTTAAGTACTTTTTCAATATTAATATGTTGCTTGATCATCGTCTCAAAAACAAACTTCTTGGCAACACGATAACCCTGGTCGAGATATATAGCCCCGATCAGAGCTTCAAGCGCATCACCATAAATATTTGTATTGTGTGCAAGATTCCGGGTAGCTGAAACAATCAGTTTGTCCAGTCCCAGATTAATTGCAAGTTTGTTCAAAGTTTCCCTTTGTACTATTCGAGAACGCGTACTTGTAAGGAAGCCCTCCTTCTTGTTTTCAAATTTCTTATATAGAATATCCGCTACAATTGCATCCAATATAGCGTCACCCAAGAATTCAAGTCGCTCGTTATTCACCCATTTCCCTTTCTTGGAACGGACAGAAGAAGAGCGGTGAGTCATGGCTTCCCTGTACAGATCAATCCTATCAGGATAAAATCCCAGTACATTATAAAAAGTAAGGTAAGGCTCCTTCCCTCTGTGTGGAATAGCCTTAATCCTTTTTACTAATCTTCTTAACACATTACTTATTGTATTGCTTGAGAATTACACTTGCGTTGTGTCCCCCAAAGCCAAAAGTATTAGATAACGCAGCTCTTATCTCTCTTTTTTGAGCTTTGTTGAATGTAAAATTCAGATTGTAGTCAATTTCCGGATCGTTATCCCCTTCTACATAGTTAATGGTTGGGGGAACTATCTGATCTTTCAATGCCAGTATACAGAAGAGCGCTTCCATTGCTCCAGCGCCTCCCAGCAGGTGACCGGTCATTGATTTGGTAGAACTGATGTTTAACTTATAGCTATGATCGCCAAATACATCCTTAATTGCTTTCACCTCAGATATATCACCTACCGGTGTAGAAGTTCCGTGTACATTAATATAATCTATATCTTCTGGTGTCAGTTCAGCATCTTCCAATGCATTTCGCATAACAAGTTTGGCACCAAGTCCTTCAGGATGAGAAGCAGTGATGTGATAAGCATCAGCCGACATTCCTCCTCCAACTACTTCTGCATAAATTTTAGCTCCACGAGCTAAGGCGTGCTCCAGTTCTTCAAGAACCAGAACAGTACCACCCTCACCAATAACAAATCCATCGCGGCTGGCACTAAATGGTCGTGAAGCCTTTTCCGGAGATTCGTTTCTTGTTGAAAGTGCGTGCATTGCATTGAACCCTCCAACAGAAGCAGCACTAATAGTGGCCTCCGACCCTCCTGATACAATCACATTAGCTTTATTAAGTCTAATCAGATTGAACGCATCAACAATAGCGTTAGTTGATGAAGCACAGGCTGATACGGTTGCATAGTTAGGACCCCTCAGTCCATAAATCATAGAGATATGCCCTGCAGCAATATCGGCTATCATTTTCGGAATGAAAAAAGGATTAAATCTAGGGGCTCTATCTTTTTCAAGATAATAATTGCCTACCTCTTCTTCAAAAGTTCTTATTCCGCCAATACCGGCAGAGAATATCACACCTATTCTGTCTCTGTTTTCCTTGTCAAGATCCAGACCTGAATCCTCCATTGCCTCTTTCGCTGCGTGAATGGCAAATTGTGAGTATCGGTCATATTTCCTTGCCTCTTTTCTCTCGAAAAGATTGTTTGGATCAAAATCCTTTACTTCACAAGCAAACTGAGTCTTGAAAAGTGATGCATCGAAATGAGTAATAGGCCCGGCACCACTTTTACCTGCTAAAGCGTTTTCCCACGTGGTTTTCACGTCGTTGCCCAGCGGGTTGATGGTTCCCAGGCCTGTTACTACAACTCTTTTTAATTCCATGAATAGAATCGATTATTTCGCGTGTTGTTCTACATATGCAATCGCATCGCCAACACTTGAGATCTTTTCTGCCTGATCGTCTGGAATTGAGATGTTGAATTCTTTTTCGAATTCCATAATCAACTCTACTGTATCAAGTGAATCAGCTCCTAAATCATTAGTGAAGCTTGCAGTTTCTGTAACTTCAGATTCTTCAACACCTAATTTGTCGACAATGATCGATTTCACTCTTTGTGCTACTTCTGACATAACTTTCAATATTAATTAATAAATAAAATATTATTCTTAAATTTGCGTTTGCAAAGTAACACAAATTTTCTCTAATTGTGCAAGCTTTTGTACAGTAAAAATCAAAAAAGTGCACAAATAAACCATATTTGTGCAAAAAAATCAGCTTTTAAATGGTAAATCTAGCAATTTTTGCCTCAGGTAATGGCAGTAATGCCGAAAATATCGCCAATTATTTTCTTAATAATCTCGATATTAATATTGTACTTATAGTATCAAACAGGGTCAATGCATATGTGCATGAGCGAGCTAAAAAACTTGGCATCCCTTCTGTTACATTTTGCAAGAGCGATTTTGCCGATGGCACATCTATATTAAAGACACTCAAAGATTATAATACAGATTTTATAGTACTTGCAGGATTCCTTTTAAAAGTACCCGAAACAATCTTGTTGTCTTATCCCGAACGTATAGTAAATATACATCCTGCACTTCTTCCTAAATATGGTGGCAAAGGAATGTATGGTGATTATGTGCATCAGGCAGTAAAAGCAGGCGGTGATCAGCACTCGGGAATCACTATACATTATGTAAATGAAAACTATGATGAGGGAGACATTATATTTCAATCCACCTGTGAAGTTTTGCCAACCGACACACCCGAAGATATCGCCAACAAGGTTCACGCCCTTGAATATGAGCATTATCCTAAAATAGTTGAGGAAATAATAAAAAATTCTTTCCCTAAAACTGATTAAATTAAAAATAAATTGTATCTTTGCACTCCCATTGCGGTCGTGGCGTAATTGGTAGCCGCGCTAGACTTAGGATCTAGTGTCGAGAGACGTGGGGGTTCGAGTCCCTTCGACCGCACAACAAAAAACCAATTACTAGCTCCCTTAAGAGAAGTCTTGAGGGAGTTTTTTTATTTAACAACCCTCAATTATCACTCCCCTTTTAAATATACTCAATCTTCAATACCTCAAATAGAATATCTTTGTTATCTCGTTTTAAAACAGCTTTATCTCCAACTTTCTTGTTAGTCAGTACTGTTGCCAAAGGTGACAGAAAGGATATTTTGCCTTTCGAGACATCGGCTTCATCAACGCCTACAATTTGAAAAGTTTTTATCTTGTTTGTTTCCTCTATCTTTAAGGTAACTGTTGCTCCAAACCTTATCTCATTTTGTGGTTGATCTTCTAAATTGATCACTACAGCTGAATCTATTCTGTTATCAAGCAGAAATATTTTCGCATTAATAAATTTCTGGGCAACCCATTTTTCATATTCGTCTGCAATGTTAAGACTTTCTCTTTCTAAGACAAGGCTCTCCCTCTCAGCCAATAACTCATCCATCCCTGCTTGGGTTACATAATTAATTTCTCCTTCAGGTAAAAAAGCTCTGGGTGGCACAATGGGTATTTTTTCCTGATCATCCTCTTTGACAAATCCTCGGCTCATAGTTATTAGAGTTTATGTTTTATTATTAAACAACTTATCTTCAAAAACTTCCCAAAAATTTAGAGGAATCTGCATTTGCATTTATAATTCTCTTTCAATTTCTGGATCAGTTTGTGTTGTCCTGATTTATTTACATATAATATAAACTTATTTCAGGGCATATCAAGTTTCACTCTGACTTTCCTCTTATCCGACTCTTACCCGGCTCTTATCTTCTTCTTATATGGCTTATATAAACAGGGTCATTATAAGTAGGAGGTAGGGGGCAGGTTAGGTTAAGATATGGATGAAATATACTAATAAAGGTAGATATTCTGCATAAAAAAAGGAAACCATCCCGATAATTGGGATGGTTTCTTTTAAAGCAGTCGGGAAACAGAATGTTTTCCCTGATAGTTTATGATCAAATAAATGTATTAGTCTAACTGTGGACCTGAAGGGATCAAAGCTTTAGCTGCATCAGTGTCGGTATACTGTTTGAAGTTTTCAATATACATAGCTGCAAGTTTCTTAGCTTTTGCTTCCCATTCGCTCTTATCTGCATAAGTTGAACGTGGGTCAAGGATATCTGATACATTATTCAATTTAGCAGGTACAGTAAGATTCATAATTGGAATATGAATTGTTTCAGCCTCTTCAATTGAACCATCGATGATAGCATCAATGATAGCACGAGTATCTTTCAATGAGATACGTTTTCCTGTTCCGTTCCATCCTGTGTTTACAAGATATGCTTTTGCATTGTGCTGCTCCATTTTCTCAGCAAGACGCTGTGCATAAATTGTTGGGTGAACAGTTAGGAAAGCTTCACCGAAAGCTGGTGAGAATGATGGAACCGGTTCAGTAATTCCACGCTCTGTACCTGCAAGCTTACTGGTAAATCCGCATAGGAAGTGATACTGTGCCTGGTTGTTATCCAAGATTGATACCGGAGGTAATACACCAAATGCATCAGCTGAAAGATAGATGATCTTTTTAGCATGTCCTGCACGAGATGGCAATACAATTTTGCTGATGTGGTAAATTGGATAGGATACACGTGTATTTTCTGTTGCAGAGATGTCAGAGAAATCGATATTACCTTCATCATCAACAGCAACGTTTTCTAGAAGTGCATCGCGACGGATAGCTCTCCAGATGTCTGGTTCGTTCTCTTCGCTCAGGTTTACAGTTTTTGCATAGCAACCACCTTCGTAGTTGAATACTCCGTTGTCATCCCATCCGTGCTCGTCGTCACCAATCAAGAAGCGTTTTGGGTCGGCAGAAAGAGTTGTTTTACCAGTTCCTGAAAGACCAAAGAAGATAGCTACATCACCATCTTTGCCAACGTTTGCAGAGCAGTGCATTGAAGCGATACCGCGTAATGGCAGATAGTAGTTCATAAGGGCAAAAATACCTTTTTTCATTTCACCACCATACCATGTTCCACCGATAACCTGCATTTTTTCGGTAAGATCGAACAGGGTGAAGTTTTCAGAATTTAATCCGTGCTCCTGCCATTTATCGTTGGTAGTTTTAGATCCGTTTAAGCACACGAAATCAGGCTCTCCGTAATGAGCAAGCTCGTAGTGAGAAGGACGAATGAACATGTTGGTCACAAAATGAGCCTGCCATGCTACTTCCATGATGAAACGTACTTTCATGCGGGTGTCTTCATTTGTACCGCAGAATGTGTCAACTACATAAAGTTTTTTAGCTTTAGAAAGCTGAGTAGTTACACGACCCTTGCAATAGTTGAATGCTTCTTTTGAACATGGGCGGTTGATAGTACCATCCCACCAAAGAGTGTCTTTTGTTACGTCGTCTTTCACGAAGTATTTGTCCTTAGGAGAACGACCTGTGAACTTACCTGTGTATACAGCTGTTGCACCACTCTTTGTTAGCTTAGCTTTTTCGAAACCTTCATTTGCAGGATTCATCTCATCTTGAAAGAGAGTCTCGTAAGAAGGATTGTGAACTATTTCAAAATCCCCCACAATTCCGTACTTGCTTAAATCTAAATTTGCCATCTTAATAATTAGGGTTTAATGTTTATGATTGTATAAAACTTATTCTGTATTTTAAACCTGAAACAACTGTACAAAAATATACAAATTATTTTATTCTGGAAAGGAATTAAAGAAAATTTTCTTTAATTGGTGATTTTTTCTCCTTCAAACCTCTAATTCAACAAAAAAAGGATATAAAAGTTTAGATAAAGAACGAAAAATTGTACCTTTGTTTTCCGAAAATAAATTTATCCCTATGCAAATAATTAACTTTTCGGAGCAAAATTCGCTAATCAGTATCTATATACGCGAAATAAGAGATATAACAATCCAAAATGACAGACTTCGTTTTCGCAGAAATATAGAGAGGATTGGAGAAATCATGGCTTATGAAATTAGTAAGCAGTTAGCCTATAAAACCATAAGTGTTAATACTCCACTAGATGTTGCTGATGCAAATATTCCTGATGAGGAGATAGTGATTGCTACTATCCTTAGAGCGGGTTTGCCGTTTCATCACGGTATGCTTAATTATTTTGATGGTGCGGAAAACGCGTTTGTATCTGCTTACAGGAAGTATAAAGAGACGGGGCATCAGTCGTTTGATATCCACATTGAATATATTGCTTCACCCTCTATAGAAGGTAAAACATTGATTCTTACTGATCCGATGCTTGCCACTGGAAGTAGCATGGAGCTTACTTACAGGGCACTGCTTACAAAAGGGAATCCATCTAAAATTCATATTGCAACTATAATTGCAAGTCAGCAGGCTATTGACTACTGCAAGATGCATTTCCCTGAGGATAAAACTACTATATGGGCTGCTGCAATTGATCCGGGATTGAATGAGTCTTCTTATATTGTTCCAGGTATTGGTGATGCAGGCGATCTTGCCTACGGTGCTAAGGTTTAGTCGTAGAACTTTTTCTCGAAAGCTTTAAACTCTCCTTTATTTAGAATCAGTCGTTTCCAGACAGCTGACAAAAATCCTGTTCCATAGCCTGTGAGCTGTATCCATGATGCTGCAATGCTATATAGGGCTACATTGAATGATTTGCTGATTTTGAGTGAATCTATGAAGATAACTATAGAGTATACTACAGGTGTCAGGAGGAACAGAGGTGATATTACTGATAGTAACACCATTGCTGCCATTCCAACCACAAAGCAGGCGGGAAGTGAGTGAACTAATTTAAGTGAGCCGGGATGCAGCAGGTGCAGATTGATTCTGGCAATTCCTGAATTATAGACCTGTTTGAAAAACTGACGGAAGGTGGACCTTCTCTTATGGTAAACATAAGCATCGGTAATAAGTGCAGTTTTAAATCCTGACTTAATGAGGCGGAGACTAAAGTCGATATCTTCTCCAAATCTCATCTTTCCATATCCACCAACTGCTTTAAATGCTTTTTTTGTTACGCCAAGGTTGAAACTACGTGGGTGAAATTTATCTATCGATTTTTTTCCTCCTCTTATTCCTCCCGTAGTAAAGAAGGAGGTCATAGAGTAGTTGATAGCTTTTTGTATGGTGGTAAAGCCGGGGAGTGCAGCATCTGGTCCTCCATAAGCATCTGTATTGTAAGATGAAAGGAATCTGACTACATTCTCCAGGTAACTCTCGGGTATGATGCAGTCGGAGTCGAAAAAGATAAGCCACTCATACTGTGCAAGCTCTGCTCCTGCATTTCTACTTAAGCCGGGGCCCGAATTTGCTTTTTCGAAATAGTTAATGTTAAGCCGATCGGTATATTTACCGGCTACCTTATCACTCTTTAGTGTTGATCCATCTTCTACGATTATAACTTCAAACTGCTTGAAGGTCTGATTAGAAAGACTCATTAGTAGTTCGTCCAGCTCGTCGGGACGGTTGAAGACTGGTATTATAACCGAGAATTGCATAGGTGATCTTTTTTTTATTCTGTACAAAACTAAACATTTTCTTTCGTTCTTCAATTTATTTGTGACTGTTGATTGTGATTGATAAAAACAAATAAAAAAATGTGAAAATCATTGAATATTTAAAAAAATAGAATACCTTTGCGAATTATAATATTCAGATATAAGTAATGTCCAGGCTATTTATAGGCATAATTATTTGTGTATCAATACTACTAACTATCACATGCAGTAGGGGAGATGGAACTGTCATTAAAGGTGAAATAACCAGTCTTGACTATCCTTATCTTCTTGCTACATATCTTTCTTCTGATACGCTGGTAATTGATACTATACCGGTTAATAGCACTGGAGGGTTCTCTTATAATGTTGATATAGATTCACTGACTACATTCACTATCTATATGAATAACTATGAGAGTGCTGCTGTAGTTTATGCTGACAAGAACCAAAAATTAAAAGTTGTTGGTGATGCTAAATTGCCTGATCTGATAAGAGTTAACGGTAATGAAATCAATGATGATCTTACTCTGTTCAAGAAGCAAAACCAGGATCTGCTGAAACAGCGAGGTCAATTGCTTTTCAATTTCAATATAAGTGGTGATTCGGATTCTATACAGTTTAATACTTTAAACAGAAATGATGATATCGCTAGCATGAACCTGCTGAATCATGAACTAACTTTAAGGGCAGAGGAGTATATACGTGAAAATCCTACAAAACTATCCAGTCTTGTGCTTATAAGTAATTTCTTTATGAACAGCGATACTCCATTAGCACTGGAGAGGGTTTTGGGATATATTGAGGGTGATATAAAAGAGACGCGAATTGCAAAACGATTATATGCATATTCCGAGAAGGTGAACCGCTCTGCAGAAGGTGCAATAATTCCATATTTTCAGTTGCACGATCTAAAGGGTGATACTATAAATTCTTATGATTACAAAGGTAAATACCTGCTTCTTTCATTTGTTTCCTCTTCAGGAATTGAGTCACGGGAAACAATTGAGCTTCTGAAAAATGAGTATGAAAAGCTCGATAGCAGCAAGGTTGAATTTGTTTCTGTATATATTGATTCAGATATTTACCCTGTAGATTATCCTCAACAAGATTCGATACCCTGGACAATAGTTCCCGAAAAAAGAAGCTGGGGATCTGATATAGTTGATTTGTTAAATGTGCAGTATATACCATTTAACATACTTGTTAAACCTGACGGTGTTATAATGGAGAGGAATGTTCCTTCCCAGGAGGTTGCTGAGGTAATCAACAAATCATTAGATAATTAATTTAAAAAATATAATCTGAAAAACTGTAACAAATGCTGGTCAAAGTATTTGGAGCAGCTGTTCAAGGTATAGATGCAACTCTAATCACTATTGAAGTAAACTGCTCTAGAGGTATCCGGTTTCTCCTTGTTGGGTTACCGGATACTTCCGTAAAGGAGAGTCACGAACGTATTGTGTCGGCTCTGGAAGTAAATGGGCTTAAATTCCCTCGCAAACAAGTAGTTATTAATATGTCGCCCGCAGATATCAGGAAAGAGGGTTCGGCGTACGATCTCCCGCTGGCTGTTGGAATCCTGGCAGCTTCTGAGTCTGTGAGAACGGATAAGCTTGGTGATTATCTTATTATGGGTGAGCTTTCGCTTGATGGCTCTGTTCTGCCCCTGCGAGGTGCCTTGCCTATTGCTATAATGGCAAAAGAAAATGGCTTTAAAGGGCTTGTTCTGCCATTGGCGAATGCTAAGGAGGCTGCTGTTGTGGAGGGCCTGGATGTTTATGGTGTCAGCAATATTAGAGAGGTGGTTGATATGTTCAATAACAACGAACTGCCTGATGTAACCAAGGTTGACCTTGATGAGGAATTCAGAAATAGCATATCTGATTATGAGCTTGATTTCTCAGATGTTAAGGGTCAGGAGAATGTAAAAAGAGCAATTGAAGTTGCTGCAGCAGGAGGCCATAATATAATTATGGTTGGTCCCCCTGGATCAGGCAAATCTATGATGGCTAAAAGGGTGCCATCAATTCTACCTCCATTTACTCTGGACGAGGCACTCGAGACAACCAAAATACATAGTGTGGCGGGAAGGACTGATTTGAACTCATCTCTAATGTTTAACCGCCCTTTTCAAACACCTCATCACTCAATCAGTAATGTTGCAATGGTTGGGGGTGGTACTAATCCGCAGCCTGGAGAAATAAGTCTGGCTCACAACGGGATACTGTTTCTGGATGAGCTGCCTGAATTTAATAGGAGTGTTCTTGAGGTGCTGCGTCAACCTCTTGAGGATCGTGAAATTACCATATCAAGATCAAAATACAGTGTTAAATATCCTGCCGGATTTATGCTGGTAGCAGCCATGAATCCTTGTCCCTGCGGCTATCATAATCACCCTGACAGGGAGTGTGTATGTCCTGCCGGCTCTGTTCTTAAGTACCTCAATAAAATATCAGGTCCGCTCATGGATAGAATAGATATACAGATTGAGATTGTTCCTGTACCATTTGAGAAGATATCTGGTAGGGCTTCTTCAGAGAAGAGTTCTGATATAAGAGAGAGGGTTATCAGGGCAAGGGAGATACAACGTAAGAGATTTAAGAGTGTAAAGGGTGTTCATTCTAATGCGCAGATGACAAGCCGGATGCTGCACAGATTTGCACAGCCTGATGCTGCGGGACTGAAGTTGCTCAAAACAGCAATGGAGCGACGATCGCTTTCGGCAAGAGCATACGACCGTATATTAAAGGTTGCCCGTACTATCGCTGATATTGATAACAGTGAGAATATAAAACCCGTTCATATTGCAGAGGCTATAAATTACAGGAATCTGGATAGTGAGAACTGGGCATATAAGTAATCACCTTTTCTCGAAGTGATGATCATCATAGTATTTAGTGAAGGTATGTCCCCACCTGAATCCTAACCTGCGGAACTCATTTGCAACTATGTGGCCGGGGTATAGTGTGCCGTTGACAGTTGTGTCCAACACCGCTCCGGCTGGAGTGTTTGGTCTGTCTATGTTTTTCCATCTGAGTGGATTGAATCTTGGATTTATATCAATTGCCATTCCTGTGGCATGTTTTGAATAGGATATGTTTCTATAGCAGAAGCTATAGCTGTTGTTGTCAGCCATAGATAGACTATCATTCCAGCCATATTTTACTATTGGTATTGCTTTTTCAATTACAAATCCCTCATCTAACATGAAGCTGAAAATCTCTTTTATATCATTGGCGATTTGTCGGTTAGTAACCACCTGCCCTTTGTGAATCTTGCCATCAGTGGATATGTAATATACATCAACCAGTTCAAGCTGACTGATTATTTCTTCGGGTGCTTCTGAATACTCTACTGCTTCATCAAAAGTATAGCTTGCATCTATTATTGTGTCGGGTAGCACAGGTTCCTGTATAATATTTTGTAGATCCTCTGCAGTGGAATCTGCATGGATATCTGCAGGGGTCGCTGAATCTCTTCTATTATTGTTACAGGATAGAATGATTAAGAAAATCAGGAAGAAAAGATTTTGGAGTCTCATCCCTTGTAAGCTCTCTTTTATTTGTTTAAATGTTTCTTAATTCAGCTCCAGACCAAATTCATCTGACAGTTTCAGTAGTGAAGGGTTCTTTTTTGCCATCTCATCAAATATCTCTCGAGAGGTGAGTGGTTTTTTGATAGCATTTACTTCTGCAATCTTTATTGTCATTGTTAGATCGTCGTTCTTAACCTTGCTTCTGAGAAATGAAAGGATTGAAAGACTGCTGTTTGTAAGGTACTCTTTGTTTATCTCGGTATTTACTTCTACCTCGAAGATTACATCACTGATCAGTCTGGGATGATAGAGGCTCATGGTGTTTTTGAGTAGCGGTTCTCCTTTGAGATTTGCTGCATATTCATCCCATGCTTCTTTAAGCTCTTTTTCCGTGAATGGGTTGTTGCCATTGCCGGTGCTTGCTTTTTTCTCTTCTTCGGGCTCTTCCTCTTTCTGATCTCTAAGAGATAAGATGGATATACCCATTCCTTTTAAGGCAGATTTCTTCTTTACAGGGGTAGTTGGCTTTGATGTTTCATCAGGTGTTTGTTCTGTCTTTTTTTGTATTGGAGCTGTCTCTGCCTTTGGTGTTGCGTCAGATCTCTTTACTTCCGTTTGCGAAGTTTTTGATTCTGAGGCTGTTTTCTCAATCGGCTTTATAGAACTTTTTTTTTCTGCAGCAGATGTGGGATTCTCCTGAAGTTGACACAGTTTAATTAGTGTAAGCTCAAGAAGCAGACGTCTGTTTTTGCTAACCCTGTAGTTGAGGTCGCACTCATTCGCAATCTCAATAGCTTTGTAGAGGAATTCATTACTACATTGCTTTGCAGTATCGATATACTGATCTCTTATAGATGCACCAACCTCAAATAGAGAGGCTGTCTTTGGGTCCTTGCAGACCAGCAGGTCACGGAAGTGGGATGCTACACCACTAATGATATATTGTCCCTCAAAACCACGGTTCAGGATATCGTTAAGAATCAGCAAGCAATCTACAACATTGCCGGCAAGAATAACGTTGGTAAGTCTGAAATAGTATTCGTAATCAAGTACATTGAGGTTTTCAATTACTGCTCTGTATGTTATATTTCCCTGTGTGAAGCTTGCGGTCTGATCAAATATTGATAGTGCATCACGCATACCGCCATCCGCTTTTTGTGCTATAACATTCAGTGCTTCTGCTTCGGCTGTAACGCCCTCTTCCTGTGCAACGTATTGCAGATGTTCAACAATATCGGCAATATTTATACGGTTGAAGTCATAAACCTGACAGCGTGATAGTATTGTGGGTATGATCTTATGTTTCTCTGTTGTAGCAAGGATAAATATCGCGTGGGAGGGAGGCTCTTCAAGTGTCTTTAGAAATGAGTTGAAGGCAGATTGCGAGAGCATATGTACCTCATCGATAATATAAACCTTGTATTTGCCTATCTGTGGTGGGATGCGAACCTGCTCGATCAGCATGCGAATATCATCTACACCGTTGTTGGATGCAGCATCAAGCTCATGGATGTTGTATGACCTCTGTTGGTTGAATGCAACGCACGACTCGCAATTGTTACATGCTTCGTTATCGGGAGTGAGGTTCATGCAGTTGATTGTTTTCGCGAAAATGCGTGCACAGGTGGTTTTACCGACACCGCGGGGACCACTGAAAAGATATGCATGCGCAAGTTTATTGCCGACAATGGCATTTTTTAATGTAGTTGTCAGAGCCTCTTGCCCAACCACGCTTTTGAATGTGGATGGTCTGTATTTTCTAGCAGAAACAATAAAAGTATCCATGTATATTCGGGATGATTTGGATGATCAGTAAAATACAAATGTACTAAAAAAATATCGGTTTTTTCCACGGTTTTTCTATCTTTACCGAGATAAGCAAAAATAAGAAGTTAGTATTATGAGAAATATTTTGTCTTTGTGTTCGTTTACCCTACTTATTGTTATTTTATCTGCTGTTTCATGCTCTTCTGGCAAGGAGTATCAATCTTCTAAAAGAGATATTAAGGATAAGGAATTATCGGTGGTCTCTCCGACAATTGTGCCTGATACATTTGTACTTCCTGATATACCTGAAGTTATAACAGATACGGATGAGCGTGCAAAATATCTTGTAAGTCATTATTGGGACAGGTTTGATTTTAGTAATGCTGATTTAGCCAGACGCCCCGAAATTACTGAACAGGCTTTTGTGGATTTTATCAATATACTGAATTACGTACCAAAGGCAAATGCTGATGAATCGCTTGTGAATACTCTCAGGAGCGCTGAGGCAGATACTGCAATGTATGTACATTTTATTTCGCTTTTTGAAAAGTATTTCTACGATCCTAATTCACCTTTCCGTAATGAGGAGTATTATATCCCTGTGTTGAATGAGATTGCAAGATCTTCGATGTTGACAGATGTTTCAAAATCGGTATACAAATTTCAGCTGGATATGGTAAAGAAGAACAGAGTGGGTGAAAGAGCCAATAATTTCAGCTACACTCTGGCGTCGGGTCGTTCATACTCTTTATATGATCTGCAAAGTGAATTTACTATTCTCATGTTTTCTAATCCGGGATGTCCCACTTGTGAAGCTGTAATTGCGCAGATGGCAAAATCAGCGCCTATAAACAATGCTCTTTCGAGAAATAGTGCTAACAGGACAATGCTTACAATACTTACTCTATATCCTGATCAGGATCTTGATGAGTGGCTGTCGCATCTGTCTGATTTGCCTACTGGATGGGTGCATGGATATGATAAGGATCTAAAGATTACTAATCAGAGATTATACGATATAAAGGCTATTCCTACCATATATTTACTGGATAAAGATAAGAGAGTGTTGTTGAAAGATACTTCAATTGAGGCAGTTGAGTCGTTTTTTTCGGTTCAACATTAAATGAATTCCTCAAATTTAACATTTGAAATGAAATTTTTTATCTCAAAAATTCGGTATTACAAAAAAATGACATACTTTTGACCTCTTTAAAATCGGACTTTTAGCGAAAAGTCCTTATAAATAAAAGGTTTAGCAACTGCGAGAAGCACGGCTTGCCTATTTACTAACCAAAATTATTTTATATGAGGTACGTGAACTTTTGCCTTATAGCAATATTTTCACTTGTATTATCATCGGGCTCTGTAAAGGATGCTGCTCCATCAATAGGTTATTATCCGGGAGAAGTAATACCTGATATTATTTTAACGGATGTGGAGGGTGATAGTTATAAGATAAGTGATTATAAAGGCAAAAAAGTCGTGGTTAATTTCTGGGCATCATATGACGCCCAATCCAGAGCCACAAATGTTCTTCTGTATAATTATCTTAAGATGAATGATGCAGACGCAACGTTTATATCTGTCAGTTTTGATAAGAACAAAGATGTTATAAAGAGGACTTTTGAAATGGATAACCTCGAAGGAATTTCACAGTTTTGTGAAATTGATGGGGCAGATTCAGAAATCTATAATGATTTTAAGCTGAATCGAGGCTTCCGAAATTACTTAATAGACGAAAACGGAGTTATAAAAGCGATGAATTTCACTCCGGATGAACTAAGAAGTTTGATTTAAGTATTAAAAGAAGAATTAATTAAGAACGGTCGTTGTATTTTCAGCGTCCGTTTTTTAATTTGTTTACATCCTGAATTCTTGTCTAATGCTTGTCTGCAATTTGTTATAGACATATATTATATCAAAATGATAGAAGATCTAATTTGTAATGTTTTAAATTCGATTAAAAAATTGCAAAATAAATACAATATTATTACAAATTAATTATTACATTTGTGCGATTTAATTGAAATACCGATAGTTATAATTCTTAATTCTTTGATGTATATTTTTAAAAAGAGGTGAAAAATATAGCATAACCAGGTTTCCATGAGTTAAATTACAAGTTTTATGAGTATTCAATCTGAAATTAAAATTAACCAGTTTCAACTGGCATTGTTGCTTGATGAATCTGATAAAGATTTTTTCAAATGCTCAATAGCGCACAATGTGTATTGTTTAAACTGCAGAGATGTTGCAAAAAATGGGATTGATATCACAGAACTTTATCTTACAGAGTTTAATGATATTAGGGTACATGGCAGATGTAAAATCTGTAATTGTGAAGTTCGCCGACTTTTTGAGTTCGGCGAGGAAGATAAATTTAATAATAAAGCTAAAAAATTAAGAAAATCTATTCAAGCATCCTGAAAAACTGATTTACATATATTATATTTGCACCCAAAAAAATATATTTTAACAATTAATGGAAAACAAACAACTCACTCCGTTTTATAAAACCATTGTTGGAGTGCAATTTCTTTTCGTTGCTTTCGGTGCAACAGTATTAGTTCCTCTCTTAGTCGGGCTCGATCCCTCAACAGCATTATTTACTGCAGGTGTTGGTACTCTGGTATTTCATTTAGTTACAAAGGGTATTGTTCCAATTTTCCTTGGAAGTAGTTTCGCATTTATTGCTCCAATAGTAAAAGCTACAGAGCTGTATGGTTTAGCTGGGACACTTTCTGGTATGGTAGCAGTTGGTTTTGTGTATATAGTTATGAGTGCACTTGTAAAATGGCAGGGGGTGAAGCTTATTAAAAGATTGTTTCCACCGGTGGTGATAGGTCCGGTAATTATGCTGATCGGTCTCTCTTTAGCCGGTACAGGTGTGGATATGGCAAAAGAGGACTGGTTGCTGGCAATCATTGCACTTACTACTGCAATTGTTGTGAGCTTGTTTGCTAAAGGGCTGCTAAAGCTTATCCCGATATTTGCAGGTATCATTGTTGGTTACATTGCAGCTGTGATCTTAGGAAGGGTAGATATGTCTCCTATTACTGAAGCTGCCTGGTTTGGTTTGCCTCATTTTGAGAAACCTGAATTTTCATGGGGCGCTATATTGTTCATGATACCTGTGGCAATTGCACCGGTAATTGAGCATGTTGGCGACGTATATGCAGTTAGCCAGGTGGCAGGAAAGGATTTTGTGAAGAAACCAGGTTTGCACCGCACAATGCTGGGAGATGGAATTGCTTGTATGATTGCTGGTTCAATTGGTGGACCTCCAGTTACAACATACTCCGAAGTTACAGGTGCTATGGTACTTACAAAAGTTACCGATCCTGTAGTTATTCGTATTGCAGCTATAACAGGAATTGTTTTCTCTATGATCGGAAAAATCAGTGCGATCCTTAAAACTATACCCGGATCTGTGCTGGGTGGTATTATGCTTTTATTATTTGGGACTATCGCAGCAACGGGTATCAATAATATGGTTTCTAACAAAACTGATATGGGGAATACCCGTAACCTGATAATTGTATCACTTATACTTACTACAGGAATTGGAGGTGCTGTTCTGCAGATTGGTGAAATTAGCATGACAGGCATTGGTTTGTCGGCACTCATAGGAGTATTGCTGAATCTGATCATCCCTCAAGATAAGGTGGAAGAAAGAAGCAAAGAGTAGAAATTGATAATTTTGCTGAGTTTTTTTAACTTAAATTATTGTTAGGTAAAAAATATATCATTCTTTTGGGAAATATTCCAAAGGAATGTTTATATTTGTGTGTCACTGCCCACTCTTGTTCAAGTTTTTTAATAATGTGTAAGTTGAAAAACTATGAATTCGGTTAGGGAGAATACACTGCGACTGGTAATAAAACCTGAGTCTTTTAATGAAATAATTTCAGGTAAAAAAAAGACTGAAGCAAGGGAAATTAAGGATACTACCTTCAGGAAATATCTTCAAACATGGACTGAGGGCGATAATATAGGATTGCTGTATAATAAAGCTTTAATGGAGGGTGAACCTGTCAGCGAGATTTATTTATACAATAATGGTGTGTATCCATATATCCCAATAGATTACAAATATCTGAGTATGACCACAGGACCCACTGGTAGTGGTGATATTCTTGTTGTGGAAATAGTCAATATTACTTTTGAACCTGTACTACAGAAAAACGGCTACCCTATACGTTTTAATATTGTTGAGGATGACTTCAAACCTTGCAAAAATGGTAATTATTGCTTCTGGTATATAGTTTATCATTTAGGTAAGGTAGTCGAAATAAAACATAGGAAGAGTGGAGCCGAACATATTATCTGAAATTTTTTGAGTATTATTCTATATCGATCGGATTACATCCTCAGCATCTAATCTGAATTTAGGGTTCAGGGATGGCTGATTCTCATCCTCTTTGTCTCTGTAACCTATGGCAACAGCAAACAGTGTCTTGTAGTTGTCATCTTTTAATATTGCATCATACTCTTTTGTGTTTATCCCTTCCATTGGAGTGGAGTCGATTCCTAAAGTCGCTGTGGCACTCAAAAAGAATCCTAAAGATAGGTAAACCTGAGAGGTGAGCCATGTCATAATCTGCTCGTCACCCCTGGGTTTTAATACTCTATTGTAATATGTTGTAGTATATTCAGGTAAAAGTTTTAATTTGTTATTCTCGAAAGCCTCCGCATCTTTGACTACACTGAAAATAACAATGTGACTGGCGTCAAGTACCTTTTCTCTGTTTCCTAAAGAGAATTCAGCTAACCTGCTTTTTATTTCTTCGTCGGCAACAAAGGTGAATTTCCAGGGCTGACTGTTTATTGATGATGGACTTAACCTTAGAATCTCTTTCAGTTTTTCAATTGTATGTTCATCTATCTTTTTGCTGCTATCATACTTCTTAGTAGTGTATCTTTTTTGGGCTATATCTAAAAAACTCATATTTTATTCTATATTTATAAATTTAATTTATGATATTGGTATTGCAAATAGTGTGCCAATGTACTAAAAAAATTTCTTTATAAAATCGATAAAATTAGAATATGATATTCTGTATCTTTGAAGCTTTGAAAATCATTGTTTAGTTATTAAATGAAAATGAACGTTGCTTCTCTGAGTTATTCCCTGGTGAAATCTTCTCGTAAATCGATTAGTATAATTGTGCATCCCGATGGTAGAGTGGTGGTTAAGGCGCCTAAGCGGGCCACTAATGGACAGATACATGAGGTGCTTAAAAATAGAATGGGGTGGATTGAAAAACACAGGAAGAGATTTGAGGAGCAGAGACTTAAGAATCCTGAAAGAAAGTTTTTGAGCGGTGAGAGACATCTTTTTCTGGGGGAGGAGTTTATCCTTCGGATTAGAAAAGCTGATGTTAACAGGGTGATGTTAAATTGTGAGTATATTGATGTTGAGTGTGTCGATGAATCAATAGTTGAGGGATTGATGCGCCAGTGGCATCTCTCTATGGCAAAGGAAAGGCTTCCTCAGATTGTCACACCTGTTATAGAAAGTTTCAGGAGTATATATAAAGTTGCACCTGCCAGAATAACTGTGAAACATATGAGGTCGAGGTGGGGGAGTTGTTCTTCCAGAAAGGCTGTTTCACTAAATAGTAAGCTGATCATGACTCCCGAAAGATGTATTGAGTATGTAATGGTGCATGAGTTGTGTCACCTGATTCATTTTAATCACTCAGAAAACTTCTATTCTCTCCTTGCAGAGATTTTACCCGACTGGAAGGAGAGAAAGAAAGAACTTCGGTCATTTTCACTTTACGGCTACTGATCCTATCAGGTTTGCTCCCAGCTCTGTATTCCAGATTTCGCCGTTGTTGGCAAAGCGAATAGAACGTTTGTTAGTGCTTTTCTCTTTCGGATCGTTGATCTTAAGGTAAATGTCATATTCACCTGACTCTACAATGCCAAATTTACTCATGTTGATCTTGAAATTCAGATCGTGCCATGCCGATTTATTAGTGGGTCTGTTATCCAGGCTTGGAGTCCAGTCTCTGGCATCAATATCTGTAATGACTGAATATGTAGTTGATCCATTCTTGTTTTTCAGGATTACAGATACTTGCTTCTTATTGACTATTAATCCGAACCCTACGTTTTGTAGTTTTCCTCTGAATTTTAATGTTCCATTGGGTCTTACCTGCTTACTTGCGTTTGCATCACGAAGTACCAGACGATATCCCAAGCGATCACGCATAAACTCCATCCCATTTCTGCCATCATATACCGGATCAAATATCGCAGTGCGAGTTACTCCATCATGTTGAGGGGTAAATGGTACAGTTACATTCTCTTCATTGTAAATAAAATCGCTCCATAGACTGTATGCAGCTGAACTGTAGCTGGTATTGAGATGTGTTGTCTGTGCATATGATGCTTCATAGGGTACATTTGGGAATCTGGGGTAGAGCTGATATGGATTATCAGGCTCATTACCTGATCTTACGGTCTCTCCTCCATAGAAATTACTTTGATTTCTTGCCCAGGTTAAAGCACCATTTCTGTCATACTCACCTCCTATTAAATTAATACCTTCAGAAAGAGAGCCACCATCTGTAAAGTTGTCGCTGCCTCTTGAATAGCTGTCGTTGAACATTCCAAAACGTTGTGCGCGCGATCCACGTTCTGGAGCAGGTGGCAGATTTTTGAAGTTGTACTCTGTACCATATTCCATATTCTGCCATGCCATTACACCACCGGCATGAACAAGAATAGAGCGTGATTCAGGTACATAATCCAGAAGGGCATTAAGTAACCAATGGTAGCCTTCTGCAGTTCTGGCATATGATGAGGAGTGCATTTCCCCCCATGGGCCAAAGAAGCCGCCTTTTACTGTCATTATCACATCTTCATACTCTCTGAAGACATTGCCTATCTGCCAGAGATGATACTGTACCCAGTTCTTGTTCTCGTGACCGGGTATGCCGCAAAGGTCTGAATTTTCAGGAGTACCTCCATTTATACCACCTAACTCATACCAGGCGCGTCCTTGAGGCGCACCTGGTTCGCAGTCGTGTATAAACTCATCGTAACCGTCTCTGTTGTGATAAGTATAGCCTCTTCCATCGTAACTAAACTTTACGATTGCAACAGCTTCACTGTCCCTTATCTGCTGAAGTGCAGTCCTAATGTAATCAAGTGCCGCAGGGGTCAATGGTTGTGTTGTTCCATAATTGGGCTGTTTACTGCTCCACCTGCCTGCAGGCAATCCATCAAGTGGTGCATTTGAAGAGAAGTTTCTCAAATCAAATTCCATGTAAACAATGCGGGAGTCAACTTTTACATCAGTACCTGCAATAGTTGCCTTGAGATCAGGAATTGTTGGCTCTGATCCAGAATCAACAGGTACAACATATGATTGAGGTCTGTAAAATCCTCTGTCGGGGTTTGGGATATCAACAGGGTTCTCGGTGTAGTCGAGGTTTTGCTTTTGGAGTTGTGACTGACAACTTATTAATGTTGTTGCAAGTATTATCGAAATTAAAATAAATATTCTTTTCATCTATCTGTTATTTTATCGTTGTTGATCCTATGTAATTAGCTCCCAGCTCAGCATTCCACATATTGCCTTTGTTGGCAAATCGAATACTGCGTTTATTGATACTTTGTTCCAAAGGATCGTTTATTTTAAGATATATATCATATTCACCAGCAGGTACTGTTCCCAGCTCACTGAGGTTTACAGATACATTCATAGTATGCCATGCTTTTGTGTTTTCAGCACGACTGTTTCCATTCTCATCTGTCAGCCACTCTCTGGCATCAAGATCTGTTAGTACACTGAATAAATCTGTACTATTTTTGGATTTGAGGATCAGTGAAACATTTTTTCTGTTGATGATATTTCCAAAACCTACATTTTGGATCTTGCCTGTGAAGTTAAGTCTGCCCGTCGGTTTGCAAGTTTCGCTGATTTTTGATTCGCGAAGAATAAGTCGATAACCCAACCTGTCGCGGAAATATTCCAATCCGGTTTTGCCATCATATACAGGGTCGAATATAGCAGTTTTAATTTCTCCGGTGTAGTTGCCGCTCTCAAGTTCCTCTTCGGAGGCAGGAAACTGTATCGGTTTTGTTACATTCTCCTCATTATAGATGAAGTTGTTCCACCTTGAATAATTGCCATGACGCATATTCAAGGCAGTTGTGCGCAGTTGCTGTGCTTCAATTATTGCACCAGGCATGTTACCAAATATATTGTCACCTATACCACCTTCACCCTGCAGAATTTGGTTCTGTTTGTGGAACCATTTAACTACTTTATAACGATCATACACACTGTTGCCATATACTTCAGCGATCATTGAGCTTCCTTCAGAAAGAGAACCATTGTCACTCCAATTACCGGCTGCATAGCTATCATTGAAGAAGCCGAAGCGACTTTCAGGTGAACCTGCAGGTGGAGCGGGCATTTCATCTATGTTGGTAAATGTGTAGTTTGTACAGTATGTTGCGTTATACCAAGCAAGATAACCTCCCGCATGGGTAATAAGTGGTCTTGATGATGGTACAGCCTCCAGGTAGGCGTCCAGAAGCTTTTTGTATGCGTCGGCATTCTGTGCTTCAGGTGATGAATGTTGTTCACCCCAAGGTCCCAGCATTCCTGTTTTAACGCTCATGATGATATCTTCAAATTCCTGGAAGATTGGTGTTAGTTGCCAGATATGGTACTCAATCCAGGTTTTATCTTCATGTCCCTCTAAATTACACATTGCAGAAGGGTTGTTTTCGGTAATATACGTAGGCTCAGGTCCATGTATCAACCCCTCTTTAAGATCAAGGTGTGGGTATTTATGCGGTTCTATGTAATTGAAGCCATTACCGTCGTATGAAAATTTTACAAAAGCAACACCTTCACCATCTCTCACCCTTAACAGCAATCCTCTGATATATTCAATAGCATAAGGAGTAAGGGGTCCTGTTACACCTGTTCTTGCTTTCCCAGTGTGAGGATCAGTAAATAGTCCATCTTCATTATAAGCGAAAGCATCACTCGCCGACAAAAATGCATTTGAGGAGAAGTTGCAGAGGTCGAACGACATAAAAGATATACTTGGAAAAGCTGAGACTCCGGTCCCTCCAATATATGGTTTATCTTTCTGGTTAACACCGTTATAGAATTCTGTCTCCACAATATCGTCACCTTCAACGGTAGGTACTTGTCTACCATGATACAGGGGAGTTGTTTCGTCAACTGGTACTCGGTGATCTACTTCAGGAGTTATTCCATAGGGTGAATTAATCTCGTTTACTAACTCAGGAGGGATATTTTGCCAGCGGCCGCGATATGCTCCTCTATCAGGATTTGGGATATCAATTGGATCTTCTGTATAGTCAAGATCCTGTAGTTTTAGCGGACTATCACATCCGGCAATAAGAAGTAATGCGATAAATAGGATTTTACCATGCAAAATGTGAGAAGTGAACTTTTTCATATTTTAAATTAAATTTTTCAGCAATTTACACAAAAATAGATATACCTTCTTGATATACAAAGAAAATCACAGACTGTGTAAAAAGGCAACCAGGTATTAGATGAAAATAAGAGTAAAATGAAAAAAAATAATTTAACTTTGTAAAATAACACTTATTTGTTTTCTCACTTTTATTGCATATTTATATGAAGAAATCGATAGTAACATTTTTTTTAATAATGATGATGACAATTGCTTTTGCTGAAGAGAATCCTTTTTTTAAGCCTTTCGACAGGCCATATGGAACAGCTCCATTCAATGATATCAAAATGGAGCATTTTGAACCTGCCTTTGAAAAGGGTATGGAAGAGCATAAGGTGGAAATTGACAAAATAGCTTCTAATAGTGATGCACCTACATTTGCAAATACTATCGCAGCTATGGAGTATTCCGGCAAAACTCTAAATAGAGTAAGCTCAGTCTTTTTTAACCTTCTTAGTGCTGAGAGTAATGATGAGATGATGGAAATTTCACAGCGCCTGAGTCCTAAGTTGTCTGCTCATTCAAATTATATCAATCTGAATGAGGATCTTTTTAAGCGTGTAAAATCGATATATGATGAACGTAATTCACTGGGGCTTACTCCGGAACAGATAAGACTGGTTGAGAAATATTACGAAGGTTTTGAAAATAGTGGTGCAACTTTATCTCCAGAAGATAAGGAGAAATATAGAGCACTTACAATGGAGCTGAGTAAAGCTACACTGGAGTTTGGACAAAATGTTCTTCGTGAAACTAATGCTTTTGAGATGCTGTTGACGGATGAGTCTGACTTGGCTGGATTGCCTAAGAGTGTTATTGATGCTGCTGCCGCAAAAGCTAAGTCAAAGGGTAAAGAAGGCTGGTTATTTGATCTATCTGCTCCAAGTTTAAGTGCTTTCATGAAGTATTCCTCCAGACGTGACCTGAGAGAGAAGCTGTATATGGCAAATAGCACAAAAAACATAAAAGGGGGTGAATTTGACAATAGTGAGAATATTAAGAAAATAGTAAACCTGCGACTTGAAATTGCTAAGCTCCTTGGTTATGACAGTTTTTCCGACTATGTACTGAAAAACAGGATGGCTAAGAATGCTGATGGGGTATTCGGGTTGCTGGATCGTCTGGCTGAGGCTTTTGGGCCTGTTGCTCGTAAAGAGGTGAATGATGTAAAGCAATTCGCTTCTCAGATGGAGGGTAAAGAGATAGAGATTATGCCGTGGGACTGGAGCTACTATTCTGAGAAACTTAAAGATAGCCGCTTCGGTGTTAATGATGAGATGACTCGCCCTTACTTTGAACTGGAGAATGTGAAGAAGGGTGTTTTTGGACTTGCAACTCAGCTTTATGGTCTTCAGTTTGTGGAAAATCCTGAGATTGAGGTCTATCACCCAGAGGTTGAGGCTTTTGATGTGCTTGATGAAAAGGGAGAGTTCCTTTCAGTACTTTATACTGATTTCCACCCTCGTGAGGGTAAACGCTCCGGTGCATGGATGTCTTCGTTTAAAGGTCAATACATAAAAAATGGAGAAGATAGCAGACCACATATTACAATTGTAATGAATTTCACTAGACCCACCGAAACTGAGCCTGCTCTGCTAACATTTAGTGAGGTAAATACATTTCTGCATGAGTTTGGTCATGCTCTGCATGGAATGCTGACAAAGACTACATATGAATCGCTCTCAGGTACCAGTGTTTATCGTGATTTTGTTGAGCTGCCATCGCATTTTATGGAGAACTGGCTGAAAGAGAAGGATTACCTGGATAAGTTTGCGTTCCACTATCAAACAGGTGAAAAGATGCCGGAAGATCTTCTGCAAAGTATAGTGGATGCTGCGAATTATAATGTAGGTTATGCTACATTGCGCCAGTTGTCATTCGGATATCTTGATATGGCGTGGCATTCACTTAAAGAACCTTTTGAAATGGATAATTCAAAATCCATTATAGATTTTGAAACTAAAGCAATGGAACGTGTTCAATTGTTGCCGATTATCGAAGAAACTTGTATGTCAACCTCTTTCAACCATATCTTCTCTGGAGGGTATGCTGCCGGATATTATAGCTATAAATGGGCGGAAGTAATGGATGCCGACGCCTTCTCATTATTTAAAGAGAATGGAATATTTGATAAAGCAACTGCTGATTCATTCCGTAAGAATATTCTGGAGCGTGGAAATACTGAAGAACCTGAAGTGCTTTATAAACGATTCAGAGGTCGTGAAGCTTCAATTGATGCATTGCTTAAGAGAAGCGGGGTAAATAAATAATGAACATCATAAAATAAACCAAATGAGAACAAAAGTTTTATGGACAGTGTTTTTATTACTATCAGTTATAACTTTGTCTGCTCAAAAGAATAGTATGACAAATTTAATTGTCGCTACCTTTAATATTCGTATGGATACTCCGAACGACAATCTGGATTCATGGAAACATAGAAAAGACATGGTAAACGGATTGATTCGCTTTCATGACTTCGATGTTTTTGGAATTCAAGAAGGCTTTCATCATCAGATAATGGATATTCTGGAACCGGGAGGATATGATTATGTTGGAGTTGGTCGCGATGACGGAAAGGATGCCGGTGAACACTCTGCAATTATTTATAAGAAAGAGAGACTGCTTGTTCTTGATGAAGGTAATTTCTGGCTTTCTGAGACTCCGGATGTACCTGGTAAAGGATGGGATGCAACATGTTGTAACAGAATCTGCTCATGGGCAAAATTCAAGGATATTGAAACAGGTAAAGAGTTTTTCTTTTTTAATGTCCACTATGATCATGAGGGAAAGGAAGCTAGAAGGCAGTCATCCTATTTGATGTTGAGTAAGATAAAAGAAATTGCCAATGGTTATCCTGTTATATCAACCGGTGATTTTAATGCTGTGCCGGATTCAGAGCCGATACAAATTATTTTGAAAGATGGCTTTCTTAATGATTCATATGAAGTTACTCTGCAGCCACCATACGGGACTAAAGGGACTTTCAACTCTTTCAGACTAAATTCTCCTATGGATAACAGAATTGATTATATCTGGGTAAGCAAAGATATTATGGTTAATAAATATGGTGTTCTTAATGATGTGCACTATGGTCATTTCCCATCTGATCATTTCCCTGTTGTGGTAAACTTGAGTTTCTGAAACAGATACTCTGTGCTTTATTATTTTAGAAAAGTATAAAGTCAGATTACAGTTTTTAGTATCTGATAAAATCTGCTTATAGAAGAGATGTTTCTGCTTTAAGTGGTAATAAAATATTAATTTTGGGGAGCGTTTTACTAAAAAAGCTCCCCATTTTTTATTAAAGAAGTTGGTATTATGAAGAATAGCATTATTGTTTTCTTGTTACTCAGTTTATCTGTATTATGTGCTCAAGGTCAAATTAAGTGGTATAATCCAATGGAGGCTGAATATCCAGTTATTCAGAACAGAGGTTGGAGTGATGAAATAAAGAACAGTTATCAGAGACTTCCTGATCGTGCTGAGGATTTTGTCAGGAAGAGTGTATGGGATTTGTCAGAAAACTCAGCAGGACTTGCAATACACTTTATAACAAATGCTGATAAAATTGAGGTGAGATACGGTGTGTCTGGTGCTTTTGCAATGAACCACATGCCTGCAACCGGTAAGTCAGGTGTAGATTTGTATGCAATAGATTCTGAAGGAAATAGTAGATTCATTACAGATAGATACAGTTTTGGCGATACCATTAAATTCTCATATAACGACATATTAGAAGAAGAGAAGTTTAAACATGGATATGAGTACAGGCTCTTTCTGCCGCTATACAATAGTATAGAGTGGCTGGAGATTGGAGTACCTGAGTCTGCAGAGTTTGCTTTTATACCTCAGTTGAATGAAAAGCCTATTGTTGTCTATGGTACTTCAATTGCACAGGGTGGGTGTGCTTCTCGTCCTGCTATTGGTTGGACAAACATTCTTTCACGTAAACTAGACTTTCCGGTTGTTAATCTCGCTTTCTCAGGAAACGGACCTCTAGAAAAAGAGATGGTGGATCTGATTAGTGAGCTTGATGCTTCGTTGATTATATATGACTGTCTGCCCAATATGACTAATCTGACGGCAGAAGAGGTTAAAAAAAGGACTACTTATGGAATTCTGGCAATTAGAGAAAAGAGTGATGTGCCTATATTGATCACTGAACATATAGGATACCTGAATGATCGTATGATTAAAGGTCGTAAGGAGGTTGTTGATATGTTTAACAGAGCATCTAGAGAGGTTTTTGATTCTTTAAGACATTCAGGTATATCAAACATCTATTATCTGCATAAGGATAGTATAAATATTCCTGAAGACGGAACTGTAGATTATATACATCCAAATGATCTGGGGATGCAGTGTTATGCTGATGCTTATGAAAAGATTGTTCGTAAGATTCTAAACATGCCTAAAGGTGATATAAAAACAACACAGGCTGTAAGCCAGAGGAGGGAGCCATACATCTATGAGTGGAAAGAGAGACATAGACAAAAACTGGATAAAATTAAAAATAGTCCTCCCAAAAAAGTGATTATTGGCAATTCAATCATACATTATTGGAGCGATGAAAAAGGGAGAGAAAGTGGACCGGAGAGCTGGAAAGAATATATGGAGCCGGAGGGTTTCTTCAATCTTGGTTGTGGATGGGATAGGATAGAAAATGTATTATGGAGGGTTTATCACGGTGAGTTGGATGGTTTTAATGCTGAAGAGGTTGTGCTAATGATAGGTATTAATAATATCGGCTTGAATAGTGATGAAGAGATTGTTGAGGGATTGGAATTTCTTCTTCGACAAATAGATTTAAGGCAAAATGATGCTGTAATTAAAGTTGCGGGACTACTGCCAATGAGATCTCAGGAAGAAAGGATAAAGAGATTGAATGAGAAGGTTTCAGTAATGGCAAAAATAAACGGGTGGCACTTTATTAATCCGGGGGTTAATCTTCTTAGAAATGATAAAATTGATGAGTCTCTATTCAGAGATGGCTTGCATCCAAATGAAAAAGGCTATAAACTTATTGCTCCTTTAATCACGTCTGATGTGGGAAAATCAGTTATATCCGGTTTTAAGGCTCCAGAAAATAAGCACGAAAAATCAACAAGGCTCATGTCATACAACATTAGAAATGCAAGAGGTCTTGATGATATTACAGATTATGATAGAATTGCAAATGTGATCAAGAGTGTGAGACCCGATATTATTGGTATTCAGGAACTCGATAGCGTAACTGGTAGGAGCGAGGGTGTTGATGTGTTAAATGTGCTTTCAAGGAAGACCTTAATGTATGCTACTTATGCCACTTCTATTGATTATGATGGGGGAAAATATGGTATTGGTGTATTATCAAAAGAGAAACCTATTAGTGTCATAAAAGTTCCTCTGCCATGTAAAAGTGAACCAAGGATGATGCTGATTGTCGAAATGGATGATTATTATTTCGGGAATACCCATTTCTCTTTACATAGCGAAGATAGATTAAAGTCAGTCGAAATTATAAAGAAAGAGGTTGAAAAACTTAACCCTGATAAACCTTTTTTTCTTGTAGGTGATATAAATGCAACTCCCGAAATGGGTGAGGTGAAGGAATTGCTAAAGCTATTTACCACTCTTATTTCTCCTGCTGATTATACATTCCCGGCAGGAAGTCCTCACAGTACAATTGATTATATATTTGGTTACAATGCAAATGATGACTGGAGAGTGATGGAAACTAATGGAGTTATTGCTGAAAAGGTGGCATCCGATCATCGGCCAATATTTGCGGATGTATTGATTAAATAAAAAAAATCGCCGGATTTAACTATATCCGGCGATCTATATAATTTTCAATTTATAAAGAAGGCATTTTTGCTGTAATTATTTTTATCTATACCTTCTAATATAAATGAATTACTATTAATTACTTTGCTTTTCCCTGATTAGCTACTGCTTCCATCAGTTTTTTGATCTCTTCCGGATCACCAAGGAAATAGTCCTTCAGAAGGTTCATGTCATCATCAAATTCAAATACATAAGGAACAGCTGTTGGCAGGTTCAGACTTACAATATCTTCATCTGATATATTTTTAAGATGCTTGATGATACCGCGTAAACTGTTTCCATGAGCTGCAACGATAACTTCATTGTATTTCTTCATATCTGGCACGATAGTTTCGTTCCAGTATGGTAAGATACGCTCAACTGTATCTTTAAGTGCTTCTGTCAGTGGAAGATCTTTTTCATCAACATCTTTGTAACGAGGATCCTGGAATGGTGAACGTTCATCATCTTTTGCAAGTGCTGTTGGTGGAACATCATAGCTCCTGCGCCAGATAAGTACTTGATCATCACCATATTTCTCAGCAGTTTCAGCTTTGTTAAGGCCTTGCAGCATACCATAATGCTTCTCATTTAAACGCCATGTTTTCTCAACAGGTATCCAGTCAAGATCCATCTCATCAAGAACAACGTTTAATGTTTTTACAGCTCTCTTCAAGTAAGAAGTGTAAGCTTTTTCAAACTGAAAGCCTTCTTTCTTAAGGTATTTACCTGCTTTGTGTGCCTCCTCAATTCCCTTTTCGGTGAGATCAACATCTGTCCAGCCGGTAAAGCGGTTTTCCTTATTCCACTTGCTTTCGCCATGACGGATTAATACAACTCGTTTCATACTTTAATTTTAATATGTTAGTAAATTATCTATAATCTGATATAATGAAGTTAGTATACAAAACTACACAAATTCACTCAATTTTTTGCATCATGTTTGTAAATATACCTAAAAACATTGTTCCGGCATAATTGATATTACTCTGTATATTACACCTTTTTGTATAAGAAACCTAATTGGATGTTTTTATACTTTCAGATTGAAGTGGCTCATTTTCCATTCTCTTTAATAACCTTATCTGACCTAACAATAGAGTTAATGAGAGCATTGCGGCTAATGTGTCTGAAATAGGCAGAGCAATCCATAATCCATCAAGTTCCCATAATCGAGGTAAAAGTATGATACCAGGAACAAGAAATATCAACTGTCGGCTAAGACTCTGGATTATCGATTTAAAAGCATATCCAAGACTTTGGAAAAAGCTCGATGCCACAATCTGCATTCCAACAAGAGGAAGAGCTGCTATTGCAATTCTTACACCTCTCTCTGTCAGATCCAGAAGTTCGGTGTCAGTAGTGAATGCCATTGCTATCTGTCTTGGGAACAGCTGCCCTATAATGAATCCTACAGTAGTTATTATTGTTGCAATCTTCATTGTATAATACAGAGTATGTCTTACTCGTTTATAATTCCCTGCGCCATAATTAAATCCAAAAATAGGCTGGGTCCCTTGATTAAGCCCAAGTATCGTAATCAGGAAAAGTCCCAATATGGTATTAATAATTCCAAATGCACCTACTGCCAAGTCCCCGCCATATCGTATCAGTGAGGTGTTCATCAATATATTAACTCCTGAAGCTGCAACCTGCATACTAAATGGAGAAAGACCTATTGATATGATGGATAAAATAATAGCTTTGTTAAGTCTCACATTTCTCCATCTTAATCTTATAACACTGCTCCTTCTTGTAAAGTGATGCATAACAAAAAGAAGACCTATAAACATAGATATAACAGTAGCCCATGCTACACCTCTAATTCCCATATTAAACCCGAAAAGGAATATTGGGGAAAGAATTGTATTAATAACTGCTCCTATAAGCATTGTATACATTGCTTTTTGGGGATAGCCAGAAGCCCGCATCATCGCGTTGAAGTTATAAGTAAGGCTCACAAGCACATTCCCCAGCAACACTATCTGGAGATAGTCCCTTGCATAAGGCAGCGTGAGCTCACTTGCTCCAAAAGAGATAAGTATAGGATCGAGATAATATACGAACAGGGTTATAAAAACGGCATTTAATATTAAAGTCAGTAAAAGAGAATTCCCTAAAATCTTTTCTGCAGTTTGCTTATCATTTCTACCAAGTGATATCGAAATTCTGGCTGCTGCACCTGCTCCAACCAGCATACCAAGTGAAGATGTCAGGTTAATAACCGGCATTGTAATTGCAAGTCCGGAGATAGCCAATGCTCCTACACCCTGGCCAATATAGATACGGTCAACCACGTTATATAACATGGTAACCAAAGTACCCACTATACCCGGTAGTGCATAATCCCAGACAAGTTTACTTATCTTTTTTGTCCGAAAATCAATTTCTCTCTGTGATTGCAAAATAACTATTAAGAATAACCTAATTAAGGAATTATAAAAAATACCAGCCTGCAAATTTACTGAAATTTCTTCAGATTATGAATCTATTTCATCTACTTTAGTTTACCTGATTTTGACTTTTAGATAATTAATTTTATTTTTGATTTTTAAACTGAATCATTTTGGCGAACACGGAACATCTACTGCATTATATTTGGAAAAACAGGTTATACAACCCTGAATCTTTGAAAACCGCAAAAGGAAATTTAATTGAGGTAATTGATCCCGGATTACATAATGAAGATGCCGGTCCTGATTTTTTTAATGCAAAAATCAAAATAAATAACACCATATGGGCCGGAAATGTTGAGATACACCTTACTTCAAATGATTGGTACAAGCACGGGCATCACCGGGATGAAGCATATAATTCAGTTATATTGCATATATCTGAAGTTGTTAATGGTGTGATAGTTAATGAGATGGGGCAAGAGCTGCCTCAATGCGAAATAAAAATACCTGATACAGTTCGCAAAAGTTCCGATTATTTACTGTTCAGCAGATGCAAAATTCCCTGTTGGGATTTTCTTGCATCGCTGTCTCCCCTGAAATTAAATGCATGGCTTACCTATCTGGCTGTAGAGCGACTTGAACGGAAGACAAGTGATGTAAATCGTCTTCTTAATCGCTTTAATAATTCGTGGGATGATGTTTTTTATATTATGCTGTCAAGAAATTTTGGCTTTGGAATAAACTCAGATGAGTTTGAACGCCTTGCGCTTTCACTCCCGTTAAATATTATACAAAAGCATGGTGATAGCTTATTTCAGATTGAAGCTCTTATGTTTGGACAGGCAGGCATGCTTGAAAATTGTAACAATAATGATGATTTTGATGATTATTATCTGGAACTAAAGAGAGAGTATGATTTCCTTAAGAGGAAATATAAACTTATATGTCCCGACAATACACATATGAGAAAACTAAGGGTTCGTCCCGGATCCTTCCCTGAAATTCGTATTGCACAGTTGGCAGCACTTCTTCAGAAGTCGGGGCGACTTTTCAGTACTTTTCTACAAAAAGAGAACTATGATCAGATGATAGCACATTTCGTAACAGAGACATCGGAGTATTGGCAAACTCATTATTCATTCAATAAAGTATCAGGCAGAAGCAGTAAAATATTGGGTAAATCATCTCTTGATATCTTGATAATCAATACTGTTGTACCGATACTTTTTACATATGGCAGAAAAACTTTACAGGAGAGGTATTGTAATCTGGCAGAAGATCTTCTTGAATCAATAGGTGCCGAAAATAATTCTATCATCAGAGAATTCAGTCGTGCAGGTATTGTTCCTAAGAATGCCATGGATTCACAAGCATTGATTCAATTGAAGAAAGAGTATTGCGATAAGCGCAAATGCCTCTATTGCAGAATAGGGCACAAGCTGCTATCAAGCAATCAGCGGTAGGCTATTTGTAAAGTAAAAATATCATAGATGAATTACTTAATGAAAATATTGTACATTTGTGACATAAAATGTATTAGTTCCTTTGTAGAAATATGCTGAATAAGATTTTTTCTATTATAACTTTCCTGTTTTTCTCGTTGTTAATTGTCGCAATGTTTCACTCTTGCGCAAACATAGCTGCCCCTACCGGTGGTCCTTACGACGTAGATCCGCCCGTTGTAATCAACGCCTCACCCGATTTCAATTCATTAAATGCAACTCCAAGAAGAGTGGAGATCGAGTTTAATGAAAATATTAAGATCGAGAGTCCAGCCGAAAAGGTAATCATCACTCCTCCTCAGATTGCTATGCCTGTCATACGCTCAATAGGTAAAAAAGCAATTGTTGAGTTCAACGATGAGCTACTGCCAAATACTACATATACAATTGATTTCACAGATGCAGTGGTTGATAACAATGAGGGGAATCCTTTGGAAAATTTCGTCTATTCCTTTTCAACTGGCGATCAGCTCGATACTCTATCCATTTCGGGCAGAGTGCTGAATGCAGAAGATCTTGAGCCACAGCCTGGTGTTTATGTTGGTATTCATTCAAACTTCGATGATACAATGTTCACTAAGGTCCCATTTGAACGTATATCAAGAACCAATTCACGTGGTGATTTCACAGTTAGAGGTATGGCTCCCGGGAAATATAGGGTTTTTGCTTTAACAGATATGAACAGGGATTATAAATATGATAATCCTCAAGAGGCTATAGCTTTCCTCGATTCAATTGTATCGCCTTCAACAACGATGGCTGTACGTCAAGATACCATTTTTCTTGATAGCTTAACAATAGATACTATAAAAACGGTTAATTACACTCGCTATCTTCCAGATGATCTTGTACTTAGATCATTCCTTTCTGACTTCCAGAGAAGGTATCTGCAGAAAAGTGAGCGACCGGTTGAGAACAGACTCAATATTATGTTTTCAGCTCCAACTGAGGTGCCGACTTTTTCGTTGATTGAACCTGCTCCTGCTGATGATAACTGGTATGTAGAAGAAAGAAGCATAAATAATGATACTATCTCTATTTGGATTACCGATTCTCTAATATATAAACAGGACACAATACGCCTTGAGATTAACTATCTGAAGACAGACTCTCTGAATAAAGATGTAATGACTACTGATACTGTCAACTTCAATTTCAGGAGGCAGGCTGCCAGGAGGGGGGCAGACAGGTCACAAAGTGCTCCGGCTGATACATCTCATAATGTGCAGGATGCACCAGTTCAGTTCCTTAGAATAAACAGCAACATTCAATCAAGTTTTGAATTATATAATCCGATCAGGTTAGAATTTGATCAGCCCGTATTAGAGTTTGATTCCTCATATGTTGAACTTTCAATTCAGGTCGACTCTTTATATGAGTCTGTGCCTTTCAGGTTGCTGGCTGATTCACTTAATCCAAGGAAATACACACTTCGCCCAACCTGGGAACCGGGTGGCAGATATTTAGTCAAGATCGACTCTGCAACAGTATTTAGCCATTACGGTTTATGGAATGATAGGTTTGAACAATCGTTTACAGTGAAACCACTCGACCAGTATGGTAACCTTGAGATCAAAATAAGTGGCTTGCCCGAAGGAAAGAGAGCCTTTGTTGAACTGTTGAATAACTCAGATAAACCTTTCAGAAAAAGTGAAGTCAAATCCAATGTTGCAAGATTTCAGGACTTGACACCGGGGGATATATACGCTCGTCTTGTAATCGATGAAAATGGTGATGGTAAATGGACCACAGGAAATTACGAAGAGGGAAGGCAGCCGGAAGAGGTGTTTTATTACAACGGCAAGTTCGTTATCAGGGCTTATTCAGATCATCTTGAAGAGTGGGATATAAATTCCACTACACTCATAAAACAAAAACCACTTGAGATTACTACAAATAAACCGGAAGAGAAGCGTAGAAGAGATCCTAACCAAGATAGGAACAATCAGCAGCAACAGCAGCAAAACAGGCAAAGTTCTCCTTTCTCAGGTATGGGTAGAGGATTTTAATAAATTCATTATGATTAAAAGAATTGTATCACTATTTATATTTGTACTTCTGCTCAATGGTTTACAACCTGCAGAAGCTCAGTGCAAATTAACAAATACTGCTTTTGCAAGCGGCGAAAATATTCAATACGATCTATATTTCAATTTTGGAATAATCAGGGCACGTGCCGGGACTGGATCTTTAACAGTTACCGATGCCAACTATCGCGGGATTAACGCACTTAAAACTGTAATGATGCTTAACACATCAGGGTTGGCCGGGAATATTTATACTGTTAATGATACGCTTACATCTTATGTTGATAGTAACTTAAGACCACTGCTTTTTACAAAAGAGGCTTTCGAGGGTAGTGACTATTCGATTGAAAGACAGTCGTACACATATAATGGTGACGATATCACTATTCGTTCTCTAAGAAACTTCAACGGTGAGGATGTTTTTGATGAAGTGATAACCACAAAAGAGTGTGCTTATGATTATCTTTCTGTCCTATCACTGATTCGTAATCTCGACTTCTCAGGTCAGAAGCCGGGTGACAGGAGATATATCCAGTTTATGGCAGGAAGGAAAGCTGTTAATATGTATGTTAATTATATGGGGATTTCCAAAGTCAGAGCTAATAATGGAAAAACATATGAGGTGATTGATATTACCATGACCATACTTGATGATGCATTCACAAATCAGAAAGATGCCTTGAAAGCGTCGCTTACAAACGATGTAAACCGTATCCCAATTATAATTGATACCAGTCTTAATATTGGTTCAGTGCGTGCTGTAATGAAAAGCGTTAAGGGTGCCAGACATTAACAGAGTTAAACTATTTCAGACTGATTAAAGAAATTTATCTTTAAATATAGATTAAAATATTTAAATTTCTCCGAAAAGAATTTATCTTTGTAACAAAAAGATATGTCAGTGCAGATGAATTCTAATAAAATCCCTGAACCGGCACTCCGGAGACTCCCTTGGTATTTATCATACGTTAAACTTCTAAAGAGCCAGGGCGAAAAGTATGTTTCCTCAACAAAAATAGCTAAGAAGATAGATGTTTCAGCTTCTCAAATCGCTAAGGATCTTTCATTCGTAGAGATTAGCGGAAAAACAAGAGTAGGTTATGATATAGATGAACTGATTAATGTTTTAGATACATTTTTAGGTTTCAAAGTGATACATAAGGCAGTCCTTTTTGGTGTTGGTAGCCTTGGTGCTGCGTTGTTGTCCGACTCAGGTCTTGAGCAGTACGGACTGAAAATCATAGCCGGTTTTGATGTTAATAAATCAGTTGTTGATACTAAAATACATGATATACCTGTATATCACAGCGATGAATTTATCCAAATGAACAAGGAGATTGATGCCGAAATAGGAATTCTTACTGTACCTTCGGGTGTTGCTCAGGAGGTTTCAGATTATATGATCAGCGGAGGTATAAAAGGGGTATGGAATTTCACTCCGTTCCGTATACGTGTTCCGTCTGGTATCGTGCTCCAGAACACTTCGCTATACGCACATCTTGCAGTTATGTTTAACAGGTTAGATTCATGAAGATTTTTGCCATAGGTCTTAATTACGACTCCCACAATAAAGAGATGAAACGTACGTTTGAAAGTAAAGAGCCGGTTTTATTCATGAAACCGGATACTGCTTTGCTTAAGGACGGAAAACCATTTATGCTGCCCGATTTTTCTAATGAGATTCATTATGAAACAGAGCTGGTTGTAAAAATAAACCGTTTAGGAAAGAATATTGCAGAGCGTTTTGCTCATCGATATTATGATGAGATAACGGTGGGGATTGATTTTACAGCCCGCGATATTCAGCGAAAACAGAAAGAGCTTGGATTACCATGGGAGATTGCAAAGAGTTTTGATAACTCAGCTGCAATTGGTAAGTTCATATCCAAGAGTGAAGTGGATGATATTCAGAATATCAATTTTCATCTTGATATAAATCAAAACAGAGTTCAGCAAGGTAACACTAAAGATATGATTTATTCTGTTGACAGGATTATTTCTTATATTAGCAGATTCTTTACATTGAAAATAGGAGATCTTATTTTTACAGGAACACCTGCCGGTATAGGTCCGGTCAGCATAAACGATCATCTGCAGGGATATATAGAGGAGAGAAAATTGCTGGATTTCAGGGTTAAATAAAAATAGCCCTTTTTTATTATTCAAAGAACAGCGTTCCTTAATTATTTCCCTCAGAGTATAAATATCTAACTAACATGCACAAACAATTAGTATCATTACTGCTTTGCGTCATCCTGGTTTCACTTCCCGGTTATCTCAAGGGTCAGGAACAGGAGTATAATCCAATTCTCACAGCTATGCCTTCGTTGCAGATTGCGCCCGACGCAAGAGGAGGTGGAATGGGTGATATAGGGGCTGCTACAATGCCTGATGTATATTCTCAGCACTGGAACGCTGCTAAATATCCGTTTGTAACTACTGAGGCAGGTTTGGCTTTCTCATACACTCCATGGCTTAACAGATTAGTGAATGATATTAATCTGCTTTATGCTTCCGGATTCTGGAAATTCGGAGATCAGGATCTTAATGTTATAAGCAGCTCTATTCGATATTTTTCTCTGGGTGATATTGATATCTTTGATATGGGAGGAGATTTTACTCAGAGTGTTAATCCCTACGAACTCGCGCTGGATGTTGCATATTCACGTATGCTAAGCGAGACCTTTTCTGGGGCAGTAACTTTGCGTTATATACGTGCCGATTATTCAACCGGTGATGGTGAAACAACCCCGGGTAATGCTATTGCAGCAGATATTGCAGGGTATAATGAAACATATTTCAATATGGGTCGCTCCGAAGCTCTGCTGGGTTTTGGTTTTAATCTTTCAAATATAGGAACAAAAATTTCTTATGATGGTGGAGAGACATCAATGTTCCTGCCAACAAATCTCAGATTAGGTACATCATTAGGTTATCCTATTGACGCGAAGAATAGTATTACATTGAGTATCGACCTGAATAAACTTATGGTGCCAACTCCTCAGCTTCCAGGTGAAGATGAGACTGAAGAGGAGATGTTTAAGCGTATTGAGGATTACAATAATATCTCTTCAATTGGCGGAATATTCACTTCACTGGGTGATGCACCCGGTGGTTTCAAAGAGGAGATGCAGGAGGTTATGTGGTCACTTGGTGCTGAGTATGTATATAATAATCAGTTTTCTCTTCGTACAGGTTATTTCAATCAGAGTGAATATAAGGGAAACCTCAGGTATGTTGCCTTTGGTGCAGGATTCAGGATGAAAGCCTTTCATATTGACGCAGCATATCTTGTGTCAACTTCACAGTCTAACCCGCTTGACCAAACTTTGCGAATCTCTTTAGGATTTGATATTGAAGGTCTCCGAAATTTAATGAAATAATATTTTAATCTATTCTCACGATGTTAAGAGTTGGTTTTGGTTATGATATGCATCAGTTGCAGAAAGGTCGCGATCTTTGGATTGGTGGTATCAAAATTGATTATCATCTTGGCCTGAAAGGGCATTCTGATGCTGATGTCCTGATCCATGCAATATGTGATGCACTGCTTGGTGCTGCAAATCTGAGGGATATAGGATTCCATTTTCCCGATACTTCCGATGAATATGAAAATATTGACAGCTCCATATTATTGAGGAAAACTATCAAACTGCTTAAAGATAAAGGTTATTCTGTGAATAATATCGACAGTACCATATGTGCAGAAAAACCTAAACTAAATCCATTTATTCCGGCAATGCAGCAAAGATTGTCAGAAGTGATGGGTATCGACACCGACCTGATCTCTATTAAGGCCACTACTTCCGAAAAAATGGGCTTTGTTGGAAGAGAAGAGGGTATTACTGCTTATGCTGTTGTTTTGATCGAAAAAGGCTGATTATGGCGCTTATCAGTTGGTTGTTACGTAAGAGACAATCTAAGGGTTACGGGGTTCACTCTCCTTTCGCTTTTAACCTGATTACTCAAGTACTTTATTCTCCTTATGGATATTATGCATTCGCTGATATTGCAAACAGGGTGGGATATGATCCTTACGAAGAGTGCAATCAGATGCTTTTCAGACTTGTGAACCATTTCAAACCTAAAAGAATACTGGAGATCAATCCAGGTGATGGGATTAGTACTCAATATATCTTAGCTCCATCTTCAAAAACAGTATATACCTCAGTCGAAGCAGATAAACTGAATGTGTTTGATAATGAAACTATTCTGAGAGAAAAATTTGACGCGTTGTTTATGAATTTGGATTCAGAGAATAATTTTGTATCTTCATTGGACAGATTGTTTGAAATCAGCAATGAAAACACATTCTGGGTTATCAATAATATCAACAGTAAAGGGAGTAAACAATTATGGCGTTGTATCGTTAATGATGCAAGAATAAATGTTACATTTGATTATAAGAACAGAACAGGAATTGCTTTTCTGCGATCTGCATTTTATAAACAACATTATAGAGTATAAAATCTGAAAATGAAGAAGAGTTTAATATATACCAAAACAGGTGATAAGGGGACAACCGGACTTGTAGGTGGTACAAGGGTTCCTAAGACTCATATACGCCTCGAAGCTTATGGTACGATAGATGAGCTTAACAGTCACATCGGTTGGCTAAACTGCTCTGTTGAGGAGCCTGAGCACAATGATTTTCTCCGTTATATTCAGCATAAACTGTTTACCATTGGTTCATATCTGGCCACTGAAACGGAGACAAAACAGCCCAAAGAGGCTAGTATTTTATCGGATAAAGATATTGAACGACTGGAGAAACAGATTGATCTGCTGGATAGTGAACTTCCCCGGTTAAACCGCTTTGTGCTTCCCGGAGGCAATGAATCAGCATCAAGAGCGCACATATGCAGAACTATTACCCGCAGGGCTGAACGAAATGTTTATAGTGTGGCAGAAAAATACCCAGTGGCAGATGAAGTGCTGATCTTCTTAAATCGTTTGTCAGACTACTTCTTCCTGCTTGCCAGATTTGAAAGTAACAAATCTTCACAAGAAATATTCTGGGAACAGGGGGATATATGAAAAGTTTTTATACATTTGCGGAAAATTAGAAGTTTAAATTAAATTATATATCAATGTATTGGACACTTGAATTAGCATCAAAATTGGAAGATGCTCCCTGGCCCGCTACTAAAGATGAGTTGATTGATTTTGCTCAACGTTCGGGCGCACCATTGGAGGTTATTGAAAATCTTCAGGAGATAGAAGAGGAAGGCGAGATCTTTGAATCAATTGAAGATATCTGGCCTGATTACCCAAGTAAGGAGGATTTCTTCTTCAACGAAGATGAGTATTAATTCAGGGTGCATCTAAAAAAAAACAAGCATCCCAGTCACTTAAATGTGTTGGGATGCTTTTTTTTATATCTGCTGATTGTTAGCAGTGTCTCTGATATCTCTATTAAATCAGTTTGTCAATCTTGTCAGTGAATAGCTTCTTTGGGCCTGCACCAACAACCTTGTCTACTACTTCACCGTTCTTGATGAACAATACTGTAGGAATATTTCTGATTCCATATTTTGATGTGGTTTCATCATTATTGTCAACATCTAGTTTTCCAACAACTACTTTGTCTTTGTATTCATTGCTGATCTCATCAACAATTGGTCCAACCATTTTGCAAGGTCCGCACCATTCTGCCCAGAAGTCAATAACTACCAATTTGTCTGTTTGCAACACCTCTTCTACGGTTGCATCTGTAATTTGTAATGCCATATTATTTCTTACTTATTTGTTAATTTATTTTGAAATCGATTAGCAGGTTATCCTTTAAATAATCGATAAATCGTTTGTTCACCTGTATCTTGGTTGAACGTGAAAAAAGTTGTATATTCATATGTGACTCCTCACCTATGATATTGAAATATAACAACGAATTTCCGTAATTGTTTTTTACCAGAGCTGATAATTCCGTAACAACGGTGTCATCTAATTCAGTCAGAGGTATTTGCAGCGTGATCTTATTTACAAGTTTATCCTTCATTTCGGATAAAAGATTGATACTGCTTATCTTAACCTCCAGCTCGTCAGGTCTGAATCGTTTGGGCTGTACTTTAGCCTGTATGTATAATGCCAGTCCTATTCGTGCATATTTGCTAAAGTTTACACTGTCTTCGCTAAACAGAGCTATCTCAAAACTGCCGTAATAATCCTCTATTTTGAAGATTGTGTATGGTGAGCCTCTTTTGGTTTGGCCTTCCCTAACTACTGTCACCATTCCTCCAAAAGTTATATCTCTTCCATTGAGAGCGTCAAGATCCTGAAGTTTCAGAGTGTCGGCACTGCACACATATTTCAGTATAAACTCATAATCATCAAGTGGATGTGCAGACAGATAGATGCCAATTAACTCACGCTCCTTATTCAGTCGCTCCATATCCGACCACCTCCCGGTATTGGGTATCTCGGGACGTGATATCAGAAATGAAGTGTCATCACCAAACAGAGAGGTCATTGCCTCCATTTTGTCCATCTGGTACTTACTGCCATAACGGATTAAAGTGTCTATAAACTCCTCATCCTTGCTGTTTCGAGCAAAAAACTGTTCTCGTTTAATGTTTGGCAAAGAATCAAATCCGCCTGCAAGTGCCAGCGCTTCAATAATCTTACGGCTCACTGATGATAGGTTTACCCTTTCAACAAAGTCAAATATATCTTTGTACTGACCGTTTTTGTTTCGTTCCTCAATAATATCGTTTACAGCACCCTGACCAACACTTTTAATTGCACCAAGCCCAAAACGGATATCACCCTCTTTGTTTACAGAGAATTTTAGGAGAGATTCATTAACATCGGGCGAAAGCACATTGATACCCATTGCCTTGCACTCATCCATAAACTTTGTGATCTCAGTAATATTGTTGAGGTTGTTTGAGAGAACCGCAGCCATATACTCAGAAGGGTAGTTAGCTTTTAACCAGGCAGTCTGATATGCAACCCATGAGTAGCAAGTAGCATGAGATTTGTTAAATGCATAAGAAGCAAACTTTTCCCAGTCGGCCCAAATCTTATTCAGCGATTTCTCATCATAGCCATTCTTTTTTCCGCCACTAAGGAACTTTTCCTTAAGGGCCATCATCTTGTCGATCTGCTTCTTTCCCATCGCTTTGCGCAGCTCGTCCGATTGCCCACGGGTGAAGTCGGCAAGCAATCTCGACAGAAGCATCACCTGTTCCTGATAAACCGTAATACCATACGTTTCACTCAGGTATTTCTCCATAATCGGGAGGTCGTAACTGATCTCCTCCCTTCCATGCTTACGCCTGATAAACTCAGGTATATATTCCATCGGACCAGGGCGATATAAGGCATTCATCGCAATCAAGTCCTCAAACTTGCTCGGCTGAAGCTCTTTCAGGTACTTCTGCATACCGGCAGACTCAAACTGAAATGTTCCGGTAGTCTGTCCGTTGCAATAGAGTTGATATGTCTTTTTATCTTCCATATCAATCTCATCAATGTTGATCTTTACGCCACGGTTTATTTCTATATTGGTGATAGCATCTTTTATAATAGAAAGAGTCTTGAGCCCCAGAAAGTCCATCTTTATCAGACCTGTCTCCTCAATCACAGAGCCTTCAAATTGAGTAACCAGAAGCTTCTCTTTGGTCTCCTTATCTTCAGCAGTACTAATAGGCACTACATCCGATATGTCGGTCTGTCCAATAATAACACCGCATGCATGAACTCCGGTACTTCTAACATTACCCTCAAGCATCTGAGCATACTTTAACGTATCGCTCACCAGAGGGTCGCTGCTCTCTGCAGCCTCTTTGAGTTCAGGTACAAACTCGATTGCATTACCCAGGTTCAGCTTTTTATTCGGTATCCTGTCAGGTACAAGCTTAGCTAGTCTGTTCGACTCTGCAAGGGGTAGCTTGTGAACCCTGGCAACATCCTTGATTGACATCTTTGTTGCCATAGTGCCATAAGTAATAATATGTGCAACCTTCTCATTCCCATATTTTTCAGTTACCCATCTAAGCACTTTGCCTCTACCTTCATCATCAAAGTCGATATCGATATCAGGCATAGATATACGGTCGGGATTCAGGAAACGCTCAAAAAGGAGGTTATATTTTAGTGGGTCGATATCTGTAATCCTGAGGCAGTATGCAACGGCTGAACCAGCTGCTGAACCGCGACCCGGTCCAACTGCAACATCCATCTCCCTTGCTGCACTTATGAAATCCTGTACAATAAGGAAATACCCGGGGAACCCCATATTCTTTATTGTGTCAAGCTCAAACTTCAGTCGATCAATAATCTCATCATTAAGATTCTCGCCATACCGCATCTGGGCTCCTTTTTTTGTAAGGTGGGTGAGGTAATCCGACTCCAACTTAACTCGTATCACTTTGTCATAGTCACCCAGACGGTGGAATGTATCCTCTCCAAATTCATCAATTAGATCCTGTTCGCTGTACTTCTGCTTATACTGCTCTTCAGTACCAAATTCAGGGTCAATAGGGTAGAAAGGCATCAGCGGAGGATTATCGATTGAATAAAACTCAACCTTGTCTGCAATCTCAAGAGTGTTTGATAAAGCCTCGGGAATATCAGCAAAAACCTGATTCATCTCAGCGGTAGTCTTAAGCCACTCCTGTTTAGAATACCTCATTCTGTCAGGGTCGTCAAAATCCCTGCCGGTGCTCAAGCATATCAGTCGGTCATGCGCATCAGCATCCTCCTCGTTCACAAAGTGTACGTCGTTGGTAGCAATCAGCTTGACATCATATTTTCTTGCAATTCTTATCAGCTCCTCATTCACCTTTTGCTGCTTTGGATAGGTGGTCTGATCAGCATCCGGACGATCAGTCTTATGGCGTTGCAGCTCAATATAATAATCATCGCCGAATACCCTCTTGTACCACTGTACAGCCTCTTCAGCTTCGTTAATCTGACCGTTATCAACCTTTCTTGATATCTCACCACCAAGGCAGGCGGATGAAACTATCAATCCTTCACTGTATTTCTCCAGCAGCTCTTTATCTATACGTGGACGGTAGTAAAAACCTTCTGTCCAGCTCTTCGAAACAATCTTGATCAGGTTCTTATAACCCTTTAGGTTCTTGGCCAGCACCACTAGGTGCCATCCGCTTCCATCAACCTTATCACTCATCTGAAACCTGTCCCTGCGTGCCAGGTAACATTCGCATCCCACTATAGGTTTAAAAAGTTTTTTTTCTGTTTCAGTCAGTTTGGCTTTCAGCTGCTTAATCTGATCACTATCTCCTTCAGTGCTCTCCAATTTTTTTATCTCACCTTTAATTTTGTTTATTTCTGATTTTACAGGTGAGTTTTTCTTATTTACATAGTTGAGAAACTCCTTAATACCATACATTGCCCCATGGTCGGTAAGTGCAATAGCCTTCATGCCATCGCCGTGGGCTTTATCTACCAGCCGTGCGATACTTGCCTGCCCGTCGAGCAACGAATATTGAGAGTGAACGTGTAAATGTACAAATGGTTGCATATCTGAGATGTAAGATTTTTTGAGGATCCGTACAGGCAAATATACGGAAAATAGAGCATTATTTTTTGGATTATCGGCAGAAGTTATCAACCGATCATGATATCTATCAATAATAAATAGGCATAATTTGTAAGTAAAACCATTCTATATCAGTCTTGTCCGGACCTTAAAATCTACCTGTTTAAATAAAGTATATAAGAAGAAGGTATGACCAATGTAAGAGTAATGTAAGACAAATATAAGGAGCCGGTAAGAGTCCTATTAAACTGTTTTAAATACAAAAATGTTATACTGTTTTAATAGTGAGATTAAGGTTCAATTCATTAAGTCTATGATCTATATTGCACTTTTCAGAGGAATCAACGTAGGTGGAAATAACAAGGTTGATATGAAAAAGCTTAAAAGTCTGCTCGAACGTACAGGGTTTGAAAATGTGGTAACATATATCAATTCGGGGAATGTAATATTTAAAAAAAGTGGTGGAGGCAGTGAAGCTGAACTTGCAAGAATCATTGAGCAGGCTGTGAAAGATGAGTTTCAGCTCGATCTAAAAATAGTTGTTATTAACAGTAATCACCTGGATGCCATCTGCAGAGAGATACCGGCAGACTGGGTAAAGAATGATGAGATGAGAACAGATGTTCTGTTCTTATGGGAAAAGTATGACTACCCCGGGGTGCTCGATATTATAAAGTATAAGGAGGTAGACAATGTGAAATATGTACCGGGTGCACTGGTGTGGAATGTTAGAGAGAAGGATTACACTAAAAGTAATATGGTAAAACTGGTAGGGACCGACCTGTACAGACATATAACTATCCGAAATGTTAATACAGTGAGAAAGTTACATGAGATGGTAAATAATCTGGAGTGATAATAAAAAAGGAGCTGTACTATTGGAACAGCTCCCTGACTTTATACTGATTTTATAATCTGCTCTATTTTGCAATTTTCTCAAGCCATTTCACCATTGCAAGCATAGTGAACATTGATATGAGACACGCAACTACAAACAGCATCCATGTAACAGTCATTGAGAATGATGTATAGAAGATTGCTCCGATAAACAGCAGACTGTTCCCAACTGCAGTTGCTCCAAGCCATGCACCCTGCATGATTCCCTGATATTTTGGAGGTGCAACTTTAGATACGAAGGAGATACCAAGTGGGCTGATAAACAGCTCTGCCACAGTTAGAATAAAGTAGGTTCCGATAAGTAACCATGGTGTTACACGAGCTGCGTCGGTTAATCCACCCATAGCGTCAACTTCCGATTTCAGTGGCAGACCCATTGAGCCTAATGCCATTACAGCGTATGCTAATGCAGCAATACCCATACCTATTGCTATCTTTCTTGGAGTTGAGGGCTCTTTGCCTTTAGCTCTCAGCCATCCGAAGAAGCCAACGATGATTGGAGTAAGGAATACTACGAAGAATGGGTTAATCGACTGGAATATTTCAGCTCCCTGAAGAGTAACAACTCCCAGGTCGATCTTTATAAGACTGAGATTGGTAAAGTCCTTTGCGAAATATGTAAGTGTGAGTCCGTTCTGATGGAAAGAGAACCAGAAAAAGATTACCACTGCAAAAACTGCAAACAGTGCGTATAGTCTCTGTTTAACCTCTTTAACATCCATTTCAACAATAGCCTCACCGTTTTCTGCTACTACCTTTTTATTTGCAGGGTCTGGGAATCTGTTTTTGTTTGTAATAAATACTACCAAAGAGATAAGCATTGCAAAAATTGCAACTGCAAAAGCATAATGGAATCCAGTAGTAAACACATTCAGATACTCATTTGCAAATGTTGTAAGATCAGTGTGACCAACATTAGAAGCAAGTTGCTGAAGTCTGTTTACCCCTTCAGGAGTAATTGTATTTCCGAGATATTGATGAATAAGGTCAGGCAGGTCAGCAATATATGTGAAACCATTTTTCTCAACCCACCAGTTTCTTACCCAAATAGCAAGAAATGGAGCGAAAATTGCACCAATATTTATAAACATATAGAACAGCTGGAATCCTGAGTCACGCATTTTAGCATATTGAGGATTGTCATACATCTGTCCCACCAGCGCTTGCAGGTTACCTTTGAAAAGACCGTTGCCAAAAGCGATAACAAGAAGACCAAAAGATGTTAAAGCCAGAAGTAGACCAAACTTATCGGCAGGTACCGGAGTTTGAGTTGGAATAGCAATAATGATGTAACCGAGAGTCATCAGTAGCAGCCCGGTTAATATAACTCCCTTGTAATTACGGGTTTTATCTGCCAGCAATCCTCCTACCAGTGCAAGCAGATAGATAGATGCATAAAAGATTGAGTAGATGATACCTGTTTGAGTCTCGTCGAGACCAAATTTTGTCATTATAAACAACGAGAGTATAGCCATCATGGTATAAAAACCAAATCTCTCTCCCATATTTGCCAGCGAAGCAGCCAGCAAGCCCTTTGGATGATTTTTAAACATTGTGTATTTATTAAGTTAATATAATATAGTTTCCGGGAAATTTAAATGGCAAATATAACAAGATTTTTATAATAACCGCAGATGGATTTTACGAAATGTGATGAATGAGTGCTACTTGTAATATTTTCTCGTCATATTGTTTGGAAATATAAAAAATTTAGTACATTTGCACTCATTATCACAAAAAAAGCAATAAAGTGAACAATTCAATTTTTGCATATTCTTTCGGTTTTTACTTTTACTTTAGTAGGTGAAGGCAGGATTTTATATGCAAAAAATGAAGATAAAAAACATATCAAAATAAAATAAAGTCCTGTCGATAACACGATGGGACTTTTTCTTTTATAAGAAAGAGTATGAAAAGAGTAGCCATACAAGGTGGAGTAGGAGCATATCACGAAATCGCAGCACGTGAGTATTTTAAGGGTGAGGAACTGGAAATTGTGCCTTGCAGCACATTTAAGGATATATTTATTGAGGCAGAAAAAGATCCGGATCTTATAGGTATTATGGCAATAGAGAATACCATTGCCGGTAGTTTATTGCAAAATCATGATCTTCTGAAATTAAACAAATTACAGATAGCGGGAGAGCAGAAACAGCGGATTTCGCACTCACTTGCAGTCTTGCCTGGAGTAAAAATTGATGAAGTGCAGGAGGTTATGTCGCATCCGATGGCGTTGATGCAGTGTGAAGAGTTTCTCGATACACTGACCGGTATCAAGATTGTTGAGCATGATGATACAGCATTGGCAGCCAGAGATATAAAGGAGAAGAATATGAGGTCAACAGCTGCAATATGCAGTAGTCTTGCCGCAAAGATATATGGATTGGATATTCTTGCAGAGGGGATAGAGACAAATAAAAGAAACTTCACCCGCTTCCTAATCCTGGCAAAAGGTGATATGCTGCGTGAAGTACAGAAAGAGAATAATATAAATAAATCATCTCTCGTATTCATACTTCCTCATAATGAGGGGAGTCTGTCAAAAGTATTATCAGTATTATCCTTCTACGGTATCAACCTGACACGAATTCAGTCACTCCCAATAGTAGGCAGAGAGTGGGAGTATCAGTTTTACATCGATCTAACTTTTAGCGATTATAACCGTTATAAGCAATCGATTGATGCAATAATGCCTCTGATAAGTAATCTGAAAGTACTCGGTGAGTACCGCGAAGAGAAACATAAAATGAATCAGGATCAGTAAGAAGAACTGGTTATAAGTAAAGTAGTTATAAAATAACAGGTAGTAGAAAAAGTAATAAAGAACATTATAAGATATTATGAGTATTGAACCGGCAGAACATATAAAATCGATATCAGAATATTACTTCTCTGTGAAACTTGCTGAAGTTGCACGAATGAATGCAGAAGGTAAGAATGTGATTAGTCTTGCCGTCGGGGCACCCGACCGTATGCCATCGCAATTGACTATAGAGACACTTTGTTTATCGGCACAGCGACCAGATGTTCACGCATATCAGCCATACACCGGTATACCTGAGCTTAGGAAAGCATATGCAGGTTGGTATAAGCGTTTTTTCAATGTTGATCTCTCTGTTGACGAGGTGTTGCCTCTGATTGGATCAAAAGAGGGTATTCTTCATATATCAATGACTTTCCTGAATGTGGGTGATGGAGTATTGGTTCCCAATCCAGGGTATCCTACATACAGATCGGTTTCCAATCTGCTCAGAGCAAAAGTTATAGAGTATGACCTGCTGGAAGATGATGGCTGGTATCCCGATTTTGATGCATTGGAAAAGATGGATTTGTCAGGTGTTAAACTTATGTGGGTAAATTACCCTAATATGCCAACCGGAGCAAAAGGATCTACCGAGCTGTTCGAGAAGCTGGTTGCTTTCGGGAAAAAGCATGAAATCATAATCTGTCATGATAACCCCTACAGTTTTATACTGAATGATAAACCCATGAGCATTCTTTCAGTTCCCGGTGCAAAAGATATCTGCATAGAGCTGAACTCATTGAGTAAATCGCATAACATGTCAGGCTGGCGCATGGGTATGCTTTCCTCAAATGCACAGTTTGTAAAATGGGTACTCAAGGCAAAAAGTAATATTGATAGCGGGCAGTTTAAACCTATGCAGTTGGCAACTGTAGCAGCTCTTTCCAATAGCGACGAGTGGCATACAGATATGAACAGGATTTATGCTGAGCGAAGGGTATGGGCAGAGAAAATAATGGATCTGCTAAATTGCAGATATGATAAAAGTCAGGTCGGCCTGTTCGTATGGGGTAAACTCCCCGATGAGGTGTCTGGCAGTGAAGAGTTTATAAATGATATACTATATAAAGCAAATGTATTTATTACTCCGGGGTTTATCTTCGGAAGTAATGGAGAGAGATTTATACGCATCTCATTAGGGTCGTCGGTCGACCTGATCAAAGAAGCATATAGAAGAATAGAAAATAAAATTAAAACAGAAAATTAAATAATTAAGATATGGAATTCGAATCAATTTTATTACCGGGAATAGATGCAAAGAGACCATTGGTTATCGCGGGTCCCTGCAGTGCAGAAACTGAAGAGCAGGTGATGACCACTGCAAAACAACTTGCTGCAACCGGAGTTAAAATATTCAGAGCCGGAGTATGGAAACCAAGAACAAAGCCGGGTGGTTTTGAAGGGATTGGAAGTTCTGCACTGAAATGGATGAAAGAGGCAGAGAAAGAGACAGGCATGTATATGTCTACAGAGGTGGCAACTGAAAAACATGTTTATGAGGCATTGAAGTATGGAATCGACCTGCTTTGGATTGGTGCCCGTACAGCTGCCAACCCGTTTGCAGTACAGGAGATTGCAGATACCCTGAAAGGTGTTGATATACCTGTATTGATTAAGAACCCTGTTAATCCTGATCTGGAGCTGTGGATTGGTGCACTTGAGCGACTATACAATGCAGGCATTAAAAAGCTTGGTGTGATACATCGCGGTTTCAGCACAACAGATAAAACAGTCTATCGTAATCTGCCGCAATGGCACATCCCAATTGAGCTTAAACGCAGATTCCCGACACTGCCAATTCTTTGCGATCCCAGTCACATTGGAGGTAGTCGCGATTTGATATTCAAGCTTAGTCAGCAGGCCATGGACCTCAACTATACCGGTCTGATTGTAGAGACTCACTGTTCACCAGATGATGCGTGGAGCGACAAAGCACAGCAAATTACACCTGCTGCTCTTAAAGATATTCTCGACAGGATTGTTATTCGCGATACTGTGCAAACAACAGAAGACCTGTCGGTACTTCGTGAGCAGATTGATGAGCTGGATAATGAGTTACTGCAGCTTCTGGCCAAGAGAATGCGTGTATCCAGAGAAATTGGACAGTATAAGCTTGAGCATGATATGCCAATCCTTCAGACACAGAGATATGATCAGATTTTGACCGACCGTGCATACCAGGGTGAGAGAATGGAGATGTCGGGAGATTTTGTAAAAAAAATACTTGAAGCCATTCATTCGGAGTCGGTCAGACAACAGATGCTGATTATGGAGAGGGAGAAAAAGGGAAATAAATCGGCTGAATAGGAAGATTATTAATTAGCATAATAGAGTTAGAACACTCAAATATAGTTTTTCAGACTGTATAGAGAATTTGACAATAGAATAATTTAAATAGTATAATGAGAATATTAATTCTTGGCGCAGGTAAGATGGGTTCATTTTTTGCTGATGTGCTCAGTTTCGATCATGAGGTGGCTGTTTTGGATACAGATCCCAAAAAGATGAGGTTTATTTATAATACGCAAAGGATGACTGACCCTGCCGATGTGAAGGAGTTTGCTCCTGAGCTGGTTATAAATGCAGCTACGCTAAAATTCACTATTGAAGCATTTAACAACGTACTTGAATATCTTCCTAAGAACTGTATCCTTAGTGATATTGCATCTGTTAAGACAGGGTTAGAGGAGTTCTATAAAAAGTGCGACCACCCCTATGTTTCAACACATCCAATGTTTGGACCCACCTTTGCAAGTCTGAGTGATTTAAGTACACAGAGCGCAATTATCATTACTGAGTCGTCGCATCTTGGCAAAGTATTCTTCAGAGACCTCTATAAAGGTTTGAAACTAAATGTATTTGAATACACTTTTAAACAGCATGATGAGACAATTGCCTACTCATTATCAATACCGTTTGCATCCACCCTTGTATTTGCTTCTGTAATGAAGCATCAGGATGCACCGGGTACTACTTTCAAACGTCATATGAATATTGCTCAGGGCTTGCTCTCTGAGGATGATTTTCTTTTAACGGAGATACTTTTCAATCCTTACACATCAGGGCAGGTTGAACAGATTCGGGAGAAGCTTAAGGAGCTGATTGATATTATCGACAACAAAGATTCTCAGAGGATGAAGAGCTTTTTGACTGAAGTCAGAAAAAATATTGAGTAGTAATTGTCTGCAAAAAGAAAACAAAATAATCTAACCGGAGTGGTTAGATTATTTTGTTTTAAATCCAGTTACAGAAATATATTTTATTCTACATATATTCTTATAATTTTTGCATCGGTTTTTGGGCGGCTTCTTTCGTCTACCTCTAATGCTGCAATCTTGTCGATAACACTTAAGCCTTCTATCACCTCACCAAAAACGGTATATTCACCATCAAGGTGATGTACTCCACCAACAGATGAGTATGCCTCTTTAACACCTTCCGGCCAGATGAATTTTCCCGGTGCAATTGCATATAGCGAGTCAACTATACTGAGAGTAGAATCCAGTAAATTATTAAAAGCCTGCTTTTCTCCAATTTTGGCAAGACTGTCCAGTCGTGCTTTGTGGGGACTATAATAGGTTCTTATTAACTGATTCTTTATTGGCACATTCACTACCATCTCCATTGTATCCAGTCGCCCCTCACTATATTTTTGTCCATGTACAATATATAGCTGGGAAGCGTCGGACTTCTTCTGCGGATTTTCATTATCCCCTTTTCTGGGTGCAGCGAGTGCACCTTTTTTGTGCACCCTGTTTTTTCTGAATTCAGGCATCAGTTCCATGTCAGAGCGACCGCTTCCTATCTGTATCCCAGGAGGAGCATTTCGTGAGTCCTGTGCACCTCCCTGTATAACAAAGTTCTTTACTACTCTGTGGAAAAGTGTTCCGTTGAAATATCCATCTTTAATAAGTTTAAGGTAATGCTCACTATGCACAGGTGTATCATCATACAAAATAGCCTTCATTGTGCCATAGTTGGTTTCAATTACCACAACAGGGTAGTTTGTCTGCGCTCTTACAATGGTTGCGCATACCAGTAGAGTCAATAGTAATATTTTTCGTTTCATAATAATCAGACGATTTAATTAACTAATAAGTTTAACTTGTCCTCCAATCACTCTAAACTGTTGCCCTGCAGTTCGGGTTTAACTGTTAGTTCGGAGCCTTCTTATAGATAAAGAATGCAATACCGCTAAAAATAATATTGGGGATCCAGGCAGCAACAAAAGGACTCATATTACCCTTCACCGCGAAGGTTGAGCTTACAGTCATAAAGAGGATATAAGCCATGCTTAATGCCAGTCCAATACCGATATTAAGACCCATGCCACCCTTTACCTTTCGTGCAGAGATTGAGGCACCTATAATAGTAAGTATAAAAGCAGAAAATACCATTGCAATACGTGAATGGTATTCAATCTGAAATGGCTGTATGTTTCCCATTCCACGCTCTTTCTGACTCTTTATATAACTCCTAAGCTGAGGAGAAGTCATCATCTGCTGATCAGAAGAGGCTATGATAAAGTCGTTAGGAACAATATACAGAGTAGTATCAATAGATGTGCCGGTAGTGATTTTCTCATGAATACCGTCAAACTCTCGTATCTGATAGTTACGGATTGTCCATTTATATGCCGAGTCATATCGAATAGTCTGAGCAGTAAGTCTTGAGTCAAGTTCAAGATCATTGAAGTGATCCATCGAGAAGTTATAACCGGTATTACTTGCCAGGTCGAAATTATCAAAATAGACTATAGTGCCCGGTCCCACCTTAAACTGTATATCCCTGTCACCCGTTTTCTTCTTTCTCGGGTCAACATATGTCTGTTCAAACTCTATACGAGTTGAGTTTGCCGGTGGAATAATAAAGCTGCCGAAAACAAATGTAAACATAGCTATAACAAAAGCAGAGATCATGTAGGGTTTTAGTAATCGTCTGAAGCTTATGCCATTTGAGAGTATTGCGATAATTTCTGAATTGTTAGCCATTTTGGATGTAAAATAGATAACCGCAAGAAATACGAAGAGAGGGCTGAATAGATTGGTGTAATATGGGATAAAATTGAGATAGTAGTCAAATATAATACCATGAATAGTTGCATTATTTGACATGAACTTATCAATCTTTTCATTTATGTCGAATACCACTGCAATAGATATAATCAGTGCAATCATGAAAACAAAAGTTCCCAGGAATTTCTTGATTATATACCAATCAAGTTTTTGTATTCTGTAATAATCCCTATCTATTCTCATGCAATTAAATATATTGGCTCCAAAGGTATAAAAAATCAGGATCTCTATAACCTGCGTGTAACGTTTTCAATCATCATCGGCTTCCACTGAGAAAAAGTGCCATCGATAATATGCTTTCTAGCCTCTTTCATCAGCCAGATATAAAAAGCCAGATTATGAATTGAGGCAATCTGTAATCCCAGTATTTCGTTGCTGTTGATAAGATGACGAAGATATGCCTTACTATAGAGAGTATCTACATAAGAAGCACCATCCTCCTCTATAGGAGAGAAGTCGTTCTTCCACTTCTCGTTACGCATGTTCATAACACCCTGTTTGGTGAAGATCTGTCCATTGCGGCCATTACGGGTAGGCATTATACAGTCGAACATATCCACACCCCTTTCAATAGCCTCAAGAAGATTTTCAGGCTTTCCCACACCCATGAGGTAGCGGGGTTTATCTTTTGGCAGAATATCATTTACAAGCTCTACCATCTCATACATCTTCTCTGTTGGCTCACCTACCGCTAATCCGCCAATAGCATTGCCATCAGCTTCCAGTGCCGCGATATTCTCTGCAGCACGGCGGCGAAGATCGGGATATACACACCCCTGTACGATTGGGAAAAGAGATTGTTTATGACCATACGGACATTCGGTCTCATTAAAGCGCTTAATACATCTTTCCAGCCAACGTTCAGTAAGTTCAAGTGATTCTTTGGCATAAGCATAGTCAGCATCTCCCGGAGTACATTCATCAAATGCCATAATAATGTCAGCACCTATAGTACGCTGAATATCCATAACCTTCTCCGGAGTGAAGAAATGCTTTGAACCATCGATGTGAGACCTGAACTCAGCTCCCTCTTCTGTGAGTTTTCTGTTTTCCGTAAGAGAGAATACCTGGAAACCTCCACTGTCGGTGAGCATCGGCTTGTTCCAGCTGTTGAACTTATGCAAACCTCCTGCACCTTTTAAGATTTCTAATCCCGGACGGAGATATAAATGATAAGTGTTGCCAAGAATAATCTCCGCACCAATATCGCTCTTCAGTTCGTTGATATGTACCGCCTTGACACTGCCTACGGTGCCAACAGGCATAAAGACAGGAGTCTCTATTTCACCATGATCGGTTTTGATCAGTCCCGCTCTCGCGTTCGATTTTGTATCTGTATGAATTAATTGGAAATCCAACTCGCTTATTTTGTGTTAAGTTTAAATGCAAAGATAGAGTTTTTGACGTTACAAATAGAATTGTACCTGCTTAAAAAATGCAATGAACAGATACGAATTAGTGTAAAGTGGAATAAAATCGTATTTTTGTCAGTAGTTACATTTTAAAATCACATAATGACTCGTTGTTTTTTTACAACGTGCATAAACATAGTTAATTATTATGGAAAATAAACCGGAATTAATGACAAGAAAGCCTGATTGGCTGAAGATATCTCTCCCTCAGGGAAAGGAGTATCTAAATGTTAAAGATGTTATAGCGAGAAAAAAACTACACACAATTTGCGTTAGCGGCAAATGTCCAAATATGTCAGAATGCTGGGGCAGAGGCACAGCAACATTTATGATTTTAGGAGATATATGCACAAGAGCATGCAGATTTTGCTCAGTAAAGACCGGCAGTCCAAGAGGCATTGTTGACTGGGGTGAACCGGAGCGACTGGCAGAAAGTATCAAGAGTATGGAACTGAGGCATGTGGTGCTTACAAGTGTTGACAGGGATGACCTGCCAGATGGTGGTGCCGGATTCTGGGCAACAACTGTAAGAAAGGTTAAAGAGGTTAATCCGCATGTGACAATTGAGACTCTCATTCCTGATTTTAACGGGGTAGAGGAGCATATTAACCTTGTGATTGACTCAGGACCTAATATTGTTTCTCATAATATGGAAACAGTAAGAAGACTTACACCCAAGATCCGCAGCAGGGCAAAGTATGACACCAGTCTGAAGACACTTGAGACAATTGCAAAAAGTGGAAAGGCGAAACCTAAGTCAGGAATCATGGTTGGTTTGGGTGAACTTGAGGAGGAGGTTATACAGACCATGGATGATCTTATTAATGTAGGTTGCAGGGTACTTACAATTGGTCAGTATCTGCAACCCACCAAAAAGCATCTTACAGTAAAGGAGTTCATAAAGCCAGATCAGTTTAAGAGATATAAGGAAATAGGACTCGAAAAGGGTTTCCAGTTTGTTGAGAGTGGTCCTTTGGTCCGTTCTTCCTATCATGCGGAAAGGCATATCTAATTAGATGAGTATAGGATTGAGATTACACAATAAATCAGAAGTTTCTAAATAATAATTTAGTGAGGGAGTTAACAGGTGTAATGAAGAGGGTTGAGTTTCAGAATCTTGGGCGAATACGTTATAAGGATGCCTGGGATTATCAGCAGAAGTTATTTGACTTGGTTGTCAATGAAAAAATTGATATGAAGGGAAAAGAGGGACTTGAAGGTTTCTCTGAAAAGAGCCTGAAGCAATATCTTCTGTTCTGTGAACATGAGCATGTCTTTACAATCGGCAAAAGTGGGAACAGACAGAATTTGCTGATTGCAAGACATCTGTGTGAGAGTAGAAATATCGACCTCCACGAAATTGACCGGGGTGGAGATATAACATATCACGGACCTGGTCAGCTTGTGGTTTACCCGATTATCGACCTTGAAGAGTATGGTATAGGCATTAAAAAATATATCTCCATGCTGGAAGATGTAGTGATTAAAACATTAAAACATTTCGGTCTGGAAGGTGATAAAGATGAGAAAGCCATGGGGGTGTGGATTGATTCAAAAGATCCGGTTAAAGCGCGTAAGATATGCGCAATAGGAGTCAGAGTGAGCCGTTTTGTTACAATGCATGGTCTTGCCCTTAACGTCAATACTGATCTATCTTATTTTGATTATATCAATCCCTGCGGATTTACCGACAGAGGGGTAACTTCAATTGAAAAGGAGGTTAACAGAAAAATTGATATGAATGATGTTTCAGAAAGAATGAAAGAGGCTTTTGCAGAAGTGTTTGGAATGACTTACTGATCTCATTTACTTAATCTTTTTTAACCACAAATGTTTATGAAACCGCTTTAACATTCCTAAATTTGTGATTCGTGAAACAGACATCCATTTAACAATTAAATTTTATGAGCCAAACTGTTGATATTAAAGAGTTAAACGAGAGGATAGAGCGCAAAAGTGCCTTTGTACAGACATTGGTTACCGGGATGAACAGGGTAATAGTTGGACAGAAACATCTTGTTGAATCACTGTTGATAGGGTTACTGTCTGACGGTCATATTCTGCTTGAAGGTGTGCCGGGGTTGGCAAAAACACTGGCTATTAAAACACTGGCTCAGCTAATTGATGCAAAATACAACCGTATTCAGTTTACTCCTGACCTTCTGCCCGCGGACGTGATTGGAACCATGATATACAGTCAGCGCAACGAAGAGTTCCTGGTTAAACATGGTCCTGTATTTGCTAATTTTGTTCTTGCTGACGAGATTAACCGCGCACCTGCTAAAGTTCAGAGTGCACTTCTGGAAGCTATGCAGGAACGTAACGTTACAATTGGTGAACAAACATACAGGTTGCCAAATCCATTCCTGGTAATGGCAACACAAAACCCTATAGAGCAGGAAGGTACATATCCGCTGCCGGAAGCACAGGTTGACCGTTTTATGCTTAAGGTAGTTATCTCATATCCAACAAAAGAGGAGGAAGCACAGATTATTCAGCGCAATATATTTGAACCGATTACAACTGATGGTGCTGTTGTCTCAACAGATGAGATACTGGAAGCACGTAAAGTTGTACAGGAAGTTTATATAGATGAAAAGATAGGTAAATATATTGTTGATATTGTATTTGCAACCCGCTTCCCTGAGCAGTACGGCATGTCAGGTTTAAAAGATATGATCGATTTCGGAGCATCACCCCGTGCATCTATCAACCTTGCTCTGGCTGCCAGAGCATATGCCTTTATCAAGCGACGCGGGTATGTGATTCCTGAAGATATTCGTGCAGTATGCCACGATGTTCTGCGACATAGAATTGGATTAACATATGAGGCAGAAGCAAACAATTTAACCTCTGAAGAGATTATCAGCGAGATACTGAACAAGGTTGAGGTGCCTTAATCTGAAAGAGCATAAGGGTATAGATGGAAGCAACTGAACTACTTAAAAAAGTACGGCATATTGAGATAAAAGCGCGTGGTCTTTCCCGAAATATTTTCGCGGGAGAATATCACTCAGCCTTCAAGGGAAGAGGTATGGCTTTCTCTGAAGTGAGGGAGTATCAGTATGGTGATGACCTGAGAGATATCGACTGGAACGTTACTGCCCGCTATAATAAACCCTATATAAAGATTTTTGAGGAGGAGCGTGAGCTTACTGTAATGCTGATGATTGATGTGTCGGAGAGTTTGGGCTTTGGTTCCAGATCGGTTCTTAAACGTGATATGGTAGCCGAAATAGCTGCAACACTGGCTTTCTCTGCAATACAGAACAATGATAAGATAGGTGTGATATTTTTTACTGATAAAGTTGAAAAGTTTATACCTCCCAAAAAAGGGAAGAAGCATATACTTTTTATTATTCGTGAGATATTGGGCTTTGAACCGGATAGTAAGGGTACCGACCTCAATATGGCAATAAGGTATATGACTAATGCTATCAAGAAAAGATGCACGGCATTTTTAATATCGGACTTTATAGATTCTGCCGACTATAGCAAGGCTTTGCAGATTGCAAACAACAAGCATGATATAGTGGCAATCCAGGTGTATGATGAGTTAAGCACTAATCTGAAGTCAGTTGGACTGATGAAGGTGAGAGATCCTGAAACGGGTGGTGAGCAATGGATTGATACATCATCCAAGAGGGTAAGGAATGCTTACAGATCCTGGTGGGAGAATTTGCAAAATAATAAGAACATTGCTTTCAGGCAGAGTGGTGTGGATAATATATCGGTTTCTACAGAGAGTGATTATGTTAAATCGTTACTACAACTTTTCCAACAAAGAAAACATTGATTACGAAAAAACTACATAATGTATTACTGCATTGTATGATACTGACTGCTTTATTATTGCTGTCGGTGTCTACTGTTGAGGCTCAGAGAGCTTCGGCCCATGCTACTATTCAACCAACAGAAATATTGATTGGTGAGCAGGCTTTGATTAATGTTAAAGTGATCTCTCCAAAGGATAAAACAATCTCTTTTCCAGTATATGAAAGTGAGATAGTGCCTGGTATTGAGGTTATAACGATGCTTCCGCCGGATACATTGATAGAGAATAATGTGATGACTCTTAATTTTAAGTATGTTGTCACCTCGTTTGATTCTACTCTCTATCATATTCCTTATATTCCGGTTTTTGATGGTACAGATACAATTTTTTCAAACTCGTTTGGACTTAAGGTTACATCGCCTGATTTGTCTGATTCCACACTTTCTTATCTGGAGAAGATGAATAGGGGGGAGACTGATTCTATCGACTTTGAGCAACTTCAGCTATATGATATTAAGCCGGTTCAAAAAGCTCCTTTTGTGTGGACCGATTATCTTTGGATCTTATGGATTGTGCTGGGTGTTGCCTTGTTAATTGCATTGATTGGGTTGATAATATATCTGATATTGAAGAAGAAGAAAAAAGGATATATATTTAAACCACCTGTTGTTCAACCTGCACATGTAAGGGCTTTGAAAGACTTGGATAAACTAAAGGCCGAGAAGTTATGGCTGCAGGGTCGTGAGAAGGAGTTTTACAGTAAACTTACCGATATTCTTAGACACTATATTTATGAGAGAGAGGGTATTAATGCTATGGAAATGACCACAGGAGAGATTCTTAATGAGGTGAGAAAATTGGAGGAGGTTGATTCGGTTTATAATAACCTGAAACAGATTCTTACTACATCAGACCTGGTTAAGTTTGCAAAATATAAACCCTATCCTGATGAGAATGATTTGAGCTTGGTTAATGCCTATTTCTTTGTAAATCAAACCCGAGAGCCTGATCCGATCTCAAAAAGCGAGGAGTTGGAGAAATTAGAAGGAGAAAATAATAAAATAAAAGAAACGACATGATTTTTCTGCATCCTGAATATCTATGGTTATTATTACTACTTATCCCTCTGATAGTGTGGTATATAGTGCGATTGTCCAAGATGCAGGCATCGTTTAAACTGGCATCTGTAAATGCATTCAAGGGGGTTAAGCCCGGACTTAAGGTCTATATGAGGCATTTGCCATTTGTATTGAGAGTAATCTCAATTGGATTAATAATTTTGGTAATTGCACGTCCTCAGTCAGTTAACAGCTGGGAGGAGAGTGAGTCGCAGGGAATAGATATAGTTCTGGCACTTGACGTGTCGGGATCAATGTTGTCACAGGATTTACAACCGGACCGATTACAGGCTGCTAAAAAAGTTGCATCTGAATTTGTGACTGACCGCAGGAATGATAATATTGGATTAGTCGTTTTTGCAGGTGAAAGTTTTACACAATGTCCGCTGACAACAGATCACACTGTATTGCTTAATCTGCTTAATGAGATTGAATTTGGACTTATAGATGATGGGACGGCTATTGGACTAGGACTGGCTACTTCTGTTAATCGTCTAAAGGATAGTGAATCGCAATCTCGTGTTGTGATTCTGCTTACAGACGGAACAAATAACAGGGGGCAGATTGCTCCGCTTACTGCTGCTGAAATGGCCCGTTCATATGGGATCAGGGTATACACAGTTGGTGTTGGGACTAAGGGAATGGCTCCCACTCCGGTACAGACACCATTTGGCGTAAGAATGCAGAATATGGCTGTTGATATTGATGAGAAGACACTTACTGAAATTGCTGCGATGACAGGCGGACAATATTTCAGAGCTCAGGATACAGAAGGTCTCAGACAGGTTTACGAAGAGATCGATGAGATGGAGAAATACCTGATCAGCGTACAGAATGTAACACAGCGTCAGGAAAAGTTTCTGATGTTTGCTCTTGCGGCTATGGCATTGATTTTGCTTGAGTTGATTTTACGAAGAACATGGTTGAGAAGTATACCATAATTTCATAATAAATCGGATACGCATCAAATAGTAGAGTTTTGATAATTAAAAAGAGATAATCAGATATGTTTAGATTCGGAAATCCGGAATACCTTTGGTTTTTTATTGTAATACCAGTTTTGCTGGTGTTATATATATACCTGAATATAAGGAAGCGAAAGGATGTACAGAAGCTGGGTACACTTTCCACACTTAAAAAGATGATGCCGGAGCTTTCTCTTAAACGTTCTTATCTAAAATTCTGGCTAATCTTTGCAGCAATATGTGTTGGTATAATTATGCTGGCGCGACCTCAATTTGGTACAAAGGTAGAGACTGTTGAAAAGGAGGGTATTGAGCTGGTAATTGCAATTGATGTTTCAAACTCAATGCTGGCTGAAGATGTATCTCCAAACAGACTGGAGCGTGCAAAGCAAATATTATCGAGACTGATAGATGTGCGTGGAAATGATAAGGTGGGACTAATTGTATTTGCCGGTGAGGCGTTTATACAGATGCCACTAACTTCGGACACTCAATCGGCAAAGATATTTTTAAATACAATAGATCCTAGTCTGGTACCTGTACAGGGTACTGCTATAGGTGAGGCTATAAGACTTGGTATGGGTTCTTTCTCCAGTGATCAGGAAGCCAGTAAAGCAATGGTTATAATTACTGATGGAGAAGATCATGAAGGGAATGCTGCCGGAATCGCAGCAGATGCTGCTAAAGCGGGTGTCCAGATAAATATTATAGGTATTGGCTCTCCTGACGGCTCTCCACTGCCATCTAACGAATATGGAAGTAATTTTATGACAGATAGTGAGGGCAATGTTGTTGTGTCAAGGCTTAATGAACAGATGAGCATGGAAATTGCTCAAAGTGGTAAGGGTTTATATGTAAGAGCCGACAATTCAAACAGAGCAATTCAGGCGCTAACGGCACAGCTTGATGAGTTAGAGACAACCACTTCATCAAGTTTGGTATATTCAGAATATGACGAGAAGTTTACTGTTTTTGCATGGATTTTACTTGTAATACTGTTTATCGAGATTCTGATATTTGATAAGAAGAATCCGATATTCCGAAATGTAAGAATTTTTGAATAAAACCGATTTACAGAGAAATACTATGCGATTAGATTTAAGATATATACTGGTTTTCCTTATTATGATGCTGATATCTGTAACTGTTTCGGCACAGAAGGATGTAAGAAAAAATATCCGTAAAGGAAACAAAGAATATAAGGAGCAAAAATTCTCAGAGGCAGCTGACTATTTTAGTAAGGCTGTGGAGGGTAATCCAAACTCCCAGGAAGCAAACTATAACCTTGGCAACACGTTATACAGACAGAAAGAGTGGGACAAAGCCATAGAGCAGTATAATCAATCTAATGCACTTGAGCAGGAGAATCCAATAAAGGTATCTGCGGGCATGCATAATATAGGTAATGCAATGCTGCAAAAGAAACAGCTTAAGGAGTCGATGGAAGCATATAAAATGGCACTCAGACTAAATCCTCAGGATGATGAAGCGCGTTATAACCTTGCCGTTGTGCAGAAGATGATTCAGGATGAGGAGCAGCAGAGTGACGGTGAGAATGATCAGGAACAGCAAGAACAGGAGCAGGATCAGCAGCAGAATCAACAAAATCAGCCTCAGCCACCACAGGATCAGGAGAAAAGAGCTGAGCAGCCCCAGGAACCTGAACAGATGTCACGTGATAACGCTCGTCAGCTTTTACAGGCTATTGAGCAGGATGAACGAGAGACACAGGAGAAGGTGCAGCAGATTAAAGCTCAGGAGAGAGAGGAGCAGGCAGAAGAAAACAGACGAAGGAATAAAAACTGGTAAGATTTTCAGAAATGATGATAGTCAAATTTAAACGGAACATATATATATATCTGATTTTCCTGGTTGCATTACTTACAGGAAATATAGCTGTTTCTGAAGCACAGGTGACATTCAAGGCAACAGCACCGGCTTCGGTAGTAGAGGGTGAGCAGTTCAGATTGAGTTATGTGTTGAATCAGGAGGGTAGAGATTTACGTTTACCTGATCTTCCTGATTTTGATATACTTTTTGGGCCAAGTACCTCTACCAGCTTCAGCCAGCGTACCATAAACGGCAAAACCACATCAGAGAGATCTGTAACCTATACATATATTTTAGTAGCAAAAACTACGGGTACATTTACTATTGGACCGGCTTCTATAAGTGTCGACGGTGCAAACTATCAGTCTAACTCTTTAAAAGTTGAGGTCTTACCACCAGATGAGAAATCATCGCAGAGCTCCAGAGGTGGAGGCTCATCATCTGGATCTGCTACAGTATCTGATAATGATGCATTTATCAGAGCAATAGTATCCAAAAACAATCCTTACGAACAGGAGGGATTTACTGTAACATTCAGATTATATACAACACTTAATATTGTCAACTTCGGAAGAATTCAGTTTCCTGAATTTGAAGGGTTTATGGTTGAAGAGATAGATGTTCCTGTCAATCAGCAGCTACAGATGGAGCGCTATAACGGGAGGAACTACTATACCGCAGATCTTCGTAAAACGCTTCTGTTCCCTCAGAAGTCAGGTCAGATTACCATACCTTCGGGTAGACTTGAAATGGTGTTTTCTGTACCTTCAGGAAGAAGTGTGACTACCTTCTTCGGTTCGCAGGAACTTATGGTTGATGTTAATAAGACACTTGTTACTAATCCTGTTGTAATTAATGTTAAACCACTGCCGGCAAACCGTCCTGCCAGCTTTGCAAATGCTGTGGGGACTTTTACTATGAAGCCAAATATTAATACTACACAGCTGAGAGCCAATGAGGCTATTTCTTTACGACTGGAGATTTCAGGAACAGGTAATATGAAACTTATAAGTAATCCGGTTGTAGAGTTTCCTTCCAATTTCGAGGTCTATGATCCTACTGTTACAAATGCCCTTAATGTAACGAGCAATGGGCTGACTGGTATTAGAACTATCGAATATATGGCAATTCCGCGATATGAAGGTAACTACACTATTCCACCGGTTGAGTTCAGTTATTTCGATATCAATACAAATTCATATAAGACTCTTACAACAGAAGAATACAGTCTTCAGATTGCTAAAGGTGATCCGGGAAGTATAACATCAAGCAATTTTGTGAATCAGCAGGATGTAAGAGTGGAGCAGGATATAAGGTTCTTAAAGACCGGAGAACCAAACTATCTTTCTATAAGTAATTTTTTTGTAGGTTCACTTAACTACTGGCTATGGTATATAATACCATTTGTCCTGCTTGTTGTGTTATTTATAATCAACAGAAAACAGGCCCGCGAGAATGCCAACGTAGCTCTTATGCGAAACAGGAAAGCAAATAAAATTGCAATAAAGAGGCTGAAGCTGGCAGAGAAATATCTTAAGGAGCAGAAGAAAGAGAATTTCTATGATGAGGTTCTTAGAGCGATTTGGGGTTATTTTAGTGATAAACTATCTATACCGGTGGCTAATCTCTCTAAGAATAATATAGAGAATGAGTTGTCAAAAAATGGTATAAGCGGGGAACTAATTTCAAGGTTTATGCAAATACTTGATACATGCGAGTTTGCACGATATGCTCCGGCAGAAAGTGATGCTGAAATGGAAAGTGTTTATAACAACACCTTTAATGCTATTGGTGAAATGGAAAACCGACTCAAGAAAAGTAAATAGTTTATGAGTATGAAACTGATCAAATATATATCTGTTTTGTTTATTGCAGCCTTATTTACTCTGCAGGTTACCGGACAGAATACTTCCGGTTCTGAACAGCAGGATAATTTACCTGCTGCAGAGGATCAATTACTACCTCTGGCTGATGATATACAGGATACAGAAGAATCCGGATTATATGAGATGGCATCCAATGCATACAGAAATCAGGATTACAAGAGAAGTATAGAGCTTTACGAGGAGGCGGTAAGTCAGGGAGTTAAAGAAAACCGCGTATCGGCACAACTATATTATAATCTTGGGAATGCATATTTTCGCGATAATCAACTGGGTAAGGCTATATTAAATTATGAAAGAGCACTTTTATTGGACCCGGGTGATAGTGATATAAGGCATAATCTAAGATTTGCAAACAACAGGACTGTCGATAGGATCGCTGCTTCCGGAAACCTTTTCCTGGTAAACTGGATTGATTCTGTCCGTAATCTTTTCAGCTCAAATGTATGGGCTACTATTGCAATTGTGTTATTTCTTCTATTCTTATTATCTGTAGCTGTTTTCCTGTTCGTGAGAATCCTCTGGGCTAGAAAAACTGCCTTTTATACAGGTATTGTACTTTTCATTTTTATGATAATTGCCAATTCTTTCTCCTTCAGGCAGAAGAGAGAGCGTCTTCGTGGAGACACTGCAATTGTGATGGTGGGTGCAGCTGCGGTTAATGCTTCGCCGGATGTTAACAGTAATCAGTTATTTGAACTGCATGAGGGGACTAAGGTTAAAATCAGAAGCAGTGATGGTAACTGGTATGAAGTAGAAATAGCAAATGGTAGTGTAGGATGGACTTATGAAGATAACATAGAGATAATCTGAGAACTATGAGAGATGCGATAGATTCATTACTTCCGCTGGAACGTGACCTGTTTTTTGCACTTAATGGCAGCGATTCCCAGTTTCTGGATAATGCGATGTGGACATTAAGCGGGAGGTTTATATGGATACCGCTTTTCCTTTTTATCCTTTTTATTTTTTTTTATAAGACTTCGAGGAAAGGTGCATTTATAGTTGCTCTCTTTTTTATTCTTGTATTTGTTTTAAGTGATCAGATTTCATCATCACTTTTTAAACCACTTTTTGAGCGGTTCAGACCTACACATCATCCCGATTTTATGTATCTGGTAGATACTGTTAACAATTATAGAGGTGGCAGATTTGGATTTATTTCCGGCCACGCTACCAACGCTTTTGGATTAAGTGTTTTTTTATCTTTGATTTTTAAATACAGGATTATCACGCTAAGTACATTATTATGGGGTACACTTAACAGTTATACTCGTATATATCTTGGTGTTCATTTTATTTCGGATATAATTGCCGGAGCATTAGTTGGAACTATCCTTGCAATGATACTTTACGGACTATATACCATACTTTACAAAGCACCTGTTAATAACATTATGCAAACAGGCGATAAAGCTGTTTACAGCAGACAGAACGCGAATTATCTTTCCTTTTTTATATTAACTTATATTAGCCTGTTAATCATTTTCTCTCCTGTATTATCAACATTACCTCATTGAACAATGTTATAATATTGGTACTAAAACAAATTGGAAATAAATTAATAGAATAGTTTGGAATCTCTGTTTTTTTGAGTAAGTTTAGGGCATATTATTAATACAAATGAATTTTAAACATAAAAATAATTGACCATGGCAAGAACAATCTCATTTAATGACTTAAGAGAGCTGAAAGACAAACTCCCCGATGGGAGTATCCGTCAAATAGCAGAGGAATTAGATATGAAACCTGAGACCGTAAGAAACTATTTTGGCGGATACAATTATAAAGAGGGCAATAGTGTAGGAATTCATATTGAGCCCGGTCCTGATGGTGGTATTGTTGTTCTCGACGATACCCTTATTTTTGATAAAGCTTTAAAGATTTTAGGACTTACAGACTATCCGGAACCAGAACCGGAACCGGAACCTGAACAGACAGATCAGGCAGAACTTGAAGAATAAAAGAAAAAAGAACCCAATAATTGATTGTTCAACACTCGTTATTGGGTTTTTTTGTAGAGTTGTTTTTAACCCTTACATCTGGAGGTCAACACCTTTGGATGTCTCAAAAAGATTAATATGAAAAAAGAGATTACAAATAGTGAATCACGCGATGAAAAACTGGTAACAGTTGCAATTCATACGTATGAAAAAGCACAAATATTAAAATCTATACTTGAATCGGAAGGCATACCTGCTGTTATACATGGTATTAATCTCATTGAACCTACCATTGCCGGTAGTGTGAGGGTAAGAATCAATGAAAAAGATCTTCCGAACGCATTGCGTGTAATTGAACAGGTGGATTTTAAATCAACTGATGAAAAAGAAGATGATGAAGAAAAGGTGAAAGTTATCAATGAGGTATTAATCCCTGTTGATTTCTCCGACTATTCACTTTTGGCTTGTGAGTTTGGATTCCGTCTTGCAGATGATTTAAAATGTAATGTAAAGCTGATGCATGCATTCTTTACACCTTTTTATCCTGCTTCAATTCCCTTTGGAGACTCTCTTACTCTGCAGTCTACTGATAAGGATATTTATCAGGATATAAAAAAGAATACGGAGACAGAGATGAAAAACCTTATTAAAAGGTTAGAGGAGAATATATCGAATGGTAAATTCCCTAAAGTCAGCTTTACCTATACCTTGGTGGAAGGGCTTCCGGAGGAGGAGATTATTTCATATTCCAAGAAGATAAAGCCTACTGCCATAGTTATGGGTACAAGAGGTAAAAATGCTAAAGATCTGGATCTGATTGGCAGTGTGACCGCTGAGGTGATGGATGGTTGCAGAACCCCTATTTTTGCTGTTCCGGAAGACTCAAAAGTACGCAATCTTACTGAAGTCAAGAGAGTGGTATTTCTTACTAACTTCCAGGAGAGGGAATTTAAAGCTCTTGATATTATGATGAAGCTTTTAAAGCCATATCATATTGAAATTATTTTAGCACATATTGCAAAGAAGGAGGATGTTTGGAATGAGATTAAACTATCGGGATTTCAAAAAAGGCTTTCCGAACTGTATCCACTGTTAAAGGTAAGCTATATGCTTATTGATCAGACGGAGAGACTGGAATCTACCCTTGAAAAATATGTGAAGGAGAATAATATTGATATGATCTCTTTATCAAGCTCAAGAAGGAATATTTTTGCCAGGATGTTCAATCCGGGTATAGCACGTAAGATGCTGTTTCATTCAAATACTCCTATACTGGTTATTAAAGGAATGTAGTTATGATTATAAATCTAACAGTGATTGTCTGATTCCTATTTAATATCAGATATAAAAAAAGGCCTCAATTAAATTTGAGACCTTTTTTTATACTGTTTAATGTCTTTTACTGTATTCCCAAACGTGTTTTTACTTCCTGAGTAATGTTTACTGCCGAAGGATGAGTATAAACTATTGGAGACTGCATATTAGATACATCAAATACAAAAGTATAGTTATTTGCTGCACCTACTGCCTGTATTGCATCTGAAATTTTCTGATTAACAGGTCCAAGAAGCTTTTGTTGTAACTGCTGCATTTCTTGTTGACTGTTCTGCTGAAATAGTTCGTATCTCTGCAGAATTGATTGCAGTTGTGCCTGCTGATCCATTTTTACGGCATCGGAAGTAGTTGCTGCTGCTGCTTCAAATTCCTGGGCTTTCTTGGTGTATTCATCAACCAAAGCCTGGCCGTTTTTAGTAATCTGTTCCTGTTTTTCTGTTAATTGTGTTTCGATACTGGATAATTCAGGCATAGATGCAAATATCTCCTGAGTGTTTATGTACGCTAGTTTTAAGTCTTGTGCTACAAGCGATAAAGGAGCAAGTGCAATACAAAAGATCAATAATTTCTTTAACATGATTGTTACGTTATAATTTATAATTTATAATTCAAAAAAAGTGGATACAAAGATAATGATAAAATTCTAATAGCCTAATCTTGAAAGTACTTCGTCGCTAATATCAATATCAGGGGTTGCAAAAATAATAGATGTAGCAGATGCTCTGTCTAAAACAACAGCATACCCATTATCAATAGAAATTGATTTTACTGCCTCATAAATATTATCCTGTATTGGCTTAATCAGTTTCTCCTGATTCTTAAATAATTCTCCTTCTGGACCAAAATATTGATTCCTGAGTTCCTGAATAGCATTTTCCTTTGCTACAATCTGATTTTCACGTTTGGTTTTCTCTTCTCCTGCAAGAAAAGTGAGATCGGCTTGGTATTTTTTATACATAGCATTCACCTCTTGAACCTCTTCGTCGATAACTGCCTGCCATTGCTTAGACAAAGCTTCCAGTTGTTCATTAGCGTTCTCGTATGCAGGAATTCTCTTTAAGATATACTCCATATCAATCAGTGCATATTGCTGAGCCATGCTGCTACTGATACCTAACGCCAAGAATAAACCAATAAATAAAACTATTTTTTTCATACTTTGTTTTTTTAATCTGTTTATAATGACAGTTGAAACTTATAAACGTTTACAGTACTCTCTGTAAATAATGTTAAAGATATTAGAACTCCTGACCGATTATGAAGTGGAACTGACTTCCTCCTCTGTCTCTGATGCCTGAAGTGCCATACACTGTATCAAAACCATATGCCCAGTCGATACCCATCAAACCGATCATTGGAAGGAAGATTCTCACGCCTGCACCAGCAGATCGCTTCAGGTCGAAAGGATTTATCTCGTTCAGCTTCATCCATGCATTACCTGCTTCAAGGAATGCAACACCGTAAATTGTTGAGTTTGGCTCAAGTATAAACGGATAACGTAGTTCAAGTCCCAGACGAGTATATGCTCGTGCCTGCATAGCAATTGAGTTGTTCTCGTATCCTCTCAAAGCAACCGTTTCTGTTGCAAAACTGCTTGTATATCCTGTCATACCATCACCACCCACATCAAACGTTTCGAAGGATGTCAGTTTATCCTTGTTGTAGTGTCCCAGTATTCCGAATTCTGCCCTGGTTGCAACTACAGGTGTTCTGGTTACTGTTAACGGTGTAAGTGGAGTATATGTACGCATCTTGAGTTTCCACTTATGATACTCATTCCACCTATGTTTTGCAGGATCATTTACTGCAAGTTTACTGTAATCCCTGCCATCCCATAATGAGAATGGAGGTGTTGCATTTACACTTAGAGTGAAGTCAGATCCGGTTCTGGTATAAATAGGGTTATCTATCGAAGTACGAGATAACGTTAATCCAAGCGTAATACTATTACTTACTCCTGTTGAGAAATCAAATCTGTTTAATGTCCAGTTTTTAAGACCATAACGTTGGAAACCTAATGTTGCCATAATCTGGAAATAGTCGTCAGGCCACTCTAAACGTTTACCATATCCTATAGATGCTCCAAATATATTGAAAACCTGATCCGGGTCAGCAGCATATTCTGCGAGGTCCTGATAACCGTATCCATAACCTCCGTAACCGCCATAGCCACCATATCCTCCGTAACCATAACCCGGGTAGCCATAACCACCATATCCCATACCGGGATAGCCTCCCATGCCATACATGTAAGGATTGGTATTCTGTCGGTAGTAGTCGCTATTTAAACCAGTATATCTTGAGTAGTATGCATTAACCGAGAAGTGATTAGGCTTTTTGCCTCCAAACCATGGTTCAATAAACTGGAACTGATATGATTGATAATATCTACCGTTGGTCTGTGCACTCAACACAAGTGTCTGTCCATCTCCCTGCGGAATTATACCTCTGTGCATAGATGGATTAAGCATGTTCCTTAAAGAGAAGTTATTCAGGCGTAGACTAAGTTTACCTACCAGGCCGGTAACACCCCAACCTGCAGAAAACTCAATCTGGTCGTTTCCTTTTGATGTCAAAGGGTATGTAATATCAACAGTACCATCTTCAGGGTTAGGAGTTATACCTTTCCCTATATCTGCAGAAAGTGCCTCCGGATCGAAATGGCCTGTCTGGGCAATTTCTCGAACAGATCTCAGCAGGTCATCCTTACTGAACACTGCTCCCGGTTTAGTTCTTAATTCACGACGGATAACATCTTCGTATAGACGATCATTACCTTGAATTATTACACGTTTGATTGTTGCTTTTGGTCCTTCCACAACACGCAACTCAAGATCGATGGAGTCATTTTCAATATTTATCTCTATCGGATCAATATTTGAAAACAGATATCCGTTATTCTGATAAAGATTGATTACAGCATCTTCATCAGATATAAGTCTTTCCTCAAGTTTTTTCTGATTATACACTTCCCCTGAATTCATATTCAGTACCCTGGAAAGCTGTGCAGAAGGGTATTGAGTATTACCAACCCAGTTAATTGAGCGTATATGATAAAGTGGTCCCTCTTCAAGAAGAATATCTATGTTTACTGTCTTATCATCAAATTTATATACAGTATCCTTTAAAATTTCAGCATCTCGATATCCCTCCTCATGATATTTACCAATAAGATTTCTTTTATCCTCCTCATAGAGATCTTCAACAAACTTCTTTGCACGGAAAATATTCCAGAGTTTACCCTTCTCATTAGTCTTCTTCATAGCCCTCTTCAACGTTCTGTCGGAGAGTGCAACATTTCCTTCAATATTTATATTGTTAACTTTAAGTTTTTCCTTTTTATCAACAACTATTTCAAGCACAACCTGATTTTTACCCGTTGTGTCAGGGTGTTGAAGGAGTCTGACTTCAGCATCTCCAAAACCCTTTTCGTCATAGAAGTTTTTGATTAAAATCTCAGCTCTGTCGATTTGAGGAGGGGTAATCTGATTTCCTTTTACAAATCCTATCTTAGCTTCAATATCATCCTGCTCGCTTTTCTTCATCCCGGTATAACGTATGTCAGTAACCCTGGGACGGTCAGTCAGCTTTATTTCAAGCCATACACTGTCACCCTCAATCTTGTTCTGGAGTATCTTAACATCAGAGAAAAGTCCTTGTCTCCAAAATCTTTTAAGCGCGTTTGTTATATCATCACCAGGGATCTGTATCTCCTGACCTTTTGAAAGTCCGGCAAAATTGATAAGTACAAACTCCTGTCCTGCATACATTGTTTCCTCTACACCCGTTACCTTTACATCAGCAATGTAATAGGTCTTTGGGGGTGATGTATAATTCACAGTCAGATCACCCGATTCACTCTGAGTTATTGAATCGTTGGTTTGAGCCAATAATACTGTCTGTGGTAGTACTATTAATAGCAGAAGTAAATTGAATATTCTCTTCAACATTGTGATAATTTCTTTTCTCTTACTGTTCTTTTTCAGGTTTTGATCCCGTACTATTACACTCTATCTGTTCGCTGATTTTGCCGAATCTCCTTTCACGACCCTGAAAGTCAATAATTGCTTCATAAAGGTCTTTTTCTCCGAAGTCGGGCCAGTAGACTTCGGTAAAGTAAAATTCCGCATAAGCACATTGCCATAAAAGGAAGTTGCTTATTCTCTGTTCGCCCCCTGTGCGGATTAATAAATCGGGGTCGGGAATTCCATGAGTTGTAAGGTACATACTTATGGTTTCTTCACTTATATCCTCTTTGTTTAAAACTCCATTTAAAACATCATCAGCAATTCTCCTGGCTGCCTCGGTAAGCTCCCATTTAGATGAGTAGCTTAAAGCAATATTCAGTGTAAGAGTATTGCCTTCTTTGGTCTGATCTATACATTCTATCAGTGCAGTACGTGCATATTCAGGCAGACGATCCATATCACCTATACAGGTGATTCTGACTCCATTTTTTTTAAGCTTTTCAGTCTCCTCACTTATAGCATAAACCATAAGGTCCATCAGACCGTTTACCTCTTCTGCAGGACGGTTCCAGTTTTCAGTTGAGAAGGCATATAGCGTCAGGTATTTTATTGAAGCTTTAGTTGCAGCTTCAACTACACGGCTAATGGCTCTGACACCCTCTTTGTGTCCTTCACCCCTTTCAAAACCTTTATTCGTTGCCCATCTTCCGTTACCATCCATTATGATGGCAATATGATTTGGAAGGCGTTCTTGATCTATATAGTCTAATAGCGACATTTTTTAACGTCTATATTGTTACATTCCATGACAAGGGTCAGTGCGAGAACTGAAATCCCAGGTCAGGAAAATCATAGTTAATGAATACCAATCCTTATTTTTCAGTGTACTGCTTCTGATACCATAAGGATTGTCAAGCAGATCGAAGTTATCAGTAAAAAGTTTCCTCATTGAGAACTCGACCCCTAAATTTATCCTGTTTTTTAATTTATATTTAAACCCAATACCTAAAGGTATATTAGCACTGAAAATACTATTTTCACCAGACGCATAGGTTAATCCTACACCTGTAAACAGATAAGGTGAATATGGTTTTGTACCTAAGTATGAATAGTTATCACTATAGGGTAAAAAATTAAATTCAACCTGTGTTCCAATATCAGTGAAAGTTCTGCTGAAATTTATGTTCCGATCAAAAGGAAAAACATTCCCTGAATCTTCACTGTTCCCGGAAACATTACCTGCTATAATATTTGCCTTTAATGCCCAGTTAAAGTTGATATTGTATCTGAACAATGCACCTCCTGAAATTCCGGAATGCAAATACAATTTCGTTTTGTTGGCATCACCCATATAGAAAGATGTTCCGGTTGCTGCTCCTATCTCATATTTATACTCCTGCGATAGTGTATTAGCCGGAAGTACAACTACGATAAATAATAACAGGTAGAAATAAATTGCCTTTTTGGTATTCCTCATATCAACATCTTATGATTATACACTTTCTAAACGTAAAAGAGGTCGATAAAGTATATCAATGCGAGGAACTATTCCACTAATTCAGGTCAAATTTATTAAGCCTGCCTTTCCAGACATCTCTGATTTGGGTTTGAGCCTGAGATACTCCGCCGAATATCCATATGTTGTTGTTATCAGTAATTACTGATGCATTTTTTCTATAATTAAATGTAGCCGGTAGAGACTGATTCTCTTCTGCCGGTTTCCAGTCCAGTCCGTAATTGTCTGAATAAAGTAAACTGTTTTTTCCTCCTGAGGCTACTAAGATATATGGTTTTTCATCATAGAAAAAGATAGAACTGCCATCAACTGAAACAGATTCTGATTTCTTTGATTTTAAAGCATAGATTTCGCCACCCTTTTCCTGCAATATCCAAATATCATTGCTGTCTGTGTCGTCAGCTTTGCTTCCTCCTGCAATTGCCAGATATTTAATAGTGTATGAAGTTGTACTTTCAATCTGAACAGCAGAGAAGTCCTTTACCGGCAAATCAGCTGGCGTGCCCGAATTCATCTCCACTAACTGAAGTGATGTAAAATCCTCTGTTATGGCTAATTTAGATGTGCTGCTATCATTTACCATTACAAGAATATCATCTGTGGCAGAGGGTATCACTCCATAAATAGTAACAATCGGAAACTCTGTGACAACCTGCGTCCATGTAAAACCATCAGATGTTCTGAACAGTCTGTTATCATCATCAATTGCAAAAATATAGTTTTCTGAAACTGTTAAGGATGATAACTGAATTGCAGGAGGCAGTCCGGTTACCGATGCAGTAGTCCAGTTATTACCATCACTTGCCGAAGATGATGTTGCATTAACAGCACCGTTTGCTATATAGTATGTAATAAATCTATTGTTGAATTCTACTGTTTTCTGTTGATTCACTGTAGTTGGCAAATAACCTTCAGCAACCTTCTCCCATGACATAATATATGGATCCTGCTGATATATGTATAGCTGAATCTCATAGGTCTTTTTAGTAATACCATCAGGAGCAGTAGTTATAATTTTGTGCAATCTTGAAACTTCAATTGAGTCAGACTGAACCCAGGCAAAAGAGCTGTCGGGTATTAGCTGTATAGTAACATCTGAGAATGTACTCAAATTGTTTGCCCCTCTGATGTTCAGAACTACACTGTCGACATGGAACTGGTACGGCAGTGGTTTTTTGTTAAATATCCTGCTGTTAACCTGATCAATAGAAAATTCAGTTGTTCTCAATAAATTTAAGGTATCAGCTTTTGATGCCATTGAAAAAGAGTATATCTGTGCATCAGGTGAATACTCCAGATCTCCATCATTTGATGATCCGAGACAAGAGGAGAGCAGTAACAAATTCATGATAAGAACCGATGTCCAGAGGAAATATTTAGATATCATTTGTTTCAATAATATTGTACATCACATTAAGTCATGCAAAAGTAGGAAGATTTTTCTCTTTAACCATATTAAAATGAATATTTAAAGAAAATTTCGAGATATTTTGCTCTTTAAATGATACTGAGTGGAGTTGAGGTATCTTTTAGTAGCTGCAATACTCCCTTTTATTTCAGGAGAATTCACTCCTCTATGTAGTTTTTTCTCAGATACTTCAATGTAAGCTTCATCCCAAAGATTTTTATTTATAAATGATGATAACAGTTTTGAACCACCCTCTACCAAAAGAGAATAGATCCTCTCTTGATACAGATGATCTAAAATCAATTCATTGCTATCTTTTGAAAAGTCAATTTCAATAAACTTCAGGTTATCAGTGTTTTTAATGTCATCCGGGATAGAGCTTGTGAATACAATGGTTGGAACTGTTCCATCAAATAAAAAACTATTGCGAGGTATTTTGTTGTTTTTATCTATCACAACCCTTGTGGGATCATTACCGAACCATTTTCTGGCAGTCAGTTTTGGATTGTCTAAAATTGCAGTATTTGTTCCCACAAGTATTCCCTGAACCTCTGTCCTGAATTTGTGAACTATGCTGTGAGTTATTTTATTTGAAATTATTACAGGCAGTCTGTTCTCATCAGGTTTTCTTTTTAAATCGATAAATCCATCTTTACTTTGAGCCCATTTTAAAATTATGTAAGGCCTGGAATATAATTGATTAACAAAGAAGAAACGGTTTATCTCAATTGCCTCTTCTTCCAGTATGCCCTCTACTACCTCTATACCACTTTGTTTCAACATATCTATACCTTTTCCGGAAACCTTAGGATTTGGATCTCTAACGGCAATCACAACACGTGGTATTTTGTTCTTGACAATCAGCTCAGCACATGGCGGTGTCTTTCCGTAATGAGCACAAGGTTCAAGAGATACATACAGAGTTGAGGTCAATAAAAGTGATTTGTCTTTTACCGAATTAATAGCATTAACTTCCGCATGAGCTTCACCGAACTGTCTGTGATACCCTTCACCAATAATTTTATTATCATGCACTATTACAGCACCAACCATTGGATTGGGTTTCGTGAAACCTTCACTTTTGCGTGCCAGGAAGAGGCATCTCTGCATATATATCGGATTTAGCTCCATTTTTTTATACCTTTGTTGTTATCAACTATTAATTCTATGCAAGAACTCACTCATTATATTCGACAAGAATTAGGAAGTCTTTACACTCATACTGAGCTGTTTGCACTTATCCGTATAATTCTGGAAGAAGTCACAGGAATTGACAATACAGGAATTATTTCTGACAAATTTAATAATTTATCCTCATCAGAACTAAGCAAAATAAAAGATATTATAGGTAGACTAAAAAAGAGTGAGCCAATTCAATATGTTTTAGGAAAGACTGAATTTTATGGTCTTAATTTTAAGGTTTCTCCTGATGTATTGATACCGAGACCAGAAACTGAGGAACTGGTTGAGTGGATTCTCTCAGAAAAAGCTGCCGGGCCTGTCTCCATACTCGATATCGGAACAGGTAGCGGTTGTATTGCAGTCACACTTGCAAAAAAACTTCCACAAGCTGAGGTCAATGCATGGGATATTTCAGAAGGAGCATTGGATATTGCCAGGGAGAATGCAAGAATAAATAATGTTACAGTAAATTTCAGCAATCAGGATGTTTTGTCAATTAATGAAGATAATGAAATCATATCAGAAGGTGGTAAATATGATGTAATTATAAGTAACCCTCCATATGTAATGGATTCTGAGAAAAAGAGTATGGATGATAATGTCCTGAATTATGAGCCACATGTAGCACTATTTGTAGAAGATGATAACCCTCTGCTTTTTTATGATAAGATTTCTACAATTGCACTGGATCTGCTCAATGATAATGGGAAACTATATTTCGAGATAAACAGAGATAAAGGTGATGATATCCTCCATTTGTTAAAGAGTAAAGGGTATGATCAAATTGAACTTAGAAGAGATATCTCCGGCAACTTCAGAATGATTAAGGGTGTAAGAACAGTTAGTGGCAGCAAACAGACATACAGTCATGAATGAGAAACGAAAGGTTATATCTGAAAAACAGGCGTACTCACGCATGGCACGTTTATGTTCACAAAAAGAGTATTGCAGTTATGATATTTCTCAGAAGCTTTACCGACTGAATCTTAATGCTGAGGATATCGAGAGAGTTGTAAACCGTCTGATTAAAGAGAATTTTATAAACGATGAGAGGTATACCAGAAGCTATATTGGAGACAAAATTAAATTCAATAAGTGGGGGAGAAGGAAAATCGAACTTGCATTGAGACAAAAGAAAATTCCATCGGAAATTATCCAAAAAATATATGAAGAGATGCCTGAGGCAGAGACGACCAACTCTCTTGAGTATGTGCTTGAAAAAAAGTGGAAAACAGTAAAGGGGGCAAGTATTAATGAACGAAAAAACAAGCTTATCAGATATGCTCTTGGCAGAGGCTTTGAGATGAGTGATATATTATCATGCTTGCAAAAAATGGATATTGACTCTATTGATGAAGTTTAGAAAGAGATATGATGATAAAATTAAAAAGAGGAAATCCGGACTTTTTAGAAATTTACTGAATCTATTACTTCCGGAGGTGTGTGTGGTTTGTGGCAGGGAGTTGCTTGAAGATGAAAAAGGAGTATGTCTGAGCTGTTTATTTAAGTTACCCCGAACAGATAATTATAAAGTTATTGATAACAGTGCTGAAAGATTGATGGCAGGCAGAATCCCATTTGAAAGAATTGCAAGCTATTGTGTATATGCAGAAGGGGGAATACTGCCACCTTTAATACATAATCTTAAATATTATAATAAAAAAGAGATAGGATTTTTATTAGGCAGGATGTTTGGAGACGACCTGTCAGGGAGCGACTTTATAAAACCTATTGATATTATTGTACCGGTTCCGCTGCATCCAAAAAAGGAGAAAATCAGAGGCTATAATCAAGCAGATGTAATAGCTCAGGGAATATCAGAATCCACTTCACTGCCTGTTTCAACAGGTAATCTGGTGAGAGTAGTGCATAATCCTACTCAAACAAAACGTACCCGTACAGAGCGATGGGAAAATGTTAAGGATATATTCTATGTGAAAGATAAGCAGCTATTTGAACAAAAACATATTCTGCTCGTTGATGATGTAATCACTACAGGATCAACAATTGAGGCTTGCGGAATAGCTCTGCATAAATGCGCCAATCTGAAGATTAGTATTGCAACAATAGGGGAGGTTTTATAAATCAATTAGCGGTTATTGACCAAAAATTCATTTTTAAGCACTATTTTTGCTAACAATTCATGATCAAGTCAATAAAAAAATGAAAAGAGTACAAAAAATTACGGCTGAGAAACTACTCAAAGTGAAGGCTATTAAGCTACAGCCTTCTAACCCATTTACTTGGGCATCAGGATGGAAATCACCTATCTATTGTGATAATCGCAAATTGATGTCATATCCACAAATTCGTAATTTTTTAAAAGTAGAATTTGCAAGGATAATACTTGAGAAATATCCTCAAACAGATGCCATAGCAGGTGTTGCTACAGGTGCAATTGCTCCCGGTACGCTGGTAGCAGATGTTTTGGGGCTACCTTTTGTTTATATCCGCTCCTCACCCAAAGATCATGGAATGGAGAATTTAATTGAGGGAGACCTTAAGCCAAAACAGAAAGTAGTTGTTATAGAAGATCTGGTGTCTACAGGCGGAAGTAGTCTAAAAGCAGTAGAAGCTATCAGAAGCAATGGTTCAGATGTATTAGGTATGATAGCAATCTTCACTTACGGCTTTCAGCACTCTGTTGATGCAATGCATGAAGCAAGGGTGGAACTTACTACATTGTGCAATTATGATGCAATTTTAGATGAGGCACTGGCTACTGATTATATTGACGAATCAGAACTTAAAACATTGCAGGATTGGCGTAAAGATCCCGAAAACTGGGGTAAACCACATAAAAATATTAAATAATGACAGAATTTGTCAGTGAATTAAAAGTAATTCAGCATTCCGATTCGGATATATTCAGGGTATTGTCGGATCTTCGAAACCTGGAATTAGTCAAAGGGATGATACCTGAAGATAAGATCAAGGACTTTAATTTTGATAAAGATACTGTATCTTTCACAGTAGATGCTATAGGTAAAGTTTCATTTGAAGTGATTGACCGTCAGCCTAACAGGCAGGTGAGATTTAAGTCGCTGCGACTTCCATTTGATATCATTATGGAACTTAATCTAAACTCTATAGCTGAAAAAGAAACCGAATTGTCGATGCTTGTGCAAACCAATCTGAATCCCTTTATGAGAGGAATGGTTGAGAAGCCTATGAAAGAGGCAGTAAACAGGATATCAGATGCGTTGACTAATTTACCTTACGACAAAATTTAAATTATATAAGAGCTGAATTTCAATTGAATTTCAGCTCAATTTTTTCCCCTGAGTTCATATTTAGGGTTATATAACTGCTGTCTATACTGATTTTTTTACCATTTGCAGTTACAGATGTAACATAATCGGGAGTTTTTATCTTAAAACTGTTTGACACTTCAGCTTTAATTATTGCTTCTGTTAATCTGCTATTTTCCCATTTGGCATCAATTTCAGCACCGCCACGGGCACGTAGTCCTTTGAAGCTCCCATCACTCCATTTCCCCGGAAGAGCAGGGAGTAGGTTGATATAACCGTTATGACTCTGTATCAGCATCTCAGCTATTCCTGATGTGCCTCCGAAATTACCATCTATTTGAAAAGGAGGATGAGCACAGAAAAGATTAGGATATGTTCCGCCACCACTTCTCATATTTACCCCATCACCATAAGCAGGCTCCAGTAAACTCTTCAAAAGCTTGTAAGCTCTGTCACCATCATGCAGTCTTGCCCAGAAATTTATTTTCCATGCTCTCGACCATCCTGTGCCCTCATCACCACGGCGGTTTAAAGTTTTTCTGGCTGCCTCTGCCAGGTCTGGTGTCACTTCAGGTGATATTTGATCGGATGGGTATAAGCCATATAGATGTGAAACGTGACGATGTTTAGGGTCCTGCTCTCTGTAATCTTCCAGCCACTCCTGCAGATAGCCGTTACTACTGATCTGCATAGGAGGCAATTGATCTATGACTTCTATGATCCTTTTTGTTACAAAATCTTCTATTTCAAGTATTTCTGATGCTTTCAGAGTGTTAGTAAACAGCTCTTTAATGATTTGTACATCCATGGTGGGACCCATACAAACAAAAACCGGTTCTTCACTATCAGGCAGATAGAATGCATTTTCAGGAGATGAGGAAGGAGCTGTTACCAGCCATCCATTTTTGGGTTCCCTTATCATGCTTGTTAGAAAGAATTCCGCTGCACCTGCCAAAATAGGGTAAACAGATCTCAGGTACTCTTCATCTCTGTTGAATGAGTAGTGCTCCCAAATATGTTCACATAGCCATGCACCTCCGGTATTCGTTGCTCCCCATGAAGCATGTTCACCAGGCGCAGTGTAATACCACGGATTACTCATCATATGCGCAACCCATCCATCTGCATTATAGAAGGTCTTTGCTGTTTTCTCTCCCGAAGGAACCAAAGCACGTGTAAAGTCGATCAATGGTCTGTGCAGTTCAGATAGATTGCACACTTCTGCCGGCCAGTAATTCATTTGCAGATTTATATTCAGGTGATAATCGCCATTCCACGGTGTTTGTAGTTGATTCGACCACAAACCCTGTAAATTAAGCGGCATACTCTTCTCATTGGTCCCACTTATCATCAGATACCTGCCAAACTGGAAGTAGAGCGCAGCGAATGCAGGGTCGTCATTCTCCTGGAAATTTATCAATCTCTGATTAGTAGAGGTTATATTGTCCTGTTCACCCAGATAGAGTTCAACCCTGTTAAATTTCTCCTGATACAGGTCCACATGATCCTGTTTAAGCTTATCAAATGATTCTCTTTTAGCCTCTGTGATTAGTTGCACCACAGTAGATTCATAATCCTTATCCATCATATCTGTAGATGTGGATACCAGAATTAATGCCTCATCTGCATTTGTAAGTACCAGCGATGATTCGTCCCAACTAATTTCACCTCCTTTATTAACTATCTCAGCAATAGTCAGATATTTCAGACCTTTATCGCCATCATAGCCATCATTAAGCTGACCTCTCATAATCAGCCTGTTTTTTTCAATTGTTACATCTGATCTTTCAGAGCGGTTCAAATTTAGTTTAAAAGAAACTGATCTCTTTAAGTCTGCTGATATTTTTATAACAAGAAGATCATCATCGTGAGAGGCAAAATATTCACGCTTATAATTCACATCACCCAATTCAAACTGTGTAGATGCAACTGCATTGTTCAGTGACAGACTTCTCAGATAATTCCTGACTGAATCATCTCTGTTGGTGTTGTGGTTATAACTATAATCGATATCCAGATCTCCAACTTTCTGAAAACAGCCATAAGGTGCATCTTTTCCATTACCGAAGGCAGACCCCTGTCCACCGCATCTGAAATGGCGATACATCAATTCCTGAGCTTCAAGATTCTTCCCTTCCAGAAGTAGATTTTGAATTTCAGGAAGATATTCTATAGCATCCGGATTAAACGCTTCGGGGTCTTCACTGCCCGACCACATAGTTATGTCATTTATAACAATCTTCTCTTTTTCTATACCACCATCAGGCATCATCCCAATTCTTCCATTGCCGAGTGGCAGCGTCTCTTCCCATCTGTTGGCGGGTTCTGAGAAATTGAGTGTTAATGTTTGTCTCTCTGTTTTATTCTCACACGAGCATAGAAATATTATTATACCTGCAAATAGTATAGATTGTAATTTAGTCATGAAACCGGATTATCTTTATTCTTTTGAAATATTACTATCAGTGAGTAAAATTAGCACATTCGGCAATAAGAAAAAAATAACCGGATGAACTCTTCACAGAGGTCATCCGGTTTTTGGAAAATCAAAAAAGTCATATAAGAAATAGAACTAATTAAATTGTGGTTTTTTAGTATTTAATAGTATTCATCTGATGTTGTTACAGGTATAGGAATCTCAGTCCCGGCTTGTAATGCAGGCTGATTATATCTGTATACCACATCATAAATCTTTTCTCTTGTATCGCTGTATGTTTTGTCTGTCCACTCTTTTACCTTAACTGATATCATAACAGAGTCGCTGTTCATTACTCGTAAAGGTCTTAAATCGAAGCAGACGAAACCTTCGTATAGTTTATCCGACTGACTTTCATATGCGTTGTGTCTGAATTCAAGTTCAATCACATCTTTGTCAGTATCAGGCCTTAGCTTGTTTTCAACTAAGTTTATAGCATGTGGCTGTTTACCACCATAGTTAAACATAAATGATGCATTAAGATAATCGCCACTAATCCATATTGAGTTTGTCTTAATTGGATCATCGCCAATAATTTCTTCATTATGGGCATTCAACTCAATTACCGGCTTAGTAAGTATTTTCCAAATGTCATTTATCTTCACATAGTGGTCATATCCATCTTTCTGGTCCGACAGTATTGTATAATTCACAAGCACCCTCTGGTGATTGGTGGGTAAAAAATTTACTGCTTTTGCTGCAGGCCAAAGTCTTTTACCATTATCAAGCTGCAGTGAGTAAGCATTATCCCCTTCATTTATAATCGTAGCAATATCAATTCCAAAGTTTCCAAGCGACTTCGAATTATCGTCACATCCGGTATTAATCAACAGGATTCCAATTATTGCCAAACCAATTATGAAGAGTTTTTTTTGCATATCACTCAGATCACAATTTTCACATTAATGACTGCTCACTTTTACAAGTAAGATGCATAAAACTCAAAAACGCTGCGTGAATTTATAAAAAAAGTACAGTTTTAACGATGTTTAACAGTGGTATTTCCCCAACTATTACTTTTTTTTAGGGTATAGCTTATCTATGATATCAGGTCTGTTTATCTTTTTAAGCTCTCTGATAATAGAGCCTCTGCTTTTCTGATCATACCAGAAGAAAAACTGGCGTTGAGCCAATTTCTGGTCTTTCGATTTTGCTGTGTAAACCTGTTGTAGTGTATAAGGATGGTAACCGGTATAATAGATTTCAGTTGCCAGTGTCATTGGCGATGGTGTAAAGTCCTGAACCTGCTCCAGCTTAAAGTCGAGATTCTTCGTAACCGCTGCCAGTTCTGCCATATCCTCTTCAGTACATCCCGGATGCGACGAGATAAAATAGGGTATAAGCTGCTGTTTAAGCTGATATTTATTGTTTAATTCATCAAATAGTCTCTTAAAGCTATAGAATAGAGAGAAAGATGGTTTGCGCATCACATTCAGGGTAGAGTCAGATGTATGTTCAGGAGCAACCTTGAGTCTCCCCGACACATGATTTCTTATTAACTCCTCAGCATACTTGCGGTTGGCACTATTCACCTTATTGTCATCCGACTTATGCAGCAGCATATCATATCGTACGCCACTACCTATAAAAGATTTTTTTACTCCCGGTAAAGCATCAACTGATTTGTAAATATCTAATAGAGCAGAGTGATCAATGTTCAGATTAAAACATACTTTTGGGAATATACAGGATGGTTTTTTGCACTTGCTGCAGATATTTAAATCCTTTCCCTGCATTTTATACATGTTAGCAGAAGGTCCTCCAAGATCAGTAATATAACCTTTAAAGTCGGGCATTTCAGTAATCTGTTTTACCTCATTCAGAATAGATTCTTTTGTCCTTGAGGCAATAAATTTACCCTGATGAGCAGAAATAGTACAAAAGGCACATCCACCAAAACATCCTCTGTGCATATTTACTGAAAATTTAATCATCTCATATGCAGGAATATGCTTCCCTTTATATTTAGGGTGAGGAAGACGCGTATAGGGAAGATCAAATGAAGCATCAATCTCCTCCTCTTTCATTGGAGGGTAGGGTGGGTTAACAATCAAAACTTTATCATCTACTGCTTGCAATATTCTTGCGGCAGATATGCGGTTCGATTGCTCCTCTACTACTCTGAAATTCTTTGCCTGCTTAAGTTTGTCCTTCAGACACTCTTCATGTGAAAAAAGTGCTACCTCTTCTTTGAAAGGATTTTCCGGTATACTTTTCTTGTTGATTAGGAAGGCCGACTGGGGCAGATCATATATTTCACTAATCTTTCTTCCCTCTCTAATGTTTTTAATAAGTTGTTTAAGTGGCAATTCGCCCATTCCATAAATCAGGAAATCTGCACCGGTTTCGGCAAGTATGGTTTTATGTAGAGAATCATCCCAATAGTCGTAGTGCGTAACCCGTCTAAGTGACGCCTCAATGCCGCCAAGTACAATAGGCACATCTGGATAGAGGTCTTTCAATATCTTTGAATATACAGTCACCGCTCTGTCAGGCCGCATGTCAGACCTGCCATCGGGAGTATAGGCATCGTTAGATCGTAATCTCTTGTTTGCAGTATAATGATTAATCATAGAATCCATTACACCTGCTGTAACAGCAAAAAAGAGGTTCGGTTTTCCAAATTTCCTGAAATCCCTTAGATCGTCACGCCAGTTAGGTTGTGGTACAACAGCAACTTTAAGTCCCTCCTTCTCCAGCAACCTTCCAATAACGGCAGTACCAAAAGAGGGGTGATCGATATATGCATCACCTGAAAACAGAATAACATCAGCCTCTTCCCAGCCCCTCAGATTCATCTCTTTCTTTGTTGTGGGGAGCCAATCGGTCATCTGTCTTCTATTATTTGTCATTAATGTACTTTTTTAGGCTTCTGTTCTTTCAAAACAGCATCCAGTTCAACAGCCTTCTCTACTGCCAGTTGTATATCTGAGCAAATATATTCCTCACCTATAAGCTCCGGAATATTAGTTTTGTTTATCTGTTCCCTTACACTTTCCCTAACACCCGATAATATTACATGAATCTTCTCCTTAATCGAATTCTTAATTAGTGCTTCCAGGTTATTTAACCCTGTTGAGTCGATAAATGGAACCTTACGCATTCTGATAATACGTATCTTATGATGCTCTCCAATATTACGCATCTTCTCATCAAACTTGTTTGCAACACCAAAGAAGAAAGGTCCTCTAATTTCATAAACCTCCACACTATCAGGCAGTAAAAGTTTTTCCTCCTCTGTACCCTCATGTCTTACCTCACTGTCAGACTCAATTTTAAGCTCACCTGTTGAATGAGATATTTCGGTATATTCGTTCATTCGTTTCAGGAATGCAAAAATAGCGAGCAATAAACCTACAGAAATAGCAACTGTAAGGTCAATAATAACAGTAAGCAGGAAAGTTGTCAAGAGGATTGCTTGAGTTGAACGCGACTGCTTCATCAGCGATACAAAAGTTCTCCACTCACTCATATTATATGCAACCACAACCAAAATCCCGGCAAGGCAAGCCATAGGAATATGTTTGGTCAGATCGCCAAGAAACAGCACTATAAGAAGTAAAACAATAGAATGAATAATACCGGCAACAGGAGTCCTTCCCCCATTGTTGATATTTGTCATTGTCCTTGCAATCGCCCCGGTAGCAGGGATACCACCAAAGAAAGGAGTAATTATATTCGCTGCACCCTGTGCAATAAGCTCCATATTTGAATTGTGTTTCTTTCCTGTTACCCCGTCTGCAACCGTGGCAGATAAAAGCGACTCAATAGCGCAAAGCATTGCAATTGTAAAAGCTGATGGGAAAAGAAGTCTGATACTTTCCAGATTGATTGCTATCTCCTTAATCTGCGGCAGTTCACTTTGAATATTAAATCTGTCGCCAATAGTCTCAATTCCCTCAATGTTTGCATAGTTCCTTAAGAAATAAACCACTACAGACATCAATATGATTGCAATCAGAGAACCCGGAACCCTCCTTGAAACCCTGGGAGTAAGAATAATAATAAGAACACTGACAACTGCAATAATTGTCACCCACCAGTTAACCGAGCTGAAATTCTGAAAATAGATACCCCATTTTTCTATAAAACCTGAAGGCAGTTTTGGTGTAGTAAGTCCAAAAAAGTCCTTAATCTGTGTAGAGAAGATTGTGAGAGCTATACCGCTTGTGAATCCCACAACAATAGGATATGGTACAAACTTAATAATGGATCCAAGTTTCAGGAAACCCATAACAACAAGCATTACCCCGGCGAGTACAGTTGCTATGGCAAGTCCAGGGATCCCATACTGTTCAACAATCCCGTAAACTATTACTATAAAAGCACCGGTTGGACCACCGATCTGTACAGTGCTTCCTCCAAGAAAAGAGATGATAAAACCTGCTATGATAGCGGTGAATATACCCTTCTCGGGTGTTACACCTGAAGCAATACCAAATGCAATTGCAAGAGGTAAAGCAACAACACCAACAATCAATCCTGACATCAGGTCTGCCAGGAATTTTTCTTTGTTGTAATTCTTAAATGTTTGAAATAATGTGGGTTGGAAATCCTTAAGTGAATTTATTCGCATAAATTATATCATGAAACTATAATGAGGAGCAAAGATACAAAAAAATATCAAACTACCCCTTGTTCCACGAGCACACATACACGTTCGGTTATTCTGTCTTCACCATAAGGATTATAGCGCACTTTCAGACTATTACCAAACATCCCTGCAAAAAGATTGTAACTCCAGGCCTTGAAGCTTCCCATGAAAGCATCAATAATGTGATATGAAGATGAATTGGTTTCTCTGTCAACCAGTTTCATCAGCAGCTGCCCCTGGGATTTAGTCAGCTTCTTCATTTTTGGAGTGTACGCATCTTTCAGATACTTCTCCATCTTATTAAGATGCTCCTGCCTGGCTTTATCATCAGGCAGCGTCTCCATATACTCGTATGTCTCCGTAATTATTCTTGCAATTTCCTTGGCATAAGGTAATGTTTTCTTTACATCTCTAACCAGCTTTAAATAAGCTATCTGATCTTTTGTGCTGCGGAATGTAAGGGGAGAATATTTTATAAAATCTCCAAGCCACATACAAGCAATGGTGTCTCCCTCCATTACAACTGCCGGATATACGTTAGGCATTAGATATATTGTTGATAATGGAGCTCTCTTATCAGGAGTTATATTTGTGGCATAATACTCCTGCGCTTTAACCGCTGGCGGTAAAAGCGATATAATTAGAACGAGTGAAACGATACCAAGTCTTTTCATAATGGTACAAAGATAATTAGTCGTTTTAATTTTCAAAATAAAATCTCGTTAAGTGTAGTTAATTAACCCTCGAGTTTTAAGAATGTTATGCAGATTTGGTTTACGAAAAACGGACAGCTATTTGTTTATTAGATCAGCAAAAAAGTATCACTTTAATAATAAAAAGATGAGTTTGTATTTAAATCACGATAATAAAATGTATTTTTGAAATAAAAAGATTTACTGCTATGACATATTTCCATTTAGGTGAGCTCGTTTTCAAACAGGCTCAGAAATATAAAAACAGAACTGCTTTAAAGTATCAGGATGCAACAGGTGCATGGGTGGATATGTCATGGGACCTGTTTGCCGAGAAGGTGACAAAAACGGCACAGGCAATGGCCGAAATGGGAGTAAAGCCATATAACAACGTGGGCATCTACTCACAGAATATGGAGAAGTATCTGATCACAGATTTTGCAGCTTTTGCCAACAAAGCAGTTATGGTTCCTATGTATGCAACCTCCTCCCCAAGTCAGGTGAAATATATAGTGAACGATGCAGAGATAAGTCTGATTTTCGTTGGAGAACAATTTCAGTACAACAACGCTTTTAAAGTTCAGCAGGAGAGTCAGTTCCTCCATAAACTGATTATCTTCGACAGAAATGTTGTTTTGCAGCCTGAAGACAAAACCTCGGTCTATTTTGATGATTTCATAACCACGGGCGACAACTCTGAGTCGGTTGCACTTGTCAATGCCCGCATCAGGCAGCTTAAGGATAGTGATCTTGCAACTATAATTTACACATCAGGAACAACAGGCGAGCCTAAGGGTGTTATGCTTACGCATGCAAATTATCTTAAGGCAATGAGGATTCATGATATTAGATTAACCAATCTTTCTGAAAAAGATCTCTCGATGTGCTTCCTGCCACTTACACATATTTTTGAAAAAGCGTGGACAATCTACTGCCTGCACAGAGGAATTGTTGTAGCCATAAACAGAAACCCCGCCGAAATAAGGGAGACAATAAAGCAGGTTAGACCAACAATTATGAGCAATGTCCCCCGTTTCTGGGAGAAGGTCTACGATGGTGTTAAAGAGACAATAGATTCATCTTCAGGTGTTATCAAGTGGCTGTTTACCGATGCGGTAAAAACGGGAAGGCGGCATAATCTCGACTATCGCAACAATGGTCGTAAAGCTCCACTGGGCAATAGCATAAAATTCTTTCTATATAAACATACTATCTACTATCTTATCAAGAGGATAGTGGGTATCGACAGGGGTAATTTTTTCCCGGTTGCCGGCGCACCCCTGTCAGATAATATAAATGAATTTCTGCAGTCGATCGATGTTCATATAGTTTATGGATACGGACTCACAGAAACAACTGCAACAGTAAGCTGTTTCACCTTTCCCGGCTTTAAAATAGGCACAGTGGGCAAGGTTATGCCTGATACCGAGGTAAAAATCGGAGAAAACAGCGAGATACTTGTAAGGGGAGGAACTGTTATGAGCGGTTACTACAATAAGCCTGAAGCAACAAAAGAGGTCTTCACAGAAGATGGTTTTTTCAGAACCGGAGATGCAGGCATGCTCACTGACGATGGTGAAATTATTCTCACCGAGAGAATCAAAGATCTGTATAAAACATCCAACGGAAAATATATAGCTCCTCAGATGATCGAAACCCGTATAAGCGAAGATAAGTATATCGATCAGGTAGCTGTAATAGGAGATGAAAGAAAGTTTGTAAGTGCACTGATCATTCCAAACTATTTAGCACTTAAAGCATATGCAGACAGTCAGGGCATACCATATGAATCCACCGATGATTTAGTGAAGAATGATGTTATTCACGATTATGTTTTCGGTAGAATTGAGCTGTTGCAGTCACAGTTTACCAATTATGAAAAGATTAAAAAGATCACACTGCTGCCACAACCATTCAGTATCGAGTCAGGGGAGCTTACAAATACCCTTAAACTCCGCAGAAAAGTAATTCTTGAACGTTATGCCGATATTATTGATCAAATGTACATCGACTAAAAGTAAATAAATCATTATCTTTGCACCGTTTTTTTAATAGAAGTAAAGGTCATGGATTACAATTTCAGAGAAATAGAAAAGCGGTGGCAAAAATATTGGGTGGAAAACGGAACTTATAAAGTAACCGAAGATAGTTCCAAACCTAAGTTTTATGTATTAGATATGTTCCCATACCCCTCAGGAGCTGGTCTCCATGTTGGGCATCCACTGGGATATATAGCATCAGATATTTATTCAAGATATAAGCGTTTGCAGGGCTTCAATGTGCTGCACCCAATGGGTTATGATGCATATGGACTGCCTGCAGAGCAGTATGCCATACAAACTGGTCAGCATCCTGCAGTTACTACCGAAAATAATATCAACCGCTACCGTGAACAGCTCGATAAGATAGGGTTTTCTTACGACTGGACACGTGAGGTTCGTACATGTGATCCTGATTACTATAAATGGACTCAATGGGCATTCATTAAGATGTTTCACTCTTACTACTGCAATCAGGCAAAGCAGGCACGGCCTATTGCTGAACTGATTGAAGTGTTCTCAAAGCAGGGAACTGCCGGACTCGACCTTGCATGTACAGAACCAATGGAGTTTACGGCTGAGGAGTGGAACAGCAAATCAGATAAAGAGCAGCAGGAGATCCTGATGAACTACAGGATTGCCTACTTAGGTGATACAATGGTAAACTGGTCGCCCGACCTGGGAACAGTTCTTGCCAACGACGAGGTCAGCGAAGGTCTCTCAATCCGTGGCGGTTTCCCGGTGGAACAGCGTAGAATGCGCCAGTGGTGCCTTCGTGTCTCTGCATATGCGGAAAGATTGCTTGAAGGGTTGGATAAGATTGATTGGACCGACTCACTGAAAGAGACTCAGCGCAACTGGATTGGTCGCAGTGAAGGTGCAGTAATGCATTTCACCTCTTCAAATGGTGTAACCTTTGATATATTTACCACAAGAGCCGATACAATATTTGGTGTAACTTTTATGGTGCTGGCACCTGAAAGTGAGCTTGTTGATCAGCTTACTACTGAAGAGCAGAAATCTGCTGTTAAGCAGTATGTAGAGAACACCAAAAAGAAGACCGAACGCGAACGTATAGCTGACAGGTCGGTCTCAGGCGTCTTCTCCGGTACCTATGCAATCCATCCGTTCACAGGCCTGAAGATTCCGATCTGGATCTCTGACTATGTACTTGCCGGATATGGAACAGGAGCAATAATGGCAGTACCGGCGCATGATAGTCGCGACTACGCCTTCGCAAAGCATTTCAATCTTCCAATCATCCCGCTTATCGAGGGTTGCGATATCTCTGAGGAGAGCTTCGATGCCAAAGAGGGTATTATGATGAACTCCGGTTTCCTGAATGGACTTACCGTTGCACAGGCTATTCCTGCAGCCATTGATGAGGTTGAGAAACGTGGATTGGGTTACCGCAAAATAAATTATCGCCTCCGCGACGCTATATTCTCAAGGCAGCGTTACTGGGGCGAACCATTCCCAGTATATTATAAAGATGGCATGCCATACACTCTTGATGAGAGTGAGCTGCCTCTCGAACTTCCGGAAGTTGATAAATATCTCCCCACTGAAACGGGCGAACCTCCTCTGGGAAGGGCAAAAGAGTGGACCACCAAAGAGGGTTATCCGCTTGAACTTAATACTATGCCGGGGTTTGCAGGCTCATCTGCCTACTACCTCCGCTATATGGATCCTCATAACAACGAAGCTCTGGTATCAGAGAAAGCAAATAGCTACTGGAGAGATGTTGATCTCTATATCGGTGGAACAGAGCATGCAACAGGACACCTCGTTTACAGTCGCTTCTGGAACAAGTTCCTTTTCGACCTTGGCGTCTCCTGCGAGGAAGAGCCGTTCAAGAAACTGGTTAACCAGGGTATGATTCAGGGAAGAAGTAATTTTGTTTATCGCATAAAAGGTACAAACACCTTTGTTTCACATAATCTCAAAGATGAGTATGATGTCACCCCTATTCATGTGGATGTAAATATCGTACATAACGATGTTCTTGATATCGATGCATTCCGCGAATGGAGTCCCGAATATAAGACAGCCGAATTTATACTTGAAAAGGGTAAATATATTTGTGGCTGGGCAATAGAGAAAATGTCCAAGTCGATGTACAACGTAGTCAACCCCGACGATATCGTTGAAAAGTATGGAGCCGATACCCTACGCCTGTATGAGATGTTTTTAGGGCCCCTTGAGCAGTCGAAACCGTGGGACACCAACGGTATTGATGGTGTTCACCGATTCCTGCGCAAGGTGTGGAATCTTTTCTATAAAGAGGATGAGCTTAATGTATCTGATGATGAGCCAACAAAAGATGAGCTTAAAGCACTTCATAAGCTCATAAAGAAAGTGTCCTACGATATCGAGCATTTCTCATACAACACTTCGGTATCAGCATTCATGATATGTGCAAACGACCTGACATCACTGAAGTGCAACAAGAGGGCAATTCTGAGTCAGCTCGTTATCTGCCTTGCACCTTTTGCTCCACATATCTCAGAAGAGCTGTGGCATGCCCTTGGCAACGAGAGTTCAGTTTGTGATGCCCAGTGGCCCGAATGGAACGAGGAGTACCTGAAAGAGGATGTTTTCTCCTATGCAATATCATTTAACGGTAAATCGCGCTTTGTGCTGGAGTTCCCTGCCGAAGCAACCAACGAGGAGATCGAGGCAGCAGTTCTTTCTCATCAGAATTCACAAAAGTGGATAGATGGAAAAACGCCAAAGAAAGTTATTATTGTCCCTAAAAAAATCGTCAATGTAGTTCTTTAATAAAAAAAATGGAGAGATCAAAAGCACTTGGTATTAAAAGGTTCTATTGGAAAGATTACCTTTCGATATTACTTGGCACATTTATGTATGCACTTGGGGTAACCCAGTTTATTATGCCTCACAAGTTTGTATTGGGAGGACTTACAGGTATAGCTGTGCTTGTTAATTATGCATTCGGACTTCCGGTATCTGTTCAGGTACTGGTTATGAATGGTATCCTGTTAATGATTGCATATAAGATACTTGGTGTTGAGTTTCTCATAAAGACTATCGTAGGGGTTGCCTCTCTGTCAATCTTTATTGGTATGTTCGAGAGTCTTGATCTACCGACGATAATGATGGATGAGCCTCTGATGGCCGGTCTGATCGGTGCAATTGTTGCCGGTGCGGGTGTGGGACTGGTTATGTCTGTCAATGGAAGTACTGGTGGTACGGATATTGTCATAATGATCATCAACAAGTTCAGGAATGTCACCCCGGGTCGCATGATGCTGCTTATTGATCTTGTTATTGTTTCCTCCTCATTTGTACTTTTCAGAAGCGTTGAAACCATCGTTTATGGTCTCATCATAATAGCGGTGGTGTCTACCTCGGTCGACTGGATATTAAACGGTATCAGGCAGTCGGTTCAATTTTTCATAATCTCTCAGAAGTATGAAGAGATTGCCGATGAGATTAATCATCATATGCACAGAGGATGCACAGTGCTTGATGGAACCGGATGGTACACCCAGCAGCCACAGAAGGTGCTGCTGGTAATGGCAAAGCGAAGTGAGTCAAACTCCATCTTCCGTATGGTCAAGAGCATCGATTCAGAAGCATTTATCTCACAGGCCAATGTAAATGGTGTCTATGGCAAAGGGTTCGACAGGATGAGGTGATTCCTCTCTATGATCTGAATTCGTCAACTATGTTGTGCATTGTTGTGCATTTGTCAACAAGGTAAACGAGCGACTTATACGCTACACCGCTGTTAATAGATAGTCCAATCTCACATGTCCTGCTGTTGGAATAACCCTCACTCGCATTCATTATCTCATTTTTTAACGGTGAGAGAGCCGCATTATTCAGTTCCGGATAGAAGAATCCACGGTCACCCGCCCATCCGCAACATGTCACACTATCCGGCACAATCACCTCATCTGCACAGAGCGATGCAACCTTAAACAGTTTCTCCTCCAGCTGCATCTTTGTAGCACTGCATGTAGAGTGAACAGCAATCCTCACAGGTGCTTTTGTGAACTGGAGCCGTCCAATCAAAAAATCATGAATAAACTCAACCTGATCATACAGTTTTAGTCTCCCGTCCAAAGTCTCACGCATATGCAGGAGGCATGGACTCATATCACACACTATTGGCAGTTCACCGTTCCTGCTTGCTTTTAAAAGCGCCTCATTCAGCTCATTCTCCTTCCTGGCGGCCTGTTTTCTGAAACCTTTACTACTGAAGGCCATACCGCAGCAAAGTCTGTTTTTCTCTTCAGGGATAATAACTTTATACCCCGCTTTTCTCAAAACAGAGAGCATCTTTGCAGGCAGATCCTCTTTCTCTTCGTAACCGAACGAAGGGCCACCCATTGATCTTGTTATGCATGATGGGAAATATACCACCTCAGGCGAATCGGGGTTCTCATTTGAGTATATATTCTGTTTTATCTTTTTGCTCCCTGATGGTGTATATTTTTTCCAAAGTGGAAAAACACCATCCCCAAGCTTGTAAATACCTCTTGCAAAGTTCTCCATGGACTTATATCCAACCACCTTAGATATAGAGTGGGGCAGAGTAATAAATCCCCTGATAAAAGATGTAAGCGGCGCCATATTTGAGGCAATAGTGTCAGCCACCATATTTGCCAGTTTGCCATTCTGCTGCCATCTAAGCTCCTTCACAAGCTTACCCGTATCAATGTCAACAGGACAAGCTATCCCACATAGTCCATCCGTAGCACAAGTCTGATCCAGCGGATATGATATCTCCCTCACCTGCTTCAGAATACTCTTCTGCCTATTTTTCTCTGCAGAGCTGCTGTCAGCAATAAACCTGTATGCAACAATACGCTGTCTTGGTGTCAGAGTAAGATCTTTGGAAGGACAAACAACCTCGCAGAATCCGCACTCAATACATTTATCTATAATAGGATTTGCATCAGGTATCCGTTTGAGATTTTTTATAAATACCTCGCTGTCATCATTTATAATAACCCCCGGATTAAGAACATTATCAGGATCAAATGCCCTCTTTATACGCTTCATCAAATCGTATATATCGCTTCCCCATTCTTTCTCCACAAACGGAGCCATATTCCTGCCGGTACCATGCTCCGCCTTAAGGCTGCCATCATGTTTCACAACAACCAGTTCAGATAGCTCATGCATAAAAGTGGAATATCTTTTCACCTCCTCCCCACTGTTTATATCAGGGAAAACTGTGAAATGGACGTTCCCGTCGAGTAGATGTCCCCACATCACTGCATCGCTGTAACCGCTGTTCACAAGAAGCTCACGCAGATCAGTAAGCGCATCACCCAGACTCTCTCCGCTAAAAGCCACATCCTCTATAATACTTGCAGTGTGAGCAGGGCGGGTAGCCGCCGCCGAGGTGAACAGACCATTACGCACATTCCAGTAGAGGTTGTATAAAAACTTATCAGTAGTAAATTTTATTGGAGTCAATGTCTCTATATGAGCAAGCCTCTCCTCAATTTCACGCATCTGATTCAGAAGAGTAGCCTCATCATCTGCCGAAGTATCAATAAGCAGAGCTGCCGCACCCTCAGGCAGTGTCTTCAGTTCTTCCGGCATACCCTGCTGATCTTCAACAGCCCTAAGTGCATTTCTGTCCATCAGCTCAGCAGCACTCACCTGGCAGCCCCTGAGCGGGATAATAGCCTCACTCACATCACGCAGGTTCCTGAAGTAAACCATTGCAGTAGCCTTCAGAGGAGCATCATGAACAGTTCTGAAGGTTGCCTGTGAGATAAAGCCAAGCGTTCCTTCCGAACCAATCATCAGATGCTGAATTATATCGATTGGATCATCAAAATCGATCAAAGAGTTTACTCCATATCCGCAGGTATTCTTAAGCTTAAATTTCGATGCAATTCTGCTTTCAATCGCCTTGTTCTCAGTAGCATCCCTGTGCAGCTGAACTATATCACCAATCAGTTGAGGATTCTCAGCGATAAAAGCTTTGCGGCTCTCGCTATTGCCCGTATCCAGAACAGAGCCATTTGCAAAAATAATGCGCATCGATTTGATGGTGTTGTAGCTGTTGTGCAGAATACCGTAGCTGGAGCCACTTGCGTTATTAGAGATGATACCACCAATCTTGGCCGACTTAACAGATGCCGGTTTTGGTCCCAGTTTCCTTCTATATCTCCTTAGAATAAGGTTAGCCGCACCACCTGTCAAACCACACCCAAAAGTGGCTGTCTCCCCATTATCAGTAATAACCGAAAAATCAAAACCCTTGCCCGCCTCCATAAGTATGGAGTCAGAAATAGTCTGCCCGCTCAAACTAGTTCCCCCCGCTTTAAAAGTCACAGGAATCTTCTTGTCGTTGCAAAACCTGAGCAGGCGAATAACCTCCTCCTCAGAATTTACCTTAACAACCGCTTTTGGTATGAGACGATACAGACCGGCGTCCGTACCCTTTGTAAGGCGAGAGAGCTCATCTGTAAACAGCTGATCTGCAGTGAATATATCAGCAAGCTCTTTATGCAATTGTTTTTCAGTCATTCAATAAAGGATTTACATGTAAGAGCACAAACTTACAAAATAATATTAAAAAAGAGCAGTTAAACAACCGCTCTTTCAATAATCATATAGGTAAGTCTAAAATCTTAATTCAGTGAGATGAAGATATCCTTTCCTTCAGTCTCAATAGCAATCTTCTCTTCACGTCCCAGCCATCCTAATGCAGCGTAAAGATCTTTATCAGTTAATTTTGTCTCTTTCTTAAGAGCCTTTATCTCCAGCTTTCCTTTCTTATCAAGCACAGTCCATACTTTCCCGGCATTAATACCAAATTTCTCAATCATTTTTTTTCTATTGTTTACAAAATTAATAGTCTAATTAAGCTACAAAGTTAAATCTAAAAATCTTAATTGCAATAATTTAGCTGCAGTTTAAGCTGAGTGAGTGAAAGATAACTCATCAAGAATCTTCGAAACCTGCTCTATCAGTGAGTGGCTGCTATCATTGTAGATAACATAATCAGAATGCTTCACCTTCTCCTCTTCGGGCATCTGGTTAAACATACGCGCCTCCACCTGCTCTCTGCTTACCCTGTCACGTTTCATAACCCTCTCAATCCTTGTTTCCTCGGGAGTATAAACCGTAATCACTTTATCAACAAACTGATTAAAGCCGGCCTCTATCAGAAGAGCAGCATCAATAACAACAACAGGGCACTCCCTATAGCTATTGCACCACTCCAGGAAGCAGTCGGCCACCACAGGATGAATAATTGAGTTAACAATCTTAATATTCTGATCATTGCTGAAAATCAGTTCGGCAAACCTCCTTCGGTTCAATCTATCGTTCTCGTAGATATCAGGCCCGAAATGATGAATAAGCTGCCTTCTAATTGTTTGAGAAGTGTCATTAAGCCTTTTCGCCTCGATGTCAGCATCAAATACCGGTATGTCGTAAATGCGGAAAATATCACACACAACAGACTTACCGCTACCTATGCCTCCGGTCACACCAATTCTGATCATCTTCAGTCAACATTTTCAAATAGGAACTCAACCTGAGTAGGTGATAGCTTCGGCTCAATAGCTGTTGCCGGTGCTTTGGTCAGACTAATTTCAACACGTCCATCCTGATTATCCCTGAATTTCCTGTAATCCAGATCAATCTCGAAATCCTCAGCAACAATCTTCTTATACTCATCAAGAGTAACAGAGAATGTAACCTTAGCACGAGAAGGGAAAAACTTCACATCAAGATTTCGGGGTAGGTGAGTAGCCCTTATCGGAACCTCGAATGTTTGCTCAGTATACTCAACCACCGGGATATAAATATCCACCTCAGTAGGAGAGAACTTCACCCCCTCCACCGGATTAATCTTAATCTTCAGCTGAGAGGTAGCGTTCAGATTCTTAAACAAAGTATATTCAGTGGTAGCAACCTTAAGCTTGTCGAGCGACTCCTTCGATCCGTATGCCATAACCGTTTCAGGAATAAACGTTACAGAGTCGGCAACCAGATTAGCCCTGCTCATGGTCAGCTCCCCGTCAAAAGCCACCGTCAGCTCCTTACTCTCCAGCTTAGAGGTAGCTAGAGATAGCGTCATAGGGTAATACCCCCTGATAATCGTACCCGATGCAAACTTACCCCGCAGCAGTTGACGAAACTGCTCACCCTGAATAAGCGTAGTGCCATCTTCCGTCAATGCAGCAAAATCGATCTCCAGCGAGTCCTTTTTCCTAATATCAAGCCTGAAAATCTCCGCCCCATTATCAGAAACGCTCACATCAATATAAGCAGGCAAAGGATTATCAAACACCACATCTTCGGGGATATTTGTGTATTTCAATGGTACACGGTAGGTACCTTCAATATTTTGTTTCTGGAAGAAGAGCATCAACCAGAAAATAAAAGCTACCAAAAGGAAAAACAGGAAAGTCAGCATACTCTTCCACGGCAAAGCAGAGAAGTATGATTTTAACCTGGGGACCCCATCCTTTATGATAGCTTTTAAATCCATTGCACGAATGAATTTATTATTGAGCAGCTATATCTTTTGTAGTTTGGAAAACCGATGTCTTCTCGATTTTAATCCTCACACCATCGGCAATCTCCACAAGGAACCATGTGTCGCCCACCTCTTTAATTCTTCCATGAATACCACCTGCAGTAACAACCTTATCGCCTGTTGTCATGGCTTCACGGCTCTTCTGCAGCTCTTTCTGCTTTTTCTGCTGTGGACGAATCATGAAGAAATAGAATACTGCAATAATTGCAATAAGCATGATTAAAGTTCCACCCATTCCACCTGCAGGACCTTGTGCTGTTGCTTGTAATAAAATATTCATAAGAAATTATTTTTTATAAGTTTATAATTAATTTTTAAAGATAAGATTTTCATTCTTAATTTTATGCACTATCGCATCTAAAATTCCATTTATAAAAGTACCGCTCTTAGGAGTACTGTATGATTTTGCGATATCAATATACTCATTCAGCGAAACACTGGTAGGGATCGATTCAAAAGTAAAAATCTCGGCAAGAGCCACCTGCATTATAATAAGATCCATCACAGCAATCCTCTCGAAATCCCATTTATCTGTATTCTCCTCAATAAGATCCCTGAATTTTTTCTCCCCAAGGATAGTCTCATGCAGAAGTTTCAGTGCATACTCCTTATCCTCCTCATCCTTAAACATTGGTAGAAGCGGTTGGTCAGCCCCCTTATTTTCATTAAATCTCTTTATTGTTTTGAGCACGAACGACTGAATAATCTCTATATCATCATTCCAGTATATACATTCATCCTCAAGGAGATCGTATAGCTCCTCACTTCCGCATATAAACTGCTTAAATACCTTTCTCCAGAACTCCCTGTCCTCATCGTATGTTGGCGCTTGAATCTGAGAATAGTTCTTATATGTTTCCGATTCCAGAATAACCTCCAGCAGGTTTTTAACATATGACTCATTCTCTTCCCACGATTGTGGTCTGTCGAGGTTATACTTCTGCAGCTGCTTGTTGTCGCTCAGCTGTATTATGAACTTGTTCTCAAGAAGATTCATGTTTGGATTCAGATCCTCTTCTGAAGGAAGGAACTTATTCTTTTTAGCCTCCACTCTCTGTTCGTACGCCTTAGTTACTTCCAGCATCAGCTGCAGCATGTAATAATAAAGATCGTATGATTTTTGTAACCCGAACAACAGCTCTTTTTCAGCTTTTCTTAAATCTCTATTCGTATTTTGATACCATGAGTAGACTAACTGAACAGTCCTTATACGAATTAAATTTCTGTTTATCATTTTATGAATGAACTTATTTCTTAAGCAATAGCTTATAATGAGTTGCAAAAGTAGTTATTTTTTTCGGTATTAAATATACAAAAAATCAAAAGGTTGTTATAGATTGGTTTATATTTCATTAGTGATTGGTGGAATACTTGTAAACTAACTTGATATTGATGTTAGTATTGTTGAAATGTTTTATCATGGTTGCAGTGTGTACAAGTATGTCTGCTATCCCTGGTTGTATATGGTTCCAAATATGGCATTTTAAATTTTATCATAATATTACAAGTGGTTTACTTACTCTTTCTTTTTTTATGTATAAAGTGTATAAAGTGTAGGTGTATTATATACTAATTAGTAAATAAAGTAGTAATGTAATAGCGTCAAATATTATAGTTCATTTTCACCTACACCTCGTACACTTTCATCACCTAATATTAAATATGCTACCAATGCATGACTCTTACGGACTACTTTAATCCCTGATTTTCTTAAATTGGAAGTAAACATACGTTATGTCAATATATATAGTTTATTCGTTACACAAAATATATGATATTGCTCATATATAGTTGCCATATTATTGATAGACTGGCATTTCACAAATATACCAAAAATTACGATATTTAGCAAGCTAGTACTGCATGAATTCCGCCCCCACAGCTATTCTTATCAGTTGTTAAAAATAAAAACATTGATTATCAATTACATATAGCAGCTCCCTTTTTTCAGAAAATTATTCTTAGTGTAAACCTATTTAAGGACTATACATAGCTAAAGCTACTCCGTACCAAGTCCGAATCCTCTTCATATCCTCCTCATATTCACTTTATATCCTCCTCATAAAAATATGAGGTGGATAGAGATTAGGTGTTGCTAATATGCATAATAATAGGTATATTGTAATGAATAATAATTAAATATTATGGGTATAGTAGACTTAAAAAAATTAGGTCTGATTTCTGGTAAATTAGGACCTTATGTTGCTTATGTGAGTAAAGATGGGAAGCAAATATTAAGGAAACATGTAATTCCAAAAGATCCCAAAACACCTAAACAGTTAGCTTACAGAATGAGATTTGGGATGGTGAATAAATCTCTTTCGCCATTAAACAGGGTAATTAAAAAAGGTTTTTTAAATACAGATAACGCTTATAGAAAAGCAGTATCGAAAGCATTAAACAATGCTGTCATAGGTGAATATCCTGAGTACAAACTTGATTATAGTAAGATTCAGGTAGCCGAAGGTAAATTGCAACTTCCCACTTTTGTTTCAGTAAATGTTGACAGTAATACAAAGTTAGCTACAGTTAATTGGAATCCGGAACCGATTTTTGATACTTATCCCGGCAGAGAAGATGACCGTGTTAATATTGTGTGCTTAAATGAATCAACACCCGAAGCTGTTTGCTTTCACAATAGTGCCAAACGTTCAAAGGGCACTGCAACAATTGATTTAAGTTCTAAAATGGTTATTAATAAGCTTTGGAGCATAAAAGATCTGCATTTTTGGCTTTATTTGAGTACATATGACATAACACAAAATTCAGATAGTATATATATTAAATGTACAGAAAAATGAAAACCATAAAACATTATAGTTACTGATTCATTTATTCTTAGATTTTCATGAGCCATTTGTAAGGAATATCTTTCAATAAATCCTCCTCTCATTCAATGCCCTCTGGTATGCTCTCGCATTTCTGGCGTGCTCGGCATGTGTAACAGCAAAGTTGTGACGGCCCGAGAGATCATCTTTTGCGCACATGAAAAGGTAGTTGTGACTTACGGGGTTGAGTACTGCATCTATTCCCTGTATAGAGGGTATCCTGATTGGACCGGGGGGCAGTCCGTCGTTCTTGTAGGTGTTGTATGGCGATTCAACTTCGAGGTGCTTGAAGAGGATCCTGCGAAGGGTGGGATCGCCAACGGCAAACTTTACGGTGGGGTCGGCCTCCAGGCGCATGCCTCGTTTTATGCGGTTGAGGTATAGTCCGGCAACTATTGGATATTCATCTGCATAGGTTGCCTCTTCTTCAACTATGGATGCAAGGGTTGATACCTCCAGAGGGGTGAGGCCTATCTCTTCGGCTCTCTTTTTGCGGTTGCTGTTCCAGAATGCATCGTACTCTTTTTTCATCCTGTCGGTTAGTCCTTTTACACTCGTGTCCCAATACACCTGGTAGGTGTTGGGGATAAACATGGCTCCAAAGGTTTGACTGTTGAATCCATATCCTGCTGCTATATCGGGGTTGGTTAGTGCTTCCAAAAGCGAGAGGCTGTCGGCCATAAGCTGGCTAGAAAGTCGCCCTGCCAGGCTTTCCATATTGCGGATATTGTTGAAGGTGAGGTTTACCGGCTCCTGCACTCCTGAGCGGAGCAGACGTATTGCATCGAGCATGGTGGTGCCGGGTTTGATGGCGTAGCGACCGGTTTTTATGTTGTTGATGTATTTCATCCTGTCGGCAAGCAGATTGAAGATTCTTTCGTTGGGTATGCCTGCTTTTTCCTGCAGCTGGTCTATCACTTTATCATAGCTCTTCTCTTCATCTATATATATGTATACCGTTTCGGGATGATCGAACGGTTTGAAGATTGCATTGTAGGTGTATATACCGGCTGAAATAATGATTAGCAGTAAGATGCCAGCAGTTAATAGGATGATTTTTGTTCTTTTCTTCATAATTTACCGACCTAAAACGACAAAAGTATAAATATTAGGTTTGAAATTGATTGTTTTCTTTGAAAAGTTGAAAACATTCATGTATATTTGCATCCGATTTCAGCAAAATTACCAAAAGGAAGTGTGGGTGAGTGGCTGAAACCAACAGTTTGCTAAACTGTCGTACGGGTAACTGTACCGGGGGTTCGAATCCCCCCGCTTCCGCTGAAAGGCTTAGCCAAAAACAGCCAAAAGTAAGACAAGCCCTGCAAGTTTAATGACTTGTGGGGTTTTTTTATTTTTCAATTTCATCTTCGCTTAATTGATAAGGATGAATTAGATCATAGTTCCCTTTATTTTACAGAATTTAAGAGTACTACAAAGATGCCAGAACATTCGTAAATGAAAATAACAGCTTGATGTTTAAGTGTATGATAAAATTGGTTTTTTGCTGTTGGGTTGGGTGATTACAAAAAAATGTTATGCGAATGTTTTAAATTTATAAACGAATGTTGTATATTAGCTTGCGTAAATATGATGTTGGTGGCAATGCTAAAAGACGACACAACAAGACAATGAAAAACGAACTAGACGGTTATGTTATATATTGCAAGGACTCTGACAGAGAGACACCTTTGGGTGTTGTTTCTGACAGCTATGACTGCAAAGCTATTTCTGACTATGTTCCAACTCGTTTAAAAAATTTCTTAGTCGAAATCGAAGACAGAAGATTTTATAGTCATAATGGCATTGACTTTAAAGGTGTGTCTAGAGCACTTGTCGAAAATTTAAAAGCAGGACGTATAGTTCAAGGTGGTAGCACAATCAGTCAACAGTTAGCAAGAAATATCATTCGCGATACTCGAAAAACAGTAACAAGAAAATTAAAGGAAACCATTAAAGCTGTTCAAATAGAAAAGCAATATTCAAAGGACGAAATTTTGAATTTGTATTTCAACAATGTTTACTTTGGCAAAAACATTTGGGGTTTAAGAACAGCAGGACTATATTACTTTGGTAAAGAAGTAGAAAAGTTGACTCAAACTGAACTGCTCTATTTACTAACTATTTTACGGGGACCAAATTACTACTCCAAGAGACCAGAAATTACTCAAAAAAGATATAAAACTTTAAACAGTATTTTGCTTGACCGAAAAGTAATTTCGAAAAACAGATTTCAAAAAAATCTAAACTCTAAACTCACTGTTTCCGAAACTCAACTTTCAAGTTTTAAAAATACTGCCATTCCATTTATAGCAAATCGAATTGACGATAAAAGAAAGACCATAATATCTTCCATTGACTTTAAAACTCAAGAATTCGCTAGAAAATTTGTTTCTGAATCAAAATATCCTGTATCAATCGTTGCGTTGAGAAAAGGTAAGATTGTTGGCTTTGCTAGCAGTTATGGAACAGATTATCCATTTATTTCAAAATCAAATGTCGGCTCAACTTTAAAACCTTTTTTATATTGCCACCTAAGAGAAAGTGGAATTTCAGAATTTGAAAAATTTGATGCTCTTAAAAATAATTTATATTGGGAAGTAAGAGAAGTTGGTTATTACAAATCACAGCTTAACATTCAAGAAGCATTATTTTATTCAAACAATAATTCATTTTTAAATGCGGCAAGTAAGGTTGGATTTGAGACTAACTTAAAATTCTTGTCAGACATTTTTAACAAACCAGAAACAGATTTTTTCCCTTCAAGTATTTTAGGTGCTACAAAAAGTGGTATTTCTTTATACGAATTAGCATTAGCTTACTCAAGTTATTTTAATTCTACCAGTTTAACTGATACCAAAACTGAGTGCCTTTCAATTCTTAACAAAGTATTTTACGAGAAATTAGGTCTTAGAATTGAAAATGCCTTTCTAAAGACAGGGACTACTAATGACAACAAAGAAAGATTTGCTGTTTTGGGAAATGCTGACTTGGTTTATGCTATATTAAGAAATGAAAATGAATTAAATGATTTATCAAAAGAAGGAAGCTTTATGAATCAAATTTCAAGGAATGTTTCTTCAATGTTTAAACCTGATACGAACTTTGTATGGATATAATGACAATCATAAAAGAAGCAAATCCTAACGTTGTAATATTCCTATTGACAACATTTGTTGCATTTATTTCTTGGCTTGTAAAAAGTCTCGTAGAAAAGCCTCTGACTGAATCTAAAAATACTTTTACAAAATATTTTGACAAGCGAATTGAGATATTAACTGAAGTAAAAACACGGTTAAATTTCATTGCATACTTTCCTGAAGGAGATGAGAGCTTAGAATACAAAAATCAACTTCAGACAATTCTTCTCACAGACGGCAAAGCAGCATATTTAAGTAAAGAAGTATATGACAATGTTTTAAGAATTGCAATAGACCCAAAGACCGATGAAAAATTGCTCTTGGCGACAATAATAAATATTGACGAAGAACTTTACAAGAAGATTTCAAAGGTTCAAGACGAAATAATATTTTACAGGAGCTTTTCTAACTATAGTCCTATTAAAAGGTTTGTGGGCATAACAATACTATCATTGCAATATATAATTGCTTTGACTTTAGTATTTTCAACTCTATTTTATGTAACAATTCTATTCATTGACAGTAATTTATATCAGAGAATTGGAATTTTTGTAGCAGGAATTTTTGGGATTTATTTGCTAGACAAATGGCTAAAGAGATAAGAAGCACAGCCACCAACAGCACCTACCCAAAAGTGGCGGTTCAGTGGTTAAATCAAGCTTTGTGCTTCTATCAAAGTTTCTTCTTGGTTGACAGTGAATCGCTTCGAAATCGCCACCTTCGGGTAGCTGCAAAACGTTGGAAGCAATTTTACCAAACAGAATGTTGAACATAAAAAATATATTTCGATGAAGCTATAATTAACTGCCCAAATATATAAACTCAAACTTCTCGAAAAGGACATTGACACGATTTGGTATTCAGCGTATAAAAAAGTAACTTCGGATTTAAATCCAGAAAACACCGTTTTGGCTTTTGATAACTCATTAAGTTTATCGAAAAAAATATTTGACCAACTAAATATTGAACCCAAACAGAAAGAAATCCTACACAAAATAAGATAAAAAACTTTGGCCAAGCCTTGAAAAGTTGTACACAATACATCAATTCCTATAAATTAAACACAAAACAATATGAATACTAAGAAAATTTTGATTTGGGCTTTTAGGATAATCTTATTGACTATTCTTTACTTTCCTATTTGGATCTTAGGTACATTAGCAATTGGAGACGTGATGCCGACTACTGCTTCAGAACCTGGTTTAGTGAGTGACGCAAACGGTATGCTTATTATAGGCTTAATAAATACAATTTTGATAATCGGGATTATTGTTTCTTCACGATGGTACGGATGGCGACTTGCGTTACTATTAGCTTTGGCATATTATGGGTCATTTACTTTTATAACACAAGTTGAAACGTGGTATTTTCTTACCGATTTAACGGTATCACCCAATTTACTTCCACGCTTATTTTTAATGGGATTATCAATACCATTCATTTATATTCCTCTTGCTATTCTGATTTGCAATAAATGGAAGAAAAGAGATGTTATCGTTGGAGATAAAAAAATGCTAATGCCTTTTAAGCAATTACTCTTAAAATTAGGTATTCTTGCTGTTACTTATCTGGTAATATATTGGTTGGCCGGTTACTTTATAGCATGGCAAAATCCTGAACTCAGAGCATTTTACGGTAGCTCCGGAGAGATAGCACCTTTCTTTGAACATACCTTTGATACATTCATCGATTCACCAAGCTTAATTTTACTGCAATTAGCCCGAGGAATATTATTTGCTGTAATAGCAATTCCAATAATTCGTGGTTCAAGAGTAAAGCCTTGGCTGACTGGATTGTTGGTCGCATTTCTTTTAGCATTACCACACTTAGGTCATATTATGCCTAATCCATTGATGCCTATAGCTAGTGTAAGGTTCAGCCATATGGTTGAAACATCGACGTCTACCTTCATTTTTGGATTGATCATTGTATGGCTACTTCATCGTAGACATTATAACGTAAAAGATCTGTTTTCTAAAAAACAAACAGGTCTACCCAATGTGGAAAGGTAGGAAGTTTAAAATTCATAATTATAAATGTTGTATATTTGCATACGTAAATAAGATGTTGTATTGCATATGAAGCCTTTCTTTTAGAGGTATAGGCGGTGTTAATGATCGATAGATAAAAACAATCAAAAATATGTTGTATAACATATAAAATGTACTATCTTTGTGTTGATTTAAATGGCAAGCGAGTTATTTAGAATCATCATTAGGTTATCAACTACATATTGAATGGCTTCTTAAATAGACGGTTGCCGATTAATCATAACTTTAATTTTAAAAGAAAGGAAAAATTATGACAATCAGAAACCTAACCAAAGAAGAGATTTTGGATCAGATAAAGTATCTGGAACAAAACATTTCTAACGGATCTGTTTCTTATCGTACTAACAGATTAAACAGAATCCGTACGTTGAAAGCAAGTTTGCGCATGGCAAGCTGAACAACTTCCAAATAAACAAACAAAGAGCAGAAAGCAGGAAATCCTGCAAGTATGCTGATGCAGTGGGGAAGTTGATTAACACTGATTCTGAAGCTAAGTGATAAATGATCACTGATGCTTTATTTTTTTAGAACTAAATCGTAATAACAATATATATATTTTTCCATTAAAGCCACCTCGATAGGTGGCTTTTTCTATTTGTAGCCTATTTCATCTTTATAATGACTTTTTTTCACCATTGAGCAGTTGGTAATATGATTTTTATCTATCTTTGTCCAAATTATTAATCAAAATAACAATTTTATGGATTTATTGTCTGCCCGATTAAATGCTTTATCGCCTTCTGAAACATTCGCAATGGCACAAAAAAGCAATGAACTGAAAGCTCAGGGAATTGATGTTATTAATATGAGTGTGGGGGAACCCGACTTTTATACTCCGGACCATATAAAACAGGCTGCCAAACAGGCAATAGATGATAACTTTTCTTTCTACTCTCCTGTGGCTGGTTTCCAGGATCTGAAGGTTGCTATTTGTGAGAAACTGATGAGGGAGAATGAGCTGGATTATAAGCCTGCACAGATTGTTGTATCGAGCGGTGCTAAGCAGTCGATATGCAACGTTATACTCTCTATCATTGGTAAGGATGATGAGGTGATTATCCCTGCTCCTTACTGGGTGAGCTACCCGGAAATGGTGAAGCTGGCTGAGGGTAACCCGGTGTTTGTATATGCCGGAATTGATCAGGATTTTAAGATTACTGCACAGCAGCTGGAGGAGGCTATTACTCCTAAGACTAAAGCGCTGATTCTTTGCTCGCCATCTAACCCTACCGGAAGTGTTTATACTGCTGAGGAGCTGAAGGAGATGGCTGAGGTGCTGGCAAAATATCCAAATGTTATAGTTATCTCTGATGAGATATATGAGCATATCAACTATATTGGTAAGCATGAGTCGATCGCGCAGTTTGATAAGATACGTGACCGTGTGGTTATCGTGAACGGGGTGTCTAAAGGATATGCGATGACTGGATGGCGTATTGGATGGATTGCTGCGACACAGTGGATTGCATCGGCTTGCAGTATGCTGCAGGGACAATATACTTCGGGCCCTTCTTCAATTGCACAGAAGGCGGCTGTGGCTGCCTATACCGGTAGTCAGGAGTGCGTTGCAGAGATGGGGGCTGCTTTTGAAAGGCGCAGGAACCTGATAGTGGGACTGCTTAAAGAGATTCCGGGGCTGAATGTGAATAATCCTATGGGTGCGTTTTATATCTTCCCAGAGTGTAAGAGCCTTATCGGCAGGTCTTATAATGGTAAGGTTATGGAGAGCGCTACCGACATTGCTATGTTCCTGCTGGAGGAGGCGCACGTGGCTTGTGTTGGGGGTGATGCTTTCGGTGCTCCGGGGTGTATACGTATATCATATGCTACTTCTGATGAGAATATAAAGAATGCTGTGGCAAGGATTAAAACTGCTCTTGAGAAGTTGTCCTGACACATTATTTTAAATCAAAATAAAACCCGGCTTGGTTAACGAGCCGGGTTTTCTATTTTTATTATTACCTTTGCAAATTATTTTTCAAAGGCTATAATTAATTGATGATGAGTAAAAAATTTCCTGAACATAGTCACTTGAATCTTTCAGATGTGAACAGAGAGATGCTGAAAGAGTGGGATGAAAAAGATATTTTCAAACGAAGTTTAGAGATTCGCAAGGGGCATCCTGACTTTGTTTTTTATGAGGGGCCGCCTTCTGCTAATGGTATGCCCGGTATTCACCATGTTATTGCACGTTCAATTAAAGATATATTTTGCCGCTATAAAACGATGAAGGGTTTCCTGGTAAACAGGAAGGCCGGATGGGATACGCACGGTTTGCCCGTGGAGCTGGGGGTTGAGAAATCTCTGGGTATCACGAAAGAGGATATTGGTACTAAAATATCGGTTGAGGAGTATAATGCTGCTTGCCGCACCGAGGTGATGAAATACACCAGGGAGTGGGAGGATCTTACTCGTCAGATGGGTTACTGGGTGGATATGAGTGATCCTTATATCACTTATGATAATCGATATATAGAGACGTTGTGGTATCTGCTTAAGGAGCTTTATAATAAGGATTATCTTTATAAAGGATATTCTATTCAGCCTTACTCTCCGGCTGCCGGAACGGGATTGAGTACTCATGAGCTTAACCAGCCCGGCTGCTACAGGGATGTGAAGGATACAACCTGTACGGCTCAGTTTAAGATTGTTGATCCGCTGCCTGAGTGGAAGGAGTTTGGTGAGGCGTTTTTCCTGGCGTGGACAACCACTCCATGGACGTTGCCTTCTAATGTGCTGCTTGCTGTGGGTAAGAATATCGAGTATGTGGCGGTGCAGACATATAACCAGTACACCGATAAGCCTATTACTGTGGTGCTTGCAAAGAGCCTGCTGAATACTTACTTCCCTGAGAAGAACAGTAAGTTGTCGCTTGAGGATTATAAGCCGGGTGATAAGGATATTCCTTTCCATGTTGTTGATAAGGTATGGAAGGGTGAGGAGCTTGCAGGCTTTGAATATGAGCAGCTGATGCCATGGGTGAAGGCAAACGGTAATGCATTCAGGGTGGTGACGGGGGATTTCGTGACTACTGAGGATGGTACCGGTATTGTGCATATTGCTCCTACGTTTGGTGCTGATGACATGAAGGTGGGCAAGGAGAACGGTGTGGATGGTATTTTACTTAAGGACAGGGATGGGGCAATGCGTCCGATGGTTGACCTGACTGGTAAATATTTCCGTATTGAGGAGCTTGATCCGCAGTTTGTAGAAAACAGTATGAATGCAGATCTGTATGGTGAGTTTGCCGGCAGATATGTTAAGAATGAGTATGATGACACTCTTACTGAGAAGGATGCTACACTTGATGTAGATCTTTCTGTGATGCTGAAGATGCAGAATCGTGCTTTCCGTATAGAGAAGCATGTGCATAACTATCCGCATTGCTGGAGAACGGATAAGCCTGTTCTCTATTATCCGCTGGATAGCTGGTTTGTTCGCACAACAGCATGCAGGGATAAGATGATTGAACTGAATAACACAATCAATTGGAAGCCGCAGTCGACTGGTACCGGACGCTTTGGTAAGTGGTTGGAGAATCTGCAGGACTGGAACCTGAGCAGGAGTCGCTACTGGGGCACTCCGCTTCCTATATGGCGCTCTGAGGATGGTAGGGAAGAGAAGTGTATCGGTTCGGTGAAGGAGCTGTATCAGGAGATGCAGAAGTCAATTGATTCCGGTGTGATGAGTGAGCTTCCTTGGAAAGGGGTTAGCTTGAGCGATTATAAAGATCTTGATTATGAAAAGATAGACCTGCACCGTCCTTATGTTGATAATATAGTGCTTGTTTCTGATAGCGGTAAACCGATGTATCGTGAATCGGATCTTATTGATGTTTGGTTTGATAGTGGTGCGATGCCATTTGCACAGGTGTTTTATCCTCATATAGCTGAAGAGGAGTTTCAGAAGGTGTTCCCTGCTGATTTTATTGCTGAGGGGGTGGACCAGACTCGTGGATGGTTCTATACTCTGCATGCGCTTGCGTCGATGGTGAAGGGTAGTGTGGCGTTTAAGAATGTTGTGTCGAATGGTCTTGTGCTGGACAAGAATGGCAATAAGATGTCGAAACGTCTCGGTAATGCTGTGGATCCGTTCACTACAATTGAGAAGTATGGCTCTGACCCTCTGCGCTGGTATATGATTACTAACGCTGCGCCTTGGGAGAACCTGAGGTTTGATGTTGAGGGGGTTGAAGAGGCTCGCAGAAAATTCTTCGGTACGCTCTACAATACTTACTCTTTCTTTGTGCTTTATGCTAATGTTGATGATTTCAGAAATCAGTATCCACAGATACCGGTTGAGAATCGTCCTGAAATAGATCGCTGGATTATCTCTCTTCTTAACTCTTTGGTGAAGGAGGTTGATCAGGGTTATGAGAATTATGAGCCAACCAAGGCTGGTCGCGCTATCAATGATTTTGTTAACGATAACTTGAGTAACTGGTATGTAAGACTTAACCGTAAACGTTTCTGGGGTGGTGAGATGACCGACGATAAGTTGTCGGCTTATCAGACTCTCTACCAGTGTCTGGTTACGGTTTCCAAGCTTATGGCTCCGATTGCTCCGTTTTATGCTGACAGGCTTTATCTGGACCTGACTTCGGTTGCAGGTGAGAAGGGGGCCGACTCAGTGCATCTGACCGATTTCCCGGTTGTTGAGGAGGGTCTGATAGATGAGCAGCTGGAAGATCAGATGTATCTGGCGCAGACTGTTTCGTCGATTGTGCTCGCTCTTCGTCGTAAGGTAAATATAAGGGTGCGTCAGCCTCTTACAAAGATAATGATACCTGTTGCTGATGAAAAACAGAAGAGTAATCTGCAGGCGGTTGAACAGTTGATACTTAACGAGGTAAATGTTAAGGAGCTTGCTTATGTTGACTCAGCAAGTGAGATATTGGTGAAGAGGGCTAAGCCTGACTTTAAGAAGCTGGGACCGAGATATGGAAAGATTATGAAGCAGCTGGCTGTTAAGATTCAGGAGTTTGACAGTAAAGATATTCAGGAGCTTGAGAAGAACGGATCGTACGCCTTTATGATAGATAGTCAGGAGGTGATAGTTGGTCTGGACGACGTGGAGATAATCTCTGAGGATATCCCGGGATGGCTTGTGGAGAATGAGGGCCGACTGACGGTTGCTCTTGATATCACTATTACGGATGAACTTCGTAAGGAGGGTATAGCTCGTGAGCTTGTAAACAGGATACAGAATCTGAGAAAAGCGAAGGATTTTGAAATAACCGACAGGATTGTAGTGAAGATTATGTCGCACCCTGCAATCGATGAGGCAGTGGCTGATAATTCGGAATACATAAGAAATCAGGTGCTTGCAGATGAGATATTGATTGTAAATGAAAAATTGGAAGATGAAATAGATATTGATGATGTTTCATTGACAATCAGTATTCATAAAAACAGTTGAGAATAATTTGTTTTTATGTATATTTGCGTATGCGTATACATGAAAAATTATAGTTAGTAAAAGAGAACACTCTCAAAAAAAATTTATTATGAGTAAAAAGACGAGATATTCAGCTGAAGAGTTGGAGGAATTCAGAGCTATTATTGTAGAAAAACTGGAAGTAGCCAAACAGGAGTATGAAAATTACAGGGCAGCGGTTACAAATGCTGATGGTAATGATACTGTGGACACTTCTCCAACTTATAAAGTGCTAGAAGAGGGTGCATCTACTCTCTCTAAGGAAGAGGCAGGCAGACTGGCTCAACGGCAGATGAAGTTTATTCAGAATCTTCAGGCTGCACTGGTACGTATTGAAAACGGTACATACGGTATATGCCGCGAAACAGGTGAACTTATCCCGAAAGAACGCCTTCGCGCTGTTCCTCATGCTACACTCAGTATTGAAGCAAAATCAAAGAAAAGGAGGTAAAATCAATCATATGAAGATCTTGATTTATGGATAGTCGTAGAGATAAGACATTGGTAGCTATCTTAGTAGTTTTTATGGTTATTCTCGTCGACCAGCTCACGAAGATTTTGGTTAAGACAAATATGAGTCTTTACGACACCATTAACATTACTGATTGGTTTCAAATCTATTTTGTAGAAAATAATGGGATGGCGTTTGGTATTGAGGCAGGAGGGAAACTGTTTCTTTCGCTTTTCCGTATAATTGCTGTTGTATTTATTATTATCTACATTAAAAAATTAATTAAAGAGGGTTTTAAAAAAGGTTTTATCGCTTGTGTGGCATTGATTCTTGCCGGTGCTTCCGGTAATATAATTGACAGTGTTTTTTATGGTGTAATTTTCGAAGCCAGCTATGCCGGCCACACAGCATCTTTTGTTCCATGGGGTGAGGGCTATTCAACGCTGCTTCACGGTAAAGTTGTGGATATGTTATATTTTCCACTTTTTAGCGGAACATTTCCCAACTGGATACCGTTTATAGGGGGTGAGGACTTTCTCTTCTTCAGATTTATATTTAACATCGCAGATTCTGCAATTACTGTAGGTGTCATTCTGCTATTATTGTTTTACAGAAAAACTTTATCATATTCACTTCTTTCTAAATCTGAGCGTGAAAAATATGATAAGGAACAAAAAGAAAAAGAAATTACCAGTGAGACCTGAAACTGTTTCTAACCTTTTAGTGCTCGTGATATTGAGCCTGTTGATATCTTCTTGTCAGAACAGACCCAAGGAGGTGTTAAACAGAAAGAAAATGGAACAGCTTATGTATGATGTTTATATTGCCGAAGCGATAATGGATAATGATTATCAGGATTTCAGCGAACCGGAAAAGAAAGAGGCATATATAAACAAGGTTTTTGCTCAGCATAACGTAACACAGGCTCAGTGGGACACCTCCTTGTCGTGGTACTCCGATAAAATTGACCTTTATCTCAGAATGAACGACTCTGTTAAGGCTCGGCTGAAAAGGGCACAGATAGAGATCGACTCGAGAAATGCAAAACTTAGTTTAGAGAAGGCTGAACCTGATATCCAAATTTATTCAGCCTCTTATATTCCACGTACTTACACATTTAAAACACCAGGTACTGATAGTAAAGGGTTCCGTTTTCAACTCGATTCAGCAGCTATCTCAAAAGATATTCCAAGCAACTTCTTCTCGTTCAACCTGAATGCGATTGGAATACCTCAGTCGGGCAACAACAATCTGACTTCTGCGCTGATTCTGGAGTATAATGATACTACCATCTATAGATACCAGAAAATTAAAGAGAACAGGAACTATGGTACTCCTATTTCCAAATATATTGATAACGATACTCTTAAACAAATTTATGGCTTTGTGCGTTTTGAGAGTTCAAACGGAATTACTCCGAATATTCAGTTGTATGACATATATTTGGGAGGGCAATAATTTAAATTAATATAAACACATTTTTTAACAAATAAATAATCATAACTAAAACACCAAATGGAAAAGAAAAGAGTTTACACCTTTGGAAATGGCGCTGCTGAAGGAAGAGCAGATATGAAAAATCTGCTTGGAGGTAAAGGAGCTAACCTTGCTGAAATGAATCTGATAGGAGTACCGGTGCCTCCCGGTTTTACTATAACCACCGAAGTTTGTACCGAATATAATGAATTAGGACGTGACTACGTGATAAATGTACTGAAAGGGGAAGTAGAAGACGCGATAATTCAGATTGAAAAGCTGACCGGCACAAAGTTCGGAGATAAGGATAATCCTCTTCTTGTATCGGTAAGATCGGGCGCTCGTGTTTCGATGCCTGGTATGATGGATACAGTATTGAACCTGGGTCTGAATGATGACGCAGTTGAAGGGATTGCTAAAAAATCGGGAAATGAGCGTTTTGCTTGGGACTCATACCGCAGATTTGTACAGATGTATGGTGATGTGGTACTGGGTATGAAGCCTCATAGCAAAGAAGATATTGATCCTTTTGAAGAGATAATGGAGGAGATGAAAGCTTCAAAAGGTATTGAACTGGATACTGAGTTTACAACTGACGACCTGAAACAGCTGGTTAAACTGTTTAAGGCTGCTGTTAAGGAGAAAACAGGTAAGGAGTTTCCTGTTAGTCCATGGGATCAGCTTTGGGGATCGGTTTGTGCTGTATTCGACAGCTGGATGAATGAGCGTGCTATTCTATACCGTAAGATGAATAACTTCCCGGAAGAGTGGGGTACAGCTGTAAATGTTCAGGCGATGGTTTACGGTAATATGGGTAAAACATCAGGAACAGGTGTTGCATTTACCCGTGATGCTGCTACTGGTGAGAATATATTTAATGGTGAGTACCTGATTGATGCTCAGGGTGAGGATGTTGTATCGGGTGTGCGTACTCCGCAGCAGATCACAACTGAAGGTTCTCGCCGTTGGGCAAAACTGCAGGGTATCTCTGAAGAGGAGCGTAGTGCAAAATATCCTTCACTGGAAGAGGTTATGCCTGAGTGTGCTGCAGAACTGATTGCTGTACAGCAGAAGCTTGAGGACTACTTTAAAGATATGCAGGACCTTGAGTTTACAATTCAGGATGGTAAGTTATGGTTGTTGCAGACCAGAAGTGGTAAGAGAACAGGTGCAGCTATGATTAAGATTGCTATAGATATGCTGCATGAGGGTTATATTGATGAGAAGACTGTTTTAAAACGTTGCGATCCTGAAAAGCTGGATGAGCTGCTGCACCCTGTATTTGATAAGAATGCTCTTGCAAAAGCGAAGCCTATAACACACGGACTTCCTGCTTCTCCGGGAGCTGCTGCCGGTCAGGTGGTTTTCCATGCTGATGAGGCTGAAGAGTGGAGTAAAGAGGGTAAACAGGTTATTCTTTGTCGTATAGAGACATCTCCTGAGGATCTGAGGGGTATGAATTCTGCTCAGGGTATCCTGACCTCAAGAGGTGGTATGACATCACACGCAGCTGTGGTTGCACGTGGTATGGGTAAATGCTGTGTTTCTGCAGCAAATAACCTTATAATAGATTATAAAACTCGCTCTCTTTCTATTAATGGAAAGGAAATTAAAGAGGGTGACTGGCTCTCACTTGATGGGTCAACCGGTTATGTTTATGAAGGTAAAATAGCTACTCAGGATGCTGATCTTGACGAGAACTTTGATGAGCTGATGAGTATTGCTGAGAAGTATGCCCGAATGGATGTGAGAACAAATGCTGATACTCCTAAGGATGCAGCGGTTGCACGTAAATTTGGAGCTAAGGGTATTGGTCTGTGCCGTACTGAGCATATGTTCTTCGAAGAGGATAAGATTGTTCCTATGCGTGAGATGATCCTCTCTAAAGATGAAGAGGGACGCCGCAAAGCTTTGGAGAAACTGCTGCCTCTTCAGAAGAAAGATTTCCTGGGTATCTTCAGAGCTATGGATGGATTGCCGGTGACTGTCAGACTGCTTGATCCGCCTTTGCATGAGTTTGTTCCTCACGATGAAAAGGGACAGATGGAGATGGCAAAGGTTATGGGTATCTCATATAAAGATATTCACGACAGGGTTGAAGGTCTTATGGAAGCAAACCCAATGCTTGGTCTTCGCGGATGCCGTCTTGGTAACCTCTATCCTGAGATCACTGAGATGCAGACCCGTGCTATCATTGAGGCTGCTATTGAACTGAAGAAAGAGGGTATTACAGCTATTCCTGAGATTATGGTGCCTCTAACAGGTATTGTTCATGAGTTTAAAGCTCAGAAGGATATTATTGAGTCTACTATACATGAGGTGTTTGCTGAGAATAATGAATCGGTTGAATATAAGATTGGTACAATGATTGAGATACCAAGAGCTGCTATTACTGCACATAAGATTGCGGCAGAGGCCGACTTCTTCTCATTTGGTACTAACGACTTGACTCAGTTGACATTCGGTTATAGCCGTGATGACGTTGCCAAATTCCTTCCAATGTATCTTGATAAGGGTATATTGAAACAGGATCCGTTTGCTGTATTGGATCAGAATGGTGTTGGACAACTTGTTCGCATGGCTGTACAAAAAGGACGTGAGGTGAAAACTACGCTTAAGTGTGGTATTTGTGGTGAGCATGGCGGTGAGCCTTCATCAGTGAAATTCTGTCACACTGTAGGTCTGAACTATGTTTCTTGCTCTCCGTTCCGTGTTCCTATTGCTCGTCTGGCTGCAGCTCAGGCAGCTATAGAGGGATAGTTGGACTGACTCTTTATATGAAAATTCGCAGAGGCGCCATAATTGGCGTCTCTGCATGCTTATAACTACTTTTAACCATCGAGTTGTTTGGCTGTTAAACGTATTATACCTACTTTTACATATATAATTCTTAATCAGTTTTATGAGACTTGCATGATGATCATTGCTCCGTTTAGAATGATTTTTGTGAGTATCAAATGTTACTTTTAAGAGACAGTAATTTTAATCATATGAAATCTAAAATAAAAGTATTGTTTTTTCTGGCTGTATTACTTGCATCACAGACTGTTATTTCGCAGAATAATATAATAGACGAAATAGTGTGGGTTGTGGGTGATGAAGCGATTCTCAAATCTGAAGTTGAGGAATACCGTAAAGAGATGCTGATGCAAAACCAGCGTATCGAAGGTGATCCTTATTGCTTTATACCGGAACAGTTGGCTATTCAGAAACTTTTTCTGGATCAGGCGAAACTTGACAGTATTGAGGTTCAGGAATCTAATATTTCCCGTGAACTGGAGTATTATGTGAATAACTATATCAACTCGATTGGTTCTGTGGAGAGGCTGGAGGAATACTTTGGTAAGCGTCTGTCTGCAATTCGTGAAGATTTAAGAGAACAGATACGTGAGCAGCAGATAATTCAGAGTGTACAGCAGAAGCATTTTGGCAATATTCAGCTGTCACCATCCGAAATTCGTCAATACTACAACAACCTGTCTCAGGATAGTCTCCCATTTATACCAACTACAGTGGAAGTTCAGATTATTACTGCTGAGCCTAAAATTCCTCTGGAGGAGATAGATAAGGTTAAAGCCCGACTCAGAGAATATACCGATCAGGTGAATAGTGGAGAAAGAGAGTTTTCAACTCTGGCACTGCTGCACTCTGAAGATCCTTCGGCAATTCAGGGGGGTGAACTTGGTTTTATGTCAAGATCGGGATTTGTGCCTGAGTTTGCAAATGTTGCTTTTGCACTTAATGATCCGAAGAAGGTTTCGAATGTTGTAGAGACTGAATATGGATTTCATATAATCCAGCTTATTGAAAGAAGGGGAGAGATGGCCAATTTCAGGCATATACTGCTTAAGCCTAAGGTTCCTAAAGAATCGCTCGATACTGCTGTTGTTCGACTCGACTCGATAAGGGCCGGGATAATGGATAATAGGCTGACTTTTGATGAGGCTGCAACATACCTTTCAGCAGATAAGGATACGCGCAATAATAAGGGTATCATGGTGAACAATACTCAGGGAAGTCCTAATGCCGGAACTCCTCGCTTTGCGCTGAATGAGCTGAATCAGGATATTGCAAAGATTGCTGGTGAGATGAAAGAGGGTGAGATCTCGCAGCCGTTTCTGATGCTTAATGACAAGGGCAGGCAGGTGGCTGCAATGATTAAGATTACAAACCGTAATGAGGGGCACCGCGCTAATATCAACAACGATTATCAGATTATAAAACAGATGGCGGAAAATGCCCGCAAGCAGAAGCTTGTTGATGAGTGGCTTCAGAAAAAGATTGAGAAAACTTATGTGCGTATTGATCCGGAATGGAGGAAATGCGAATTCAGATATTCAGGCTGGTTAAGGTAAAAAAGTTTTTTTCAGTTGCAATGAAAAAACAATCCTATAAATATTTAAAGCAAAGCACACTTTTACTTAGTGTGCTGTTTGTTTTTATATTTTCTGTGCATGCGCAGCAACCTGACTCCATAACAGCACCGAGGCAGGTGAAACCGGCTGTTGCCGGAGATAGCAATGCTGTGGATGAGGGTGCAGAAAGAATTATTGAGTTGAGACAGGCCGACCTGTGGAGCAAGAGGGCCGGTTTTGATGCTGAGATTCTTACGGGAAATGTTATCTTCTTTCATGAGGGTGCATATATGTATTGTGACAGCGCTTACCTGTTTCAGCAAACGAACTCATTTGAGGCTTTCAGCAATGTGAGCATGGAGCAGGGAGATACTATTTTTGTTTATGGCGATTATCTCTTTTATGATGGAAATACCAGACTGGCACGCCTGCGTGACAATATAAGGATGGAGGATAAAAATACTACTCTGTTTACGGATAGTCTGGACTATGATCGTATAGCAAATCTTGGATATTATTTTGAGGGTGGTATGCTTGTTGATGAAGAGAATGAGCTGACTTCTTACTGGGGGCAGTACGCTCCTGATACAAAAGAGGCTCTGTTCAGTGATAGTGTGAAGCTGGTTAATGAGGATTATATCATTTATGCAGATACCCTGAAATATAATACGGAAACAAAAATTGCTGATATTTTAGGGCCTTCGAGAATTGTTTCAGACAGTGGTTATATTCATACGCAGAATGGCTGGTATAATACTGTAACTGAGGATTCGCGACTTCTGGATCGTTCGCAGGTTTATAGTAATGACGGCAGCAAGGTGCTGATTGGCGACACGATCTTTTATAACAGAATTTCCGGAGAGGGTGAGGTCTTTGGTAATATGTATCTTGAGGATAGCGAGAGAAAAGGTATAATAAGAGGGAACTATGGTTTTTATAATGAGAAAACTGAATATGGTTTTGCAACCGATTCTGCCTTCGCTATAGATTATTCTGGTCAGGATAGTCTTTTTCTGCATGGTGATACATTGGTAATGAGCACAGATTCTACCTTCAGGGATATCAAGGCGTACTATAATGTGAGGTTTTATCGTGCAGATATACAGGGTATTTGTGACTCAATACACTACTCCTCACGAGATTCTATGATTTATATGGTTGGGCATCCTGTTGTATGGAACGAAAACAACCAGATATCAGGTTTTCAGATTAATGTTCATTTAAACGACTCAACTATAGAAAAGGCTATAGTGAAGGATAATGCATTAGCTGTTCAGGACAGAGGGGAGGGGGATCAGTTTAACCAGCTGAGCGGAAGAGATATGACTGCCTACTTCAGGGATGGAGAAATTTATCATGTGCTTGTAGAAGGTAATGCAGAGTCGCTATACTACCTCGTGGAAGAGGACAAAACGATAATTGGATTAAACAGGACTGAGAGTCCCTATCTCTCAATAGATATTGCTGATGAACAGATAAAGCGACTGAAAGTGTGGCCTTCAACAAAAGCTGTGACAACACCGCTTCCTCAATTGCAACCGGAGCAGAAAAGATTGGAAAGGTTTGTATGGCTTGATTATTTGCGGCCAACCGGCCCGGATGATATCTTCCGAAGCAACGAAAGGAAAACTGAGGATGTTGACAATGAGCCTGTAAGGCGTTTCGAGAGGGAAGACATTACACTATGATTTAGTAATCATTGTTTTGTGATTATTAAATGTGAATCAGTACTTAAAACCGGGTAAACTGGTTTGCTGTTTTGTCTTTATTATTATGATTATTTATATTTGTATCTATCAAACATCTATTTAAAATGGGAGTATTTTTTTTCTATAACAACCGTAAACCTCGCAAATTTAATTACAAACCGATTCTTTATGATCCGGATGAGGAGGCTCGAAAGGAGAAACTAAAGAACAGGATTGAAGCTGTAAAGAGAGAGATGGGCGTTTTGCCTGAAAGGAGTGAAATAGATAAAAAAGATTTTAAATCTGAGTTTGTTTCTCAGACTCGCTTTTTAAAGAAACGCAAAAGCAGAGAGGAATCAGGTGAAAGTTCATTTATTACCAATAACAAAATACTTATTTTCATAGGTATAGTTCTGTTGTTGATATTCATCTTCTGGCTGTTGCGATAAATTGGGTTTTAATTAAAATATGACTGATATAATTCATCTTCTACCTGACTCCATCGCCAACCAAATTGCTGCAGGTGAAGTAATTCAAAGGCCCTCTTCAGTGGTAAAGGAGTTAGTGGAGAATTCTATTGATGCAGGAGCTGAACATATACAGATAGTTATAAAGGATGCAGGACGTACTTTGATCACTGTTATTGATGATGGTAAGGGTATGTCTCCAACCGATGCAAGAATGGCTTTTGAGAGGCACGCAACATCAAAAATTAAAAGTGCAGATGATCTTTTTGCACTCACCACAATGGGTTTCAGAGGTGAGGCATTACCATCGATTGCTGCAATATCGCAGGTTGAGGTAAAGAGTCGCAGAGAAGAAGATGAGTTAGGGACTCTACTGTTAATATCCGGTTCAAGACTGGAAAAGCAGGAGTTTATTGCTTGTGGTGCGGGTACTTCAATTTCTGTAAAAAATATATTCTATAATGTTCCTGCACGCAGGAAATTCCTTAAATCCAATGAAACTGAGAGACGAAATATATTTAACGAAATCGAGAGAATTGCTTTAGTACATCCGCATCTGGAGTTCTCTCTGATCGAAAATGATGAGGAGACCCTGCATCTTACTAAAGCAGGATTAAAGCAGCGAATTGCACAGCTGGAGGGTAAGAATATTTTGCAGCAGCTGATAGATATAGAGGCTGAGACTGCACTCGGAAAGATTTACGGGTATGTTTCGCGACCGGAGTATGCAAAGAAGCGCAATTCAAGTCAGTTCTTCTTCGTAAACAACAGGTATATCCGCCATCCATATTTTCATAAAGCGGTGACTACTGCTTTTGAACAGCTTATCTCTTCTGATGAGAAGCCTACTTACTACATCTATTTTGAGGTTGATCCTGAATCTCTTGATGTTAATATTCATCCTACAAAGACTGAGGTGAAGTTTGAAAATGAGCAGGCTTTATGGCAGATTTTGATGGTAACGGTTAAAGAGTCGCTTGGCAAGTTTAATGCTGTGCCTACAATTGATTTCGACAGGGAGGATGCACCTGAGATACCTGTTTATGATCCTTCTGCACCGGTTCAAATGCCGAGGGTTAATGTTGATCCTGCATACAATCCTTTCAATACTCCTTCTTTTGAACCCAACAGGGTGTCAGCGCCTGCTTTAGGATGGGAAAAACTACAAAAGAGTTTCGAGGAAGAGGTGTTACCCCCTTCGGAAAACATATTAGCAGGATCTGCTCAAAATATACCAGAGACAGATCTTTATCCTGAACATTATCAGTATAAGCAGAGATATATTCTCACTTCTGTAAAATCGGGGTTGATGATAATTGATCAGCATAAAGCGCATATAAGGATTCTGTTTGAAAAGTATCTTACTCAGATAAGAAAAAGAAAAGGAGTTTCACAACGTGTTCTTTTTCCTGAAGTATTAGAGCTTTCTGCTTCGGAATCGGCAGCATTGCCTTCTATAATGGACGACCTGGAGGCGCTTGGCTTTGAACTGAGCAATCTGGGCAACAACTGTTTTGCTGTTCAGGGTGTTCCTTCTGAGATTGAGAGTTCCAACCCGGGCACGATTATCAAATCGATGATTAGTTATAGCCTGGAAACTGGCAGTGATGTTAAGTCGGAGATTCAGGAGTCAATTGCTCTTTCGCTGGCAAGATTAACCGCTATTCCCTATGGCAGGGCTTTATCGGGGGAAGAGATGTTACTGATAGTGAGTGAGCTTTTTGCAACACCATCACCTTCTTACACACCTGATGGACAGAAGGTTGTAAGTTTACTGTCTGATGCCGAAATAGAAAAGAAAATGAACTAATTAATTTATTCACCATTAAAAACGAATATTATGGATTACTCTTATTGTGGAACGAGCGGAATACAGCTACCCAAGATTTCACTTGGTTTGTGGCACAACTTTGGGTTCGTGGATGATTACGAAACTGCAAAGGATATGATTCTTTATGCTTTTGAGCAGGGTATTACTCATTTCGACCTGGCTAATAACTATGGACCTCCTCCAGGATCAGCAGAAACTAATTTTGGGAAAATATTGAGAGAGAACCTTTCATCACACCGTGATCAGATGATAATATCGTCAAAAGCGGGGTATTATATGTGGGAGGGACCTTATGGTGACGGTGGTTCAAGAAAGTATCTGATGGCAAGTATCGATCAGAGTCTGAAGCGTACGGGACTTGATTACTTTGATATCTTTTATACACACAGGTATGATCCGAACACACCTATTGAGGAGACAATGCAGGCTTTGGTTGATATAGTACGTCAGGGAAAGGCCTTATATGTTGGATTTTCTAACTATCCTCCTGTACAGGCCAGAAAAGGATTGAATTATTTAAAGGAGAGAGATGTTCCATGTCTGATTTTTCAGGATAAGTATAGTATGTTTAATCGCAAACCTGAAGAGGAGATATTGAGTATCACAAAAGAGTATGGTGCAGGTTTTATAGCTTTCTCTCCTCTTGCACAGGGTGTTCTTACAGATAAATACCTGAATGGCATTCCTGAGGATTCACGCGCAGCTAAGCCTACCGGTTTTCTAAGGAAAGAACAAGTTTCTCCTCTTTTAGTAGAAAAGGTTAAACAGTTGAATGTGATTGCATCAGAACGTGGTCAGACAATGGCAGAGATGGCTATTGCATGGGTGTTGAGAGATCCAAGGGTTACATCTGTGATTGTTGGAACCAGAAACATGGATCAGTTGAAAGACAATTTGAATGCATTGCAAAATCTCAATTTCACAAAAGAAGAGCTGATCAGGATTGATACAATTCTGGATGGTGCTACTCTGTAATTTGTTAAACAGATGCGGATAAAAAGATATTTGGCTATTTCTTTTCTCTTTCTGTTATCTTGTGCTGATAATACACCACCACTCTCTATACCTTATGCTCCGGTAAGGTTTACAATTGATGTGAATGCTTATGATCATACGTTGAGAGAGGGTATGTCGTACAAGACTTTTACGGAACCGCGTCTGAGTACAGACAGACTTGGATATGCAGGTCTGCTTGCAGTAACTGATGCATCGGGCAGCAACGTTTATGTATATGATTTATGCTGTCCTTATGAAGATGACAGAAATATAAGAATTATACCCCGGGGAGATGGTAAGGCAGAATGCCCCGGGTGTAATTCTGTTTTTGTAACCATGTATGGTAACTTTGGTCTTGGATTGGGAACACCTGAAAAAGGTCCTTCAAAAGAGCCATTGCAAAGCTATCAGGTTTATTCCTCACGGCCAGGAGTTTATGAAGTAGTGAATAGCAGGGGGAATAAATAAACCGAATTAATTTTAACAATAACTGAACAAAATAGTACTTTTCTTGTTTTACCTGCTTACGGAATTTTTAATCTGAAGTGGCATTCTCTTTAGGATTTTCTTTAATGCCATTTCTTTAATTTTAATTGATGAGAAAAGTCTATACGTTTTCTGTTTTACTGGTTATCGGTCTTGTTTTATCACAAATCTTGCCTCCATTATTAGGAGAGAGTTTCCCAACATTTCAATTAGTTTCAACCTCTTTACTCTACATCTCACTTGCATTTATCATGATAAATGTAGGTCGCGAGTTTGAATTGAATAAAAAAGAGTGGCGTAGCTATACACTGGATTATGGTGTAGCAATGGGAGCCGCTGCATTTCCATGGATTCTTGTGGCATTGTACTATCTCTTTGCAGTTGCTCCCCCTGAGATGAAAATGTGGCTAAATGGTGATGCCTGGAAAGAGTCTTTCATGCTTGGTCGCTATGCTGCTCCCACCTCTGCAGGGATATTGTTTACAATGCTGGTTGCTGCCGGTTTGAAGCATACCTGGGTATATAAAAAAGTACAAGTTCTGGCAATATTCGATGACCTGGATACAATACTTTTAATGATACCTCTTCAGATTCTGATGATAGGAATGCGCTGGCAGATGTTAGTGGTTATGGCTGTTGCTGTGCTGCTAATATGGCTGGGCTGGAAGAAGATGAATTCCTTAAATATTAAACAAGACTGGAAGTCGATCCTACTCTATTCCATTCTTCTTTTTGTTATAATCGAAGGTCTGTATCGCATAACAACACATTTATACGGTTTTGATGGTGGTATTCATATAGAGATTTTACTTCCTGCTTTTATTTTGGGTATGATTATGAAAGGAGATCATCCTCCTGTACCGGATAAGAGTGAGGTTAAAGTAGCAGATTCCATATCATACATATTCATGTTACTGGTTGGTTTGAGCATGCCTCTCTTTTTGGGTGTTGACTTTACTAAAGATGCAGCACTTTCTGCTTCTGTAATTTCTCAGATTCCTATGCCTCACTGGAGTGTTATAGCAATGCATGTAGTTTTGGTCACCATTATATCCAATATTGGAAAGCTGTTCCCACTATTTTTCTATAGAGACAGGACTATTAAGGAGCGACTCGCATTATCAATTGGTATGTTCTCGAGAGGTGAGGTTGGAGCAGGTGTTCTTTTCATTGCCATAAGCTATCAGATAGGTGGGGTATTGCTTGTAATTTCAGTATTGGCAATGTGTTTGAATCTATTATTAACCGGAATATTTATCTCTTCTGCTAAAAGGCTGATATTGGCTTCAGCGCATGATGTCACATAATCAGGCAGATAATTAAGCTTACAAGAAAAATCGAAAAATTAAAGAAAAAATGTTTCGCTTTTTCTTTGTAAATTGAAGAAACATTTTTACATTTGCAGTCGCAAATTCAAACTGTGCAAGCGAGCACTGATAGAAAAGCAACGTTTTGCGGAAGTAGCTCAGTTGGTAGAGCACGACCTTGCCAAGGTCGGGGTCGCGAGTTCGAGCCTCGTCTTCCGCTCTTCTTAAAATTTATTTGGTGAGGGACCATCATTTGACCCGTTATTGACACAGATGTCTCACCTTGAACTAAAGGTCCGCTCGGATGGTGGAATGGTAGACACGCAAGACTTAAAATCTTGTGGCCATTATAGGCTGTGCGGGTTCAAGTCCCGCTCCGAGTACCACAAAAGGCTGTAAATCTATTGATTTACAGCCTTTTGTGTTTTAGCTTGGGCGCCAAAGGGTTGCCCAATCCGAAACATTATAAACTTTAAACATCTTTAACTGTCGGATAATAATTTAATGGACAAATTCCTGAAGTTTTCTTTTTATCGCTACTTTTACCGATAATGTTTTTCCGGAATAATTTATGTAATCAACTTTTCTCCGCCTTCAAAAACTCTTAAACGAATATATCTCCTATCGTTTAAGAAAAGCCATCAAACTTTTTGGCTTAAATTCTGAATATTGGGATGAAAAGATGTTGTATTCCCATATAGAGGAGGAAATTTACAACTCATCGCTTGAACTGATCAAACTTCACGAAAAACATCCGATACTGCATACCGTCACCAATTTTTCCGATTTTAAAAACCTGCAATCGCAATTACCCCAAGAACAACCTGCGCAAGTTTTGCCCGCATTAGAAACGAAAACCACTTTTGAAGCCGGATTCACATTCCCTCAAATAGAATTATTGACCCAATGCGTGAACGAAGCCCGTGTATTTACTGAAACAATTACAAGCGAAATATTTGAAAATATTTTATCCTGCACACTTGCCCTACCGCTGAAATCACGCAACAACCGATTGTTGGTATATTTCTTTTCCTCATTGGACGATCGAAGCCTGATTAACCGCAACTGGCAAATCGTTATCGACAAAAACCAATTCCACGGGAAGTCGTTGGTTCCTGCCCTTTGAAGCATTGTACATCGATATCGAACGGATGAAAGACACGGATATGGATAACGTGTTCAGCCAAGGCTATCATCTGTACAAATCGGGATTCAGGTACCGTTTTGACTTTCACTTTTTCTACTTACTACCTTACTACAAACTAAAAAATAAAGAATAATACAATGAAAGAAAAAGAGTTACGAGATCAAACTCTTGAATAAGGCAGATTTGAATTTAATTACAAAATCAATCCACCGTCCGATATTCATTGGGCGTTAGGCCGGTTCGTTGTTTAAACAATCGGGTAAAATGCTGCGGGTACCTAAATCCCAGTTCATATGCTATCTCACTTATGGATTTATCGGCATCAAGGAGCCTTTTTTTAGCTACTTCAATTACCTTGGTCTGTATGTACTCCTGAGGTGAAATTCCTGTTTCCTTTTTGATCAGGTCTCCAAAATAATTAGCCGAGAGGTTAAGTTCCTCCGCGCACCAGGTAACTGAAGGCAACCCCAAATTTTGCGGTTTATCCGAAAAGAAGTATTTATTTAATTTGGCTTCAAATCGTTCTAAAATACCTTTGTTACTATTGTCTCTTGTAATAAATTGACGATCGTAAAAACGCGTGCAATAATTCAAGAAAAGCTCAATATTTGAGATAATCAGCTGTTTACTGTGCTTGTCAATGGCGTGATGCAACTCATATTCGATTTTTGAGAAACAATCTAAAATGATTTTTCTTTCCTGTTCCGATAAATGTAATGCTTCATTTACGGCATACGAGAAAAAATGATATTCGTGGATTTTGTTTCCGAGGGAAGTACCGGATATGAAGTCGGGATGAAAAACCAAAGCAATTCCTTGCGGTTGGTAAAATTCTTCCCCATATTGACCAATAACCTGGCCGGGAGCAAGAAATATCAATGTTCCTTCTTCGTAGTCATAATTACTCAATCCATACCGCAAATCGCCACACTTTATTTTCTTTAAAAAAACAGTATAAAAAGAATATCGTAAACGTCTGAGTTGTCTTGGGGCTGCTTTTTCGAGATGAACTACGCCGACCATCGGGTGCAAGGTCTCATTATTATTAAACTCGTTGTATTCCCGAATACTATTGAAATTTATTACGGTATCCATTTTTTTATTTATTGCATGCAAATGTAACAAAATTATATCGTCCCTGAATGGATGATCTTGAAAATAAGTAATTTTGGTAGGTAATCAGTAATTGGTATAAACATATCTTGATTTATACTCTCTATTTTTACAATGTGAAATTTATATCATTAAATAGAATTACGTATGATACCGAAAAAAAACGTCGTAACTGTAATCTTCTGGACGTTCTGTTTTATTTTTCTGATATCGGGATGTACGCAAAAGTACAATGATAAGAGTAATGAATTGCTTATCATAAAAGAACAAGGCAGTTTTGCAGTGGGGGGCAGTGTAATTACTTCTCCGGGAGAATTTAATCCTTACACGAGAACACCTGAGGGACAGACCTTTCATGGTGATCATGCATATGTTTTTTATCAAATTCCGGATAAAGCCCGAAAACTTCCTTTGGTCCTTTGGCATGGATTTGGACAGTTCTCAAAAACCTGGGAAACGACTCCCGACGGACGGGATGGATTTCAAAACATATTTCTCAAACGCAAATTCGGGGTATATCTCATCGATCAGCCACGAAGAGGAAACGCGGGACGCAGTATGGCAGAAGCAACTATCCTACCCACAACTGACGAACAAGAATGGTTTAGCACATTCAGGTTGGGAGTTTGGCCCGATTTTTTCGAAGGTGTGCAGTTTGATAAAAGCGATGAGACACTTAATCAGTATTTCCGTCAGATGACACCCAACATTGGTGCTTTCGATGTGGAAGTAATAACGTCTGCTGTTTCTGAGCTTTTCAATAAAATTGGGGAAGGAATCCTTGTAACCCACTCACAAGCGGGCGGATTCGGGTGGTTAACTGCCATTAAGAACAACAATATAAGAGCCATTGCCTCGTATGAACCGGGAAGTGGTTTCTTATTTCCCGAAGATGAGGTACCCGCTCCAATACAAAGTTCAGCAGGGCCATTATCTGCAAATGGTGTGCCCATGGGTGAATTTATGAAACTTACCAAAATCCCCATCATCATTTATTACGGAGATTTTATTCCTGAACAACCCTCCGATAACCCGGGTATCGACGGCTGGCGTGCACGGCTCGAAATGGCAAAGTTATGGAGAGATACCGTTAATAAATATGGTGGAGATGTAACCCTGATCCATCTGCCTGAAATAGGAATAAAAGGCAATACACATTTCCCGTTTTCGGATTTAAATAATGTGGAAATTGCCGATTTATTGTCTGAATGGTTAACGAAAAAGGGATTGGACAAATAAAACAACAACTTAGTGAGATGAAAACAAAGATTAAAATTTTTTTATTGACAATTATGTTTATTTCAGCAAGCGTTGCAGCTCAAAACCCATCCAAACCCGCAAATCCATTCGGGTTGGTTTATGGCGGAGCCATTACGGAAAATGTAAATGGCAAGGTTAATATACATCCGGTTACATACAAACTAAACGGCATCGATATTTCCGCCAATATATACACACCGGCTAATTATGATCCTTCGAAAAAACACCCCGCTATCGTTGTCGCTCATCCTAATGGCGGTGTAAAAGAACAGGTCGCGGGATTATATGCACAGCGGCTGGCTGAATCTGGGTACGTTGCCATTGTTGCGGACGCATCGTATCAGGGTGCCAGCGGCGGACAACCCCGTAACGTGGACAAACCTGCGAATCGTATCGAGGACATCCGGGGAATGGCCGATTTCATCACTCACTATCAAGGTGTCAATGCCAATCAACTGGGATTACTTGGTATTTGCGGAGGAGGAGGTTACTCTTTAAAGGCCGCGCAAACCGATAAACGTTTCAAAGCAGTAGCTACACTTAGCATGTTCAATTCGGGGGAAGTGCGGCGCAACGGATTTATGAATTCCGGTTTATCAACCATTCAGGAACGGCTGAAAGAGGCCACAGAAGCCCGCGCTTTAGAAGCAGCCGGAGGAAAAATCCTTTATGCTTCCGATACGGAAATAACCGACGAGATGGCCGATAAAATGCCTTTCGATTTGTATCGCGAAGGTCATTACTATTACCATAGAACTCATGCTCATCCGAATTCAACGTTCCGCTTTACCATGAGCAGTTTGCTCGATTTGATGGAATTTGACGTTACTACCAATATGGATTTGATAAATCAGCCTTTGTTGATGATGGCAGGAAGCAAAGCTGACACCTATTACATGACCGACAGCGCATTCAAACTTGCCACCGGAACAAAAGAAAAAGAGTTGTTTTTAATTCCGGGAGCCACACATATTCAAACTTACTATGTTCCCGAATATGTTAACAGGGCTGTCGGTAAACTCAACGAATTTTTTGGAAAATATCTCTAACCAATAAAAATACAATAATGAAGAGGATTATAATTTTTATCACTTTAACGGTCGTGTTCCTGATTGGAAACTTAAGCCTTGCAAATTCACAGGTACTGACCGCCAACGTTCCGATGTTAAAACTGAATAATGGCATAGCAATGCCCCAATTCGGACTCGGCACCTTTACGGCCACAAATGAAGCATGTAAGGAAGCTTGTTTAGTTGCATTAAAAAACGGCTATCGTCATATCGATACTGCTCATGCATACAGAAATGAATCAGGCGTTGGAGCCGCTGTTAAGGAGAGCGGGATTCCCCGTGAAGAAATATGGATAACAAGTAAACTTTGGCCTTCCGAATACGGAGAAGGCACAACAATGGAAGCAATCGATAAAATGCTTGCCCGTTTGAATACACCCTATATTGATCTTTTGTATGTTCATCAGCCTGTCGGGGATTTTGTGGGAGCCTGGAAAGATATGGAAAAAGCAGTTGAAGCGGGGAAAGTTCGAGCATTGGGTATCAGTAATTTCGATGACAGTGACGAAGTTTTTCATGCAATTGTAGACAATATGAAAATAAAGCCGGCAGTAATGCAAATAGAATGCCACCCTTATGCTCAACGATTGAACGTCAGAGAGAAAGTAAAACCTTACGAAATAGCCATAGAATGCTGGTTCCCGTTAGGACATGGAAACAAAGAGCTACTTTCGAATCCGGTTATCGGAAAAATTGCAGAGACGCATAATAAGACAATTGCACAAATAATCCTCCGATGGCATATTCAGGAAGGATTCTCAGTTATTCCAGGTGCTACTAATCCCGACTACATCAAAGAGAATATCAGTATTTTCGATTTTGAACTAAGCGATGAAGAAATGACAACCATGCGTTCATTAAACAAAGAAAAACGTTTTTTTAATATGACTCTCGAACAAAAGCAGGGATTTGTAAATATGAAAATGGAGGATTAATCTTGCTAAAAAATAAGGGACAATAAACCTTATTGAATACAGGCAGGCAATGTTTCTTTCTATAATCACAAGAAATTTTCCAATTGAAAAATACTGAGAAGACATTTAATTATAATATAATGATAAAGGAAATGAAAACAACAATCATCGGAATTATTCTATTCGTTTTTAGTGTGCAGGGATTATTTGCACAAACCGTAACGGAAAACTTCTCTGATGCTGAGAAGGAAATCATCCGGCTTTCTAAAGATAAATGGCAGTGGATGGCAGACAAAGATGTGGATAAGTTGTCAGCGCTTTTTCACGAGAAAGCCGAATTCGTACATATGGGTGGAAACTGGAATACCGAAAGGGAACTTCAAATCATCAAAAGCGGCGGCATTTGGTATAAAAAAGCTGACGTTCACAACGTATCCGTAAATATCATTGACAACACGGCCATTCTTTTAAACCGGATAGACTTGTTGGCCGTTGTCGGGGGAAATGAAGTAACTAATCCTTTTATAGTTACAGAAGTATATATTCAACAAAACGGAACCTGGAAACTGGGATCTCTTTCGTTTACCAGAGTGATGACTCGCGATAACAACTAAATGATTACAAACAACCATTACTATACAAGTATGAAGGCAATCGTATTATTTTTAGTTTTTGTACTGTGTTGCAGTTTCTCACCAGGAACTAACAATAATATTCCTGCGACTGTGCATGAACCAACTGTACGGATTCAGTCAGGAGTACTGCGCGGTACAACCGAAGATGGGGTTGACAGTTATAAAGGAATTCCGTACGCAGCTCCCCCTGTTGGCGAATTCCGATGGAGACCGCCTCAACCCGTAACACCATGGGAAGGAATAAGGGATGCAAGCAAATTTGGTCCCAATTGTGCACAAGCAGGATGGGAAACACCTCCGGGTACCATTGCGGAAGGCTCATCCGAAGATTGTCTATACCTGAATGTATGGGTACCTTCAGGTACTAAATCTGGGACAAAACTCCCTGTGATGGTTTGGATACACGGGGGCGGATTTGTAGGAGGCAGCGGTTCGGGAACCACCGGGAATCAATTTGCAAAACAGGGTGTTATCCTTATGACTTTCAATTACCGCCTCGGGCGTTTGGGGCATTTCGCATTCCCCGCATTAAGTGCCGAACATCCTGAAGAACCAAAAGGCAGCTATGCCTACATGGATCAGATTGCAGCGCTTAAATGGGTTCAGGATAATATTGCAGCTTTTGGCGGTGACCCTGAAAATGTCACGATTTTCGGTTTTTCGGCTGGAGGCGTATCCGTTCATTCATTGCTTACCATACCTGCTGCACGAGGACTTTTCCACAAAGCAATCAGTGAATCGGGCGGTGGTAGAGACGGCGTTTTAACCGGCAGGCCTATTAAGCAGGAAAATGCAGACCCTTTTTATACCGTTTCTGCAGAAACAATTGGAATAAATTTCGCGAAGAAGCATGGGATTGAAGGAACAGATGCCGCTGCATTAGCTAAACTTCGGGCACTTAAGGTGGAAGATATTGTTGACGGAGGTCAAGAAACAGACGGTCAAGGAGGCCCGCGGACATATTCGGGTCCGATTCTCGATGGCAAACTGGTTGTTGAAACAGCTGAAAGTGCTTACAATGCAGGAAGGCAGGCAAAAGTTCCGCTCATCATTGGAAATTGCAGTGCAGAAATCGGTGGTAGCTTTGTAAATAATAGCCACTCAAAGGAGGAACTATTTTCACTTTTTGGAGAATTGAAGAGCGAAGCCGAAGCTGCTTTCGATCCTGATGGTACTAAAGAATTTGCAGAAGTTATTACAACGTTCAACACCGATTGGGTCTGGGGTGAACCTGCCAGGATGGTGGCGAGGTCGTTTGCAGCCGAAAAAGAACCGGTTTACGTCTATCATTTTGACTATGTTTCTCCCGCGATGAGAGTACGAGCACGATACGGTGCCGGACACGGTTCAGAGGTAGGTTATGTATTTGATACGCTGAATGAACGTAGAGATGCTCTCGAACCGTCCCCGGAAGAAAAAGAATTATCAAGAATGATGAATACTTATTGGACAAATTTCGCCAAAACTGGCAATCCAAATGGCGAAAATCTGCCTGTTTGGCCTCTTTACAATACACAAAAAGAAGAAATATTGGACATTGAGCCTGATGGTAAACCTATCGGAAAGTTTGATCCACGTAAAGCGAGATTAGATGTGATTGAAAAAACGTCCCAAATAAGAGACCGTTTACAATCTCGCGGTATTTAACAGCAAACTATTTGTGTCGAAATGAAACAGGGAATGAAAGTTGGTAAATTAATCGGGTTAGTCGTCGTTTTAGGCTTTATATCATACCACATAAATGCCCAAACGGAAGTGAGTTCCGATGAATCTTTGACGGATAAGCAACAAAACCTTATTTCAATTGCTGCTCTAACTGCTAAAGGTGATCTTCAGGCATTAAAGCCTTTTCTTGATAAAGGACTCGACACAGGATTGACCATAAACCAAATAAAAGAAGCGATTGTTCATGTATATGCTTACTGCGGTTTTCCCCGAAGCATTCGTGGGTTGCAAACATTCATGGAAGTAGTGAATGAACGCAAGGCTAAAGGTATCACCGACTTTTTAGGTGCTACCGCAACGCCTGTCAATGATGAGCGAAGCAAATATGAAAGAGGCAGGGAAATTCTGGAAAAACTCACCGGAGTTCCGCAAAATATGCCACAAACGGGTTATTCGGCATTTGCACCGGAAATAGAAAGGTTTCTTAAGGAACATCTGTTTGCTGACATCTTTGAAAGAGATGTATTGACCTATGCCGAAAGGGAATTGGTGACCATTTCCGTCATAAGCAGCATCGGTAATGCGGAACCCATGCTCCGGTCTCACATGAAAATTTGCCTGAATGTAGGAATAACACCGGAACAGTTGGAGCAATTCATTAAGGTTATAAGGGCAACATTGGGCAAGAAAGAAGCGAAAGTTGCTCAAAAGGTGCTGAATGAAGTGTTATCCGTTTCATAAGAAAACAATCAAAAATTTAGGTTCTGATAATGAGAAAAATAATAATTATTCTAACACTTGCGTCATTTATATTCATCGGGTGCAATAACGAATCGAAAAAAGGGGCTAATCCGGGTGTCGAAGCCATGAACGAGGTATTTCTCAAAGGTAATCTGATTACGAACAATTATTTTACGGGAAAAGCCTGGCTGAATATGCTGGTTACAGACAAAGAAAATTTCGATCTGACAGCAGGAAAAGTTTTATTTGAACCGGGTGCGAGAACAAATTGGCATTCACATCCGGGTGGTCAGATACTGTTGTGCACAAAAGGGAACGGATATTATCAGGAAAAAGGAAAGTCAATTCGGCCGTTAAAAGCCGGAGATGTTGTAGAGATATACCCCGATATTATACATTGGCACGGGGCTTCACAAAATAGCGAGTTTGAACATATTGCCATTTCCACGCAACAAAGCAAAGGAAGTGTAGTGTGGATGGAGCCTGTGACAGATGAGGAGTATTCCGACAATGAAAAATAAAAACGGCGTAGAACTGTTTTTATCCTTTATTTTTTGGTAAGATGTTTACTTTTTTGAAAGTTGGTAGTCGATAGCCGGTTGCAGCATCTTTCATCTGCTGTTTTTTTCGTAGCGAATCTGTTTTGCCAACTCTAATGTCTCTTTGTTGGTCTGACGCTCAACGGTTGTTCGTGGATTTTTTAGTAAATACAAGTTCAATGACTCCTTTTTTCGACTTTTTCTCACCATTTCTTCGCCGGTATTCTCATTTACGGTTTTTACATATCCCATATAATATTCGAGATACAAACTGTATGTCCCATTTTTAAGCTCTTTCTGCATAAGCTTAGGGTTGTCGGGTGCATTCTTTTTTTTATTTACTTTGCAAATATAGAAATTAAATCTGGAATTCTGGGGTGCCCAGGGGGCGCCCAAACCGACAAAATATTTTTGTTAACTATTAAACTTATTCCGATATACTTCTGTTATAACATTTATATAACATTTTTTTATTCATTCCTTAAAAAATCGCAGAAATGAACAACCTGGAAACATCCTACATGGGAATACCATTAAGAAGTCCTGTCATTTTAGGAGCATCAGAACTTTCAACTAATAACGATACCCTGAAAAGAGCAGAAGATGCCGGAGTAGCAGCAATTGTGTATAAATCATTATTTGAAGAGCAGGTGCAGCTGGAGAACCTGCAGCATGATGAAATGCTTGAGGAGTATAATGATATACATGCAGAAATGATCACCTTGCATCCCGAAATAGAGAGATCAGAAATTGAGCACTTTTTGCATGTACTGCGTAAAGCAAAAGAGAGTGTTTCTGTTCCGGTGATTGCCAGTCTTAATGCTGTAAACAAGTCAACATGGATTAAATATGCGAAGTTAATAGAAGAGACAGGTGTTGATGGTATCGAGCTTAATCTTTACCAGACTCCTACACGTTTTGACCGTGATGGTGTGGCTATTGAAAGCTTTCAGGCAGATATTGTTTCGTCAGTAAAAGATAGGTTGTCTATACCTGTTGGAGTGAAATTAAGTTCTGATTACACTAATATTCTCAACTTTGCACAACAACTGGATGATGCAGGTGTTGATGGATTAGTCCTGTTTAATGCTTTCTTCCAGCCGGATATTGATATAGAAAAAGAGAAGCATCGCAAATCGTACAACTTTAGCAGAAGAGGGGATTATAAGAAATCGCTTCGATATGCAGGAATGCTTTATGGTCGAATAGCTGCAGATATTTGCAGTAGCCGCGGGATCTTCACTGGAGAGGATGTAATAAAACTGTTGCTTTCAGGAGCCTCTTGTGTGCAGGTAGTAAGTGCAGTATATAAGTATGGTACCGGTGTAATAACCGATATAAACAACACTATTTCCGGTTGGATGGAAAGGAAGGGATATAACAGAATAGATGATTTTAAGGGCAAATTATCTGACAGCGTGCTGAATAAGAACGACAGTGTGCTTATTTACAAAAGAGCCCAATATATCGATCTTATCCTGCACTCAGATACAATTTTCGGAGAGGAGCGTTTATGATTTTTTAATCCTGCTTAATTACTCACTCGTTGTCTATATTTTTTTGCTTTATATTAGCAGCCATCTTGATCCAGATATAGCCAAATATCATTGCAAGACATGAAGCTATTAATACTGAGAGCTTTGCGATATCCTGGTGTAATTTATTCTCAGGGAATGCCAGATTTGATACAAAAATTGACATTGTAAATCCTATACCTGCAAAGATAGTTACTCCAATGAGTACTATCCAGTTGATTTTTGTTGACAACCGTACGATTTTTAATTTTGTAAGCAGATATACTGCGAGAGATATGCCTAAGGGCTTTCCTACAACTAAGCCTAATATTATACCAATAGAGAGTGATGAAGCCAGACCCGCTATTGATGATGATGAAATAAGAATGCTTGTATTGGCTAGTGCAAAAATTGGAATGATAAGGTAGTTGACCGGGAAACTAATTCTCTTTTCAAATGCCGGCATTCTGTTAATTGGAAGGATGAAAGCGAGTATGACTCCCGCAAAAGATGCATGAATACCTGATCTGTAGGTGCAGTACCACATTGCCAAAGCCAGAATAATTGTGTAAATGTATGCAGAATTATTCTTTATGAATTTGTTTATAAAATAGATCACAATTGCTATACCCGCAACACCCAGTAGCCAGTATATATCTGGTGCAGAACCATAAAAGAATGCAATAATCAGAATTGCACATAGGTCATCTATAATTGCCAGTGCAACAATGAATACTTTCATTGAGTGTGAAACTGCTTTACCCAGCAGACTTAGCATCCCAATAGTAAAGGCTATATCTGTAGCAGCGGGAATTGCCCATCCACTTGTATAATCACTGTTTCTTGTAGCGATTATGAATATTAAAGATGGAAATACTACTCCAAATATGGCTGAGATTGCCGGTAACATAATTCTACCCGGAGTTGAAAGTTCCCCGTCAGTTATCTCCTTCTTTATGTCGAGTGCAACATGAAAGAAGAATAACGACATTAGTGCATCGTTGATAAAATGCACTATAGAGTGAGGAAGATGGAGTTTACCAAACAGAGGAATCTCAGAGTCCCAGAAATTGTAATAATGTACTCCAACTCCTTTCAGATTAGATAATATAAGTGATATAGCAGTGCAAATAAGCAGTAGTACACCTAACGTCCTGCTGTCATTTAATATGAGCTGAATTTTCGATCGCACTAATCCAACTGTTGAATTATCTGTAGCCATTAATGTTTAATGTAGGTTCTGTTTCTGTTTATTTCAATAGAAAGCTGAAGTCATCCTCATTTGATAACTCTTTGGGATCCTGGCCATATTTGAATATTCTGGCATTACGATTACCCATCAGTACAAGTTCATCCTCTTCAAGTAAAAGCATTGTACCTTCGCGTAAACCAACAACATATGTATCCTGGTTAATCTCGATAAATTCTTTAATTCTTACTTCTCGCGTCTCACCTCCATGGTTTGCAGGATTATCATCGAGATAATGTGGATTGATTTGAAATGGCACCAGCTTTAGAGTCTTGAATTTTAACGGTTCAACAATTGGCATATCGTTCGTTGTTCTAAGAGTAGGACAGGCAATATTTGAGCCTGCACTCCAGCCAATATATGGAGTTCCTTTTTTTACTTTTTTACGGATCACCTTCATCAACCCTTTCTCTTGAAGCATTTTCACAAGCTGCCAGGTATTGCCTCCGCCAACTACTATTGCATCGGCATTCTGTATTGCTTCAACAGGGTTAATAAAACGATGGATACTGGTGACATGATGACCAATTTCGGCAAAACGCTGATTTACTTTTTCTTCATACTCTTCATAGGAGAAGGTTACTGCAGCATAGGGTATAAAGATAGCATTCAGAGGCTTTTCCCCAAGAAATTCTTTTATGTACTCTTTTGGATATTCCAGATAACTTTCCCCGGGATTAGTTGAGTTACTGATTAATAGAAGTCTCATTTTACAGGTTTTTGTCAATTAAAACACAAATGTAATGAAAAATAGATAAAAAAAATTTTAAATAGGTCTGAATGGGCTAAATTTGTATTTTAATACTTATTAAAAAGCCTAAAATGAAAGATATTTTACGACAAATACGCACAGATCTGAGATTATCGATGAATGGGGTAGTATCTACCAGTATGAGAAATAAGGGTGTAAATTACAGAATGATCTTTGGGGTTGAAATACCGGTTATTAATAGGATCGCGCAGAAATACCAGTCTGATGCAGTTCTGGCGGAGCGACTCTGGGAAGAGGATGTGAGGGAGATGAAAATAATAGCAACTTTATTATATCCGGTTGATCAGTTCAGTAAGAATAAAGCTCTGGAATGGATCTCAGAGATTAAAGATCAGGAGCTGCGTGAGCAGGTATGTAAAAATATATTACAACGACTTCCCTATGCAGATGAGTTAGTTGTTACAACCATAAATAGCAAAGAAGATAATATTGTAACTACAGGGTTGTGGCTGTTTTCAAGATTATGTATAACTGGTTCGGAACTTGTGAATAAAATCGACTCTGGAATATTGATAAATTCAGCTATAGAGAATCTGGGATCAGAATCTATGCTCCTCAGACAATCAGCTCTGAACGCACTGAAATTTTATGGTCGTACCTCCAGGGACAGGTCTGAACTGATTCTGGCTAAAACAGCTTCATTTGAAAATTCAGATAATAATGTTGAAAAAGAAATGTTTGACCAACTAAAATTTGAATTCGGCTTCGAGGATTAAGTAGTCAGTTCTTGTAATTATGCTTTAAGAAGAACATAGCTATTAGGATATTCAGTATAAGAAATCCACCACTACCTGCAAGAAAGATACCTTTCCACTGGGGAAGTGTTATAAGAGATATAATTGAAGCTATGGCTATGATTGCAATAATTATCCATAGTACTTTTATTATTTTCTTTATTTTGCTCATTTTATTATCATTTATTCTGTTTGATTTTTTACCCAATTAGTAATATCAGATAAAACCTGTGGAGATATTGTTTGATCGATCTTTCCATATTCATCGGGCTGACCTGTTATACTTTCCTGAAACAGATGATTCAGCAAGGGGTATGATTTTGTTTCAACTTTATAATTACCACCTTTTTGAATATGATGCTTTATAGCTTCGAGATTTTTTAATGCAGGCACCTGAACATCATTCTCTCCATTAATTGCAAGTACAGGGCATGAAACAAGGCTTAAATAATCTTTAGGGTCAGTTGAAAGAAAGCTGCGATAACCGGGAGTTATCATAGCATTGAACTGAGCACGAAGATAAGGCTCTTTTTCCAACTTAAGCTTAATCAGAATAGGGAGTTGTTCCCATAAATATGAAAGTCTGTCACGAAGCGCTGTACGGTCATTTTCAGAGCCAGTCCAAACAAGTAAACTCTCAAAAATTTCTCTGTTTGTAAGCTGTAGTCTGTTAATGGTTTCCGGTTCAATTCCTTGATGTTTGAGCGAGTTCTCATTCTGATCAAGAACAATCTCAATACCTTTTGTACCGGGTGCAGCCAAAAGAACCATGAATTTCACATCACTGCTTTTTGATGCTACCATTGGGGCAATTATACCACCTTCACTATGCCCTAACATGCCTATCTTTGAACTGTCAATCTCTTTTCTGCTTTTCAGATACTCTAAAGCATTAGATGCATCAGTTACAAAGTCGCTGATAGTTGCCTTTGAATAGTCACCGGTTGACTTCCCAACACCTCTCTTGTCGTATCGTAACACCGCAAAACCATTACGTGTAAGATAGTCTGATAACAGATAAAAAGGTTTGTGACCGAAAATAGTTTCGTCTCTGTCATTTGGACCGCTGCCGGCTATTAGAATAATTGCAGGAAATATGCCTGTACTATCGGGAAGGGTTAAAGTTCCAGATAGTGAAACTTTGTTCTGACTTTTATCAGGTATAGTTACTTCTTCGGAAATATAAGGAAGAGGTTCAATAGGTGTTTGTGGTTTGTGTACAACCTCTTCGATAGTTTTTCTCAATGTAAGAGGAAATGGAATACCACCCTGATTAAATGTGCCGACAATTGAATCGTTTTCGAGAATACCTCTGTAAAAGATTCCAAGTCCTGAAGCAATTATTTCAAGTTTTTTATCAGATTCAGAATAGGTAGTTCTCGTTGTGGGTAATCCAAATGCACCCTGGTCGGGGCTATCAAAAGTGGAAATGAGTACAGAATCTTTCATAGAAACATTAAACACAAGACGTAGTGAAGTTTCCTGAATTTTTAGGCTGCCAGTCCAACTTCCAATAATTTCCTGAGAGTATAAGTTGCCTGTCAGCAAGAAAAGAAAAATGTAAAAAACTGCTTTATTCATGATGATATGGCTCATTATTTATAATAGTCATTGCCCTGTAGAGCTGTTCAGTAAATATCATTCTAACCATTTGATGAGTGAAAGTCATTTCTGAGAGCGATATCTTTTCATTGGCTATATTGTAAACACTCTTGGAAAAGCCGTATGGACCGCCAATTATAAAAACCAATCGTTTAGGAACTGTGTACATTTTCTTTTCAATATAATTTGCAAAACCGGATGAATTGAATTTTTTTCCTTTGTCGTCCAGTAAAACAATGTAATCGGTTAGTTCCAGTGCTTTTATAAGTTTATCACCTTCAAGATTTTTCTGCTCAACTTCAGAAATACTTTTTCTGTTCTTTATATCAGGGATATAAATGTCTTCAAAAGGGATATAGTAATTCAACCTTTTAACATACTCATCAATAATTTCTTTAAAAAGTCTGTTATCAGTTTTTCCTATAGAAAGTAGAGCTATTTTCATACTAATATTATCCCTAAACAATTAAAAACCATAGTTTAGTTACAAAAGTAGCCGATTATTTTGTATTTTTGTGCGAAATATTTTAGGAAATTTATAACAATAAGGGTATTTGGATGTTTAATGTGAAATACCCATAACTAATAGAACCCTTTAGGTGATGGAAGTAGAAAATTTAATTAATAGCTTATTGGAACTGGCTTTTGCTGAAGATATCGGTGATGGTGATCATACAACATTATGCAGCATACCCGCGTCGGAAGTTGGCAGTTCAAAGTTGTTAATAAAAGAAGAAGGTATTCTTGCAGGGGTAGATGTAGCAAAAGATGTCTTTCATAAATTTGACCCCGAATTAAAAGTTGAGGTTTTTATAGAGGATGGGGCTCATGTTAAGCCTGGTGATGTAGCTTTTGTTGTAACAGGTAAAGTGCAGTCGCTGCTGCAAACTGAGAGATTGGTCTTGAACCTAATGCAAAGAATGAGTGGGATTGCCACAATTACTAATAAATATGTGAAATTGCTGGAAGGGACTAAAACAAAAGTACTTGACACAAGAAAAACCACCCCCGGTTTGAGGATGCTGGAAAAGCAGGCAGTGAAAATTGGAGGAGGAGAAAACCACAGGATTGGTCTCTTCGACATGATCCTTTTAAAAGATAATCATGTTGATTTCGCCGGAGGCATAAAGAATGCAATTACCAGAGCGAAACAATATCTCAAAGAAAAGAACAAAGATCTAAAAATTGAGATAGAGGTAAGAAATTTTGAAGAACTCAACGAAGCTCTGAATGTTGGAGGTGTCGACAGGATAATGTTGGATAATTTTACAGTTAAAGATACTCGTAAGGCTGTAGAAATTGTTAATGGAAGAGTAGAGCTTGAATCGTCAGGAGGAATTACATTTGAAACTATTAGGGACTATGCTGTTACAGGTGTTGATTATGTCTCCGTAGGAGCTTTAACACATTCTGTCAAAAGTTTGGACATGAGTCTTAAAGCCGTATAATACAATAATGATAGAAAGCGAAAATAAACAGGAACTGCTTGATAAAAGATATATGCGAATGGCCTATATCTGGTCTGAAAATTCATACTGTAAACGTAGAAAAGTCGGAGCATTATTAGTTAAAGACAAAATGATAATCTCAGATGGTTACAATGGTACTCCATCCGGATTTGAGAACATTTGCGAAGACGAGGACAATAAAACAAAACCATATGTTTTACATGCTGAAGCTAATGCAATAACAAAAGTGGCCTGTTCTAACAATAGCAGCAAAGATGCAACTCTGTATGTTACATCTTCTCCATGTATAGAGTGTGCAAAACTGATTATCCAGGCAGGAATAAACAGAGTTGTTTATGCTGATGCATACAGGTTAAGTGATGGAGTCGATCTATTGAGAAGAGCAGGTATCGAACTCGTAAATGTAGAGCTGAACGGATAAAAAAGATAAAAGTATTAAATGGGTACAGAAAGAAGAAAAGGAATATGGTTGCCTCTATGGATTTCAATTGGAATAGCAATTGGTCTGTTTATAGGGAGTAAGTTCAGCATCTTCAATACTCCCGGAAATCTTGTTGGTTCCGGTAAGTTAGATGCTGTATTAAACTATATACATGAATCTTATGTGGATACAGTGAACACTTATCAACTTGTTGAGGATGCCTTGCCTAATATTATTCAGGAACTAGACCCACACTCTGAATATATCTCGGCAGCAGATATGAAAAGGGTAAATGAGTCTTTGGAAGGTCATTTTTCTGGTATTGGTGTTAGCTTTTATGTACTTAGAGATACTATAGTTGTAACCAGTATTGTACCCGGTGGTCCTTCTGAAGCAGCCGGAATAATGCCCTGGGACAGGATTGTTGCAGTTGATGATTCTGTTGTTGCAGGTAAGAAAATTCGTAATGAGCAGGTTCTGAAAGTATTGCGCGGGGAAAGAGGGACAGAAGTGAAGCTGGGTATAAAGAGAGCCGGGAATGATTTTATAGAAAATATAACTGTAACCCGTGGCGAGATACCTGTTAAGAGTGTTAATGCTGCATTTATGCTGTCTGATGAAATAGGTTATATAAAACTTGGTGTTAATTTCGGGTTTAACACATTTAGTGAATTTATATCTGCAATATCCAAGTTGAAAAGTATGGGCGCCAATTCGTTTATAATTGACCTCAGAGGTAATGCTGGGGGGTCACTTGAAGTTGTTGTGGCAATGGTGAACGAGTTTTTGCAGAAAGGTGATCTCATTGTATATACAGAAGGTAGAAATTTTCCGCGTACAGACAACTATGCAAATGGTTCGGGCACATGCAAAAATGATGATGTTGTAGTATTAATCGATGAATTGAGTGCTTCAGCGAGTGAAATATTTGCAGGAGCAATTCAGGATCATGACAGGGGATTGGTGATTGGAAGACGTTCGTTTGGAAAAGGACTTGTACAAAGTCAGAGAAATTTTCCTGACGGATCAGCTGTCAGACTAACTGTAGCGAGATATTATACAGCATCGGGAAGATCGATTCAAAGGACATATGAAAAGGGAAGATATGATGAGTATGAGATGGATGCCATAAACCGTTATATTCAAGGAGACTATGTGAATATTGACACTTTGAATAATCTTATCCCTTACGAAACTTTAGGTGGAAGAACCGTTTACGGTGGTGATGGAATTATGCCTGATATATTTATTCCAAGGGATACTACAGGTTACAATTCATACTATAATAGTGTTGTAAACAGGCGTTTAGATGAAGAGTATGCTATGGTCTATTCTGATATGAACAGAGAAAGGCTTAGCACTTTCAGTACATGGCAGGAGCTATACAGATATCTTAGACAGCAACCACTTTTATTAAACCTGGTTAGTTACGCTGATAATAATGGTATCAGACGCAGACCCTACTATATTCAGGAGTCGGGTGAATTATTTGAGACTAATTTATATGCATATATAATTAGAAACTTTTTTGGCGAAGAGGCTTTCTGGGCTGCTTATTACAGGGAAGATCCGCTTTTAAACAAAGGTATTGAACTTATTGAAACCGGTATGACTAAAAAGGTAAATATTTTAAATGAGCAGTTTAAATAAAAAAACTTTTACCTTTGCATTCCAATCGAGTTACTGATTTATAAAAATAATCTTTATGAGTAAGTTTATACAGAACTACCTATCACGCAGAGTCCTTTCCAGAACAGCAATTTTGGCACTTGATATTCTGATGATTGTTTTTTCATGCCTGTTTATGTATTTAGTAAGGTATGGATTCGATGGGCTTACAGCCGAAATAAGAAGTGACGGAACAACAGTTGGGTTATTCTTAATTATCTTCAATATTATATCTTTTGTTTCCTTACGTACATTTAGTGGTATTTTAAGGTTCTCTTCTTTTACAGATTTATTGAGGATAGTTTATGCACTTGTATTAGGATATGTATTGACTTTTATTGCTATAGTTATTATAAGGAAATCAAATCCTCTGTTTCATCTTGACAATCTTACATATATATCAATATATTTCCTGAATACATTTTTAATGATATTCTCACGTATATTGGTTAAAGAGGTTTATGAAACCATTACCGGTAGTGATATGAAGCCTGTAAATGTATTCATATATGGAACAAAAGAAGCCGGTATAAGTGTTGCTAAAGCTATCAAGGGTAATAATGAATTTAACTATCGTGTGCTGGGTTTTATATCTGATGAAAGCCATATGATAGGGAAGGAACTCATGGGTGTTACTATTTATGAGAATAATCAGGATATTTTCAGGATTTTAGTAAGTAAGAATGTACATACTATTATTGTGTCTCCTCAAAAAATGGAGGAGATAAAGAATTCGGCATTACTTGCAAATTTTGTGGATCATGACATCTCACTGTTAACAACAGTACCTATTAACGAATGGAACGGTTCGTTGAAGAGCAAGGAACAATTAAAGGATATACAAATTGAGGATTTGTTACCACGTGATCCTATTAGGATTAATATGATAAAGATTGCCTCAAATATCGAAGGCAAAAGGGTAATGGTAACCGGCGCAGGAGGCTCAATTGGTAGCGAGATTGTTAGGCAGGTTGCTTCTTTTAATCCAAACAGTATTATTTTAATTGACCAGGCTGAAACACCTCTGCACAATCTGAAGCTTGAGTTAAAAGAAAAATGGAGAGATCTGAGAACAGAAATATTGGTTGCAAATGTAAGCAACCAATCGAGAATGGATAAGATATTTTCGAAGACCAGACCTCAATATATTTTTCATGCAGCTGATTACAAACATGTCCCAATGATGGAGGTGAATGTGTCTGAAGCGATACAAACAAATGTTTTAGGAACAAAAATTGTTGCTGACCTGTCTGTGAAATATAACGCCAATAAGTTTGTAATGGTTTCTACAGATAAAGCAGTTAATCCATCTAATGTGATGGGCTGTTCAAAAAGGATCTGTGAAATATATGTTCAGTCACTAGCAAAAAAAATAGAAAAGAGTGGAGAAAAATCCACGCAATTTATTACTACACGTTTTGGAAATGTGTTAGGATCAAATGGTTCGGTTATACCTCTTTTCAAGGATCAGATAAAACATGGGGGACCTGTTACCGTAACCCACCCGGAAATTATAAGGTATTTTATGACTATTCCTGAAGCATGCCAGTTAGTGCTTGAAGCAGGAGCAATGGGAAAGGGTGGAGAGATATTTATTTTTGATATGGGTAAACCAGTTAAGATTCTTGATCTTGCAAAGAGAATGATTCGTCTGTCAGGCTCAAAAAATATCAAAATTGAATTTACAGGCTTGCGTAATGGAGAGAAGCTTTATGAAGAGCTTTTGAACCATGCTGAATATACTAAGCCTACACATCATGAAAAAATAATGATTGCAAACGTTCGTGAATATGAGTATGACGAAATTTCTCGAATGATTGATTCGTTAATCAAGGTTTCATATGAATATGATGATATGAGAACCGTTAGAAAAATGAAGGAGATTGTTCCTGAGTTTCAGAGCATAAATTCACCGTTTGAAGCAGTAGACAGAGTTTTGGAGAAGGTTTCTAAAGAAACTCTATAATTCTCCTTGCATATCACAAAGTTTAGTGTAGTATCCACCTAGTTTGTATAGGGAGTCATGCTTGCCCTGTTCTACTATTTCGCCATCTTTCATCACATAAATGGTATCTGCATTTCTAATAGTAGATAGACGGTGAGCAATAATAATAGTAGTACGATCCTTCATAAGTTTATCAAGAGCTTCCTGTACCAGACGTTCGGAGTCAGTATCCAATGCAGAAGTAGCTTCATCAAAGATTAGTATTTCAGGGTTCTTCAGAATTGCTCTGGCAATACTAATTCTTTGTCTTTGACCACCGGAAAGTTTTCCACCCCTGTCACCAATATTTGTGTTGTATCCATCTTCGGTGGCCATTATGAACTCATGTGCATTTGCAATTTTTGCAGCTTCAATTACTCTGCTTTCAGATACATCTTTCATTCCAAAAGCTATATTATTATATATAGTATCATTAAATAGAATAGGATCTTGATTAACATTTCCCATTAGGGATCTTAGTTCATGAATTTTCACGTCTCTTATATCTACTCCATCAATATATATACCACCTTCCTGAATATCGTAGAATCTGGGAAGAAGATCTGCTAATGTTGATTTTCCTGATCCGGACTGACCAACAAGGGCTATAGTTTTACCTTTTTCTATTGTGAGGTTCACTCCTTTAATAACCCAATCATTAATATATTTAAACCAAACACCTTTATACTCAATTTTTGAATTGAAGTTTATATCTACAGGCTTTTCAGGATCTGTAATAGGATTTTTTGCATCTAAAATCTTATCAATCCTTTCCATTGAGGCTAATCCACGCTGAACAGCATATGCTGATTTAGAAAATTCTTTAGCTGGATTTATTATACTATAAAATATTGTGAGGTAATAAATAAATGTTGCTGCATCTATTGCACTATTATTCCCTAATATCAGAGATCCTCCAAACCAAAGTACAATTGCAATTGTTATGGTGCCCAAAAGCTCACTCATTGGGTGTGCCAGCTGCTGTCTTCGTGAGATTCTGTTTGACATCCTCCTGAATTCATTACTGCCGTTGTGAAATCTTTTAGAGATTTTATTTTCCGCAACAAATGCCTTTATTACTCTGAGTCCACTTAAAGTCTCTTCTACCTGTGACATTAGTTCTCCCCATTTGTTTTGTGCCTCGAAAGAGGTTCTTTTAAGGGTTCTTCCTACACGTCCCATTATAAAACCCATTATCGGAAGAACCAAAAGTACAAAAAGAGTCAGCTGCCAACTTAATACTGTCATCGTGGTAAGATATATTAGTATTAATATTGGGTTTTTGAATAACATATCAAGTGAACTCATTACTGAATTCTCTACTTCATTGACATCACCCGAAATTCTTGACAGAATATCACCCTTTCTCTCTTCTGAGAAAAAAGCCAGAGGCAACGAAAGAATCTTATCATTAATATTGTTTCTGATGTCTTTTACAACACCTGTTCTTATTGGTATTATAAAATAGGATCCCAGATATGCTGAGGCTGTTTTAAGGAGTGTCATTATTATTAATGTGACTGCAAGCAACATTAATGTATAGCTGCTACCATTTGTTTCGATCAGCTGGGTTATATACCAGTTCACATTATTAAGTGTAATATCGATTATTGAATATTCGGTACCTTTCCAGGGTATAAACTCAAATGTTTGTTTATTCACTTTAAATAATACCTGAAGAATAGGAATTATTGTGGCAAGAGAAAATACATTCAGTATTGCGGTTAGAATATTAAAGAAAAATGCAAGAAACAGATGTTTCTTATATGGTGGTAAAAATCTTTTTAAGATAAGTATAATACCCTTCATTGAAAATTTAGTTTGTTGTTGAGAAAAATTGGTTTGTTAAATCGGGCGCAAGTTACACATAAAATATGATTTTCTTATAGGCAATTTCTGCTCGTTTATGATGAAAAGCATCAGTTTTGAACAGACGTGTTAGAATCATTTTTTTGGAGTTTAGACCTTACTGACCAAATTGGTCAAAAAAAGTCGAATTTTTCTTTTTTCGTTATTTACGTGAATATCATATCTTTGTGCTCAGAGAGGAAAAAAAAAGTGAAGTTTTTTTGAAAATTAATTGCAAATATGTTTGGATGGTAAATAAACTCTCCATATCTTTGCACCCGCTTTTGAAAGGAACACCACCTGATAAGCGAAACGATAAGCGATCTTTAAAAAATTTACATACATTTTTTTTGACAAGCAAGTACAAGAGATATAATATTAAGATTATATTGAGGTACCCGTTCAATAGAATTTAAAAGGATATAAATCGTGAATCCGGGGGCAGTATAGAGGGATTGAAAAAGAACTTTTTTCGTTATCTTTTTGGTTATTTCCTAACCCTTATTTTTTTTAAGTCTGTCATATTTTATGGTCATATCAATCATAAGCTATCAGATTTGGGAAGTTTCAAGGATATAAAAATAACAAATTTACAACGAAGAGTTTGATCCTGGCTCAGGATGAACGCTAGCGATAGGCCTAACACATGCAAGTCGAGGGGCAGCACATGAAGTAGCAATACAGATGGTGGCGACCGGCGCACGGGTGAGTAACACGTATGCAACCTACCTTCCACAGGAGAATAACCCGTTGAAAAACGGACTAATACTCCATAATACAGGGGTCCCGCATGGGAATATTTGTTAAAGATTTTTTTCGGTAGAAGATGGGCATGCGTTCCATTAGCTAGTTGGTTGAGGTAACGGCTCACCAAGGCAACGATGGATAGGGGAACTGAGAGGTTTATCCCCCACACTGGTACTGAGACACGGACCAGACTCCTACGGGAGGCAGCAGTGAGGAATATTGGTCAATGGAGGCAACTCTGAACCAGCCACGTCGCGTGAAGGATGACGGCCCTACGGGTTGTAAACTTCTTTTATACAGGAATAAAGTGAGTCACGTGTGACTTTTTGCATGTACTGTATGAATAAGGATCGGCTAACTCCGTGCCAGCAGCCGCGGTAATACGGAGGATCCAAGCGTTATCCGGATTTATTGGGTTTAAAGGGTGCGCAGGCGGAAGATTAAGTCGGCGGTGAAATTTTGCAGCTCAACTGTAAAAGTGCCATCGATACTGGTTTTCTTGAGTGTGGATGAAGTAGGCGGAATTTGTGGTGTAGCGGTGAAATGCATAGATATCACGAGGAACTCCGATTGCGCAGGCAGCTTACTAGGCCATAACTGACGCTCAGGCACGAAGGCGTGGGGATCAAACAGGATTAGATACCCTGGTAGTCCACGCAGTAAACGATGATTACTCGCTGTTTGCGATACACAGTAAGCGGCTTAGCGAAAGCGTTAAGTAATCCACCTGGGGAGTACGTTCGCAAGAATGAAACTCAAAGGAATTGACGGGGGCCCGCACAAGCGGAGGAACATGTGGTTTAATTCGATGATACGCGAGGAACCTTACCCGGGCTTGAAATGCATCTGACAGGAGCAGAGACGCTCTCTCCCTTCGGGGCAGATGTGTAGGTGCTGCATGGTTGTCGTCAGCTCGTGCCGTGAGGTGTCGGCTTAAGTGCCATAACGAGCGCAACCCTCATCATTAGTTACCATCAGGTTAAGCTGGGGACTCTAATGAGACTGCCATCGTAAGATGTGAGGAAGGTGGGGATGACGTCAAATCAGCACGGCCCTTACGTCCGGGGCGACACACGTGTTACAATGGATGGTACAAAGGGCAGCTACATGGCGACATGATGCTAATCTCCAAAACCATTCTCAGTTCGGATCGAAGTCTGCAACTCGACTTCGTGAAGCTGGATTCGCTAGTAATCGCGCATCAGCCACGGCGCGGTGAATACGTTCCCGGGCCTTGTACACACCGCCCGTCAAGCCATGGAAGCCGGGGGTACCTGAAGTTCGTAACCGTCAAAGGAGCGACCTAGGGTAAAACTGGTGACTGGGGCTAAGTCGTAACAAGGTAGCCGTACCGGAAGGTGCGGCTGGAACACCTCCTTTCTGGAGAAACTTTTTCCCTTACCTGTTATGATCTGCTCTATGGTTATAAAGACAGAGATAAGAATAATTGGGTAAAACATCAGGGATGTGCCTTTAAGAAAGATATGAAGATTAGTTTTTTAATATCATTTTTATGCGGGCCTTCCGGAGCACACGGTTTTATTTTATTCTTTTACAGTCTGTTGAAGGGGTATTTCGGTATAACTGGATATAAAGGCTTTATCTTGCTTGGGGAGATATAAAAAAAAAGAGTGTATGTATAATTGATAAGCCATCTTAAAAGTTAAGTGACATCCCGTTTTTTTAGATGTTTTAGGCAAAATGAATAGAAGAGGGATGCCGACAGCGAACCAGCCAGTCCTATAGCTCAGTTGGTTAGAGCGCTACACTGATAATGTAGAGGTCGGCAGTTCAACTCTGCCTGGGACTACTAAAACAAGAGTGTTTAAGAATAAAACGGGGGATTAGCTCAGCTGGCTAGAGCACCTGCCTTGCACGCAGGGGGTCAACGGTTCGAATCCGTTATTCTCCACCCGGTAAAGATGGAAGAAAAGGTTTAACGAGCGAGTTAAGTCTTAAAAAAAAAGAAGTATTTAAAAAAGAATATGTTTGAAAGCCCGTTTGGGGGCAACAGCGAGTGATAAATGAATCTCGCTTTACGGTTCGAGACCGTCTCAGGCAGCTATCGAATGCTGGTTTTATATTATAAAGCCTGTTTTTCGAAGAGATCTTTGACATGATGAAGTAAAAACAAGAGCAAATACAAATAACAACTAATAAAGAGTTCATTTAAAAGAACAAAAGACGCTGGTATTTATCAGACCCGGTATGTTTGTATGTTCAATTTATTGGATATATGATCATCATCCGGTCGGCGAAAAGAAAGTGAATAAGGGCACATGGGGGATGCCTAGGCTCTGGAAGGCGAAGAAGGACGTGATAAGCTGCGATAAGCTGCGGGGATTGGCAAATACGAATCGATCCGCAGATTTCCGAATGGGGCAACCCGATATGATAGTATCGTATCATTCCGTTATAAGCGGAAGGCAAACGTGGGGAACTGAAACATCTAAGTACCCATAGGAGGAGAAAACAAATAGTGATTCCCGGAGTAGTGGCGAGCGAAACGGGAGAAGCCCAAACCGGTATTGTTTCGGCAGTATCGGGGTTGTAGGACTGAGACATGGCAAGACAAAAGTGAAGTGGAAGCATCTGGAAAGTTGCATCATAGAGGGTGAAAATCCCGTACACGACTCATTTTTTAAGCCTATCAGTATCCTGAGTAGCGCGGGGCACGAGAAATCTTGCGTGAATCCGGCGGGACCATCCGCCAAGGCTAAATACTCTCCAGAGACCGATAGTGAACCAGTACCGTGAGGGAAAGGTGAAAAGAACCTCGAACAGAGGAGTGAAATAGACCCTGAAACCATGTGCTTACAAGCGGTCGGAGTCCCCTTGAGGGATGACGGCGTGCCTTTTGCATAATGAACCTACGAGTTACTCTTGCCTGGCAAGGTTAAGTATCTAAGGTACCGAGCCGCAGCGAAAGCGAGTCTTAATAGGGCGTATAGTCAGCAGGAGTAGACGCGAAACCAAGTGATCTACCCTTGAGCAGGTTGAAGTTTTGGTAACACAAAATGGAGGACCGAACCGGTAAACGTTGAAAAGTTTTCGGATGACTTGAGGGTAGGGGTGAAAGGCTAATCAAACTTGGAGATAGCTCGTACTCCCCGAAATGCATTTAGGTGCAGCCTCGGATAATGAGCTTACATGAGGTAGAGCTA